>NZ_CP039249.1:2799166-3126250 GCF_004795835.1 Sphingomonas sp. PAMC26645
ACCTTCGATCATTCGCCGCGCTGGCTTCGTATGGGCGTCCCGGGCAGCGACCAAGCCTTTGCACGGCTCGACGAGGCGCTTGGCGGTGGTTGAGCCGGTCGCCGTGCTGGCGATCATCATAGACGCGGCGGTCGGCTGGCCGGCGCCGCTCTATGCTCGGATCGGTCATCCGGTTGGTGGCTTCGCATGGATGATCGGCTGGGCTGAGACGCGTTGGAACCGCCCTACCCTATCGGGCACGGTCCGTCGCGCCGCCGGTGTCGTCACGATCGTCTCACTCATCGGAATAGCCGTTGCAGTAGCGCTCGCCGCAACGTCCGTCGCGCGCTGGATACTCGGCCCCATGGCCTGGATCGCGATCGCCCTGATGGCGGCGCCTGGGCTCGCGATCCGCAGCCTGTACGACCATATCGTGCCGGTCGCGCGCGCCCGCGAAACCGGCGATCTCGAAGCAGCCCGCGCCCGCGTCGCGATGATCGTCGGCCGGGACGTCGCGACGCTCGACGAGGCGGGCGTCGCGCGCGCCGCGATCGAGAGCCTCGCGGAAAGCGTCTGCGACGGCGTCGTCGCACCGCTGTTCTGGCTACTGGTCGCCGGCCTGCCGGGCCTCTGGGCGTACAAGGCGATCAACACCGCGGACAGCCTGATCGGACACCGAGAGGCCCGATGGCGCGCATTCGGCTGGGCGGCGGCGCGGACCGACGACGTCGCCAACCTCATCCCCGCGCGGATCAGCGGCGTTTTGCTTTGCGTTGCCGGCTGGGGCGGTTGGCGGACGATGGTACGCGATGCTGGCAACCATGCCTCACCCAACGCAGGGTGGCCCGAGGCGGCAATGGCCGGCGCGCTGGGCCTTCGTCTTGCCGGACCGATCGCCTATGACGGTGTCATCACCGCGAAACCCTATATCGGCGAGGGTCGCGCCGACGTGACCGCCACGGACCTCCGCGCGGCACTCGGGATCTATCGTCGGGCCTGCATCCTTCTCCTCGTCGTCGCCGGAGTACTCGCATGGCGGCTTTGATGCTCCAGGGCACCGGCTCCGATGTCGGCAAGTCAGTGCTCGTCGCCGGACTGTGCCGCGCGTTCGCCAACCGCGGCCTTTCGGTCCGACCGTTCAAGCCACAGAACATGTCGAACAACGCGGCGGTCACCGCCGACGGTGGCGAGATCGGCCGCGCTCAGGCGACGCAGGCGATCGCGTGTCGGGTCGAGCCGAGCGTCGATATGAACCCGGTACTGCTCAAGCCGCAGGGCGATCGCACGTCGCAGCTGATCGTCCGTGGGCAAGTCCGCGGTACGCTCGCCGCCGCGCGGTGGCGGGAAGGGCGCGAAGGATTGCTCGTCGACGTGCTCGACAGCTTCGAACGACTGTCGGCAAGCTGCGACCTCGTAATCGTCGAGGGCGCGGGGAGCCCGGCGGAGATCAACCTGCGCGCAGGCGACATCGCCAACATGGGGTTCGCCCGCGCCGCCAACGTCCCCGTGATTCTGGTCGGCGATATCGACCGCGGTGGGGTCATCGCCTCGATCGTCGGCACGCGCGCGGTGATCGACCCTGCCGACGCGGCGATGATTCACGGCTTCCTCGTCAACAAGTTCCGCGGCGATCCCACACTGTTCGACGACGGCTATCGGGCGATCGGAGCACGCAGCGGATGGCGCGGCTACGGCGTCGTACCCTGGCTAACTGACGCAGCGCGATTGCCCAGCGAAGACGCAGTGATCCTCGAACGCCCTTCTGCGTCGGTCGAACGTCGTGTGACGATCGCCTGCCCGATCACGCCGCGGATCGCCAATTTCGACGACCTCGATCCGCTACGCCTAGAACCCGGCGTCGCGCTGGTGATGGTCCCGCCCGGCACCCCGATCCCCGAGGCGGACATGATCGTGCTGGCCGGCTCGAAAGCCACGATCCCCGATCTCGCCTTCCTGCGCGCGCAAGGCTGGGACATCGACATCCTCGCGCACCACCGCCGGGGAAAGCCCGTGCTGGGGCTCTGCGGCGGCTACCAGATGCTGGGTCGCAGCATCGCCGATCCGCACGGTATCGAAGGCACGGCGACGACGATCGCGGGGCTTGGGCTGCTCGATGTCGACACGGTTCTCACGGCGACCAAGACGCTCGAGCGGATCGAGGGGATCGCCAACGGCGCGCGCTTCGAAGGCTATGAGATGCACATGGGCGCGACGACCGGCGGCGACCTGAACCGCCCCGTCGGTCATCGCTCCGACGGCAGTGCGGAAGGCGCCACGAGCGCCGACGGACTGGTTCACGGGAGTTATGTCCACGGCCTGTTCGGGCTTGCCGAGCAACGCGGAGCGTGGCTGGCGCGGCTCGGCGTCAACGCGGTCGGACCGGACCATGCTACCTCGATCGATGCCGCACTCGACGCGATCGCGGCAACGCTCGAACGTCACGTCGATCTCGATGCGATGCTCGACCTAGCCCAGCGCGCCGGCTGACGCACCGGCGATGGCAAAAGCGAGCAGGACGCCGGTCTCGACAAGCTCGATCCCCGCCCCGTGCGCGTCTCCGGTCACGCCTCCCAGTTTACGCCGCAACCACGCGGCGACGGCCAGTATCAGGAGTGGAACCGCCATTAGCGCCGGAGCAGCGACGGCAGCGAGCGTCAGGAGGAGTCCCCAGCCGACCAGGTCGCGCGATCGGACTGCGCCGGCGACCGCGGCGCCCAATCCGCCCGCCCGCAACGGCGGCAACAGGACTGCCCAGGCTAGCGGTCCCATGCGGGCCGCAAACGGCACCAGGATGACCAGCCACCACGCCTTCGACCCGACCGCGTGCAGCAGAACCAGCTTGGCGATCATCTGGGCGACGATCGCGACGACGCCGAAGCTGCCGATATGCGGATCGGCCATCACCGCGAGCAACCGCGTCCGATCGCCATGCGCCGCGCCCAGTCCGTCGGAAAGATCGGCCAGCCCGTCGAGATGCAATACGCCCGTGACGGCGATCCACGTCAGCAATGCGGTGCATGCCCCGGTCCAGGGGTCGATCGATGCGCCTGCCCATCCCGCCGCAGCGACGAGCACGCCGATCGCCAGTCCGACGAGCGGATAGTATCGGATCGCCGCGGCAAAGTCGTGAGCCCCGGCCTCGACCCGCGGCATCGGCAGGCGCGTCAGGAAACCGAAAGCGATGACCAGCCGCTTCACGTCGCCAGCCCGACGATCTGAACAGTCCGATCCGGCCCAGGCCAGATCCGCAACGACACGAGCGCGGCATAAGGCAGGTCGAACGCCCATGTCTGACGACGATCGAACCCGCACAGGTCCGCCAGCGCCGCCCGGATAGCGCCACCGTGCGTGACGACCAACGTCGGCACCGGGGGAAGTACCGCCAAGGCATTGCCGACACGGTCCAACAACGACGACCATCGCTCACCATCCGGCGGCGGGGCGGCGTCCGGATCATCGTGGAACCGCGCGAAGGCGGCCGGATCGACATCGGCGGGACGCAAGCCGTCCCATGCTCCAAAGTCGAGTTCGCGCCACCGTCGATCGACCTCGCCGACGATGCCCCGCGCGCTGCCGATCGCCGTCGCGCAATCGCGCGTACGCCTCAGACCGGACGACACGATCGCAGCAACCTCCAGCCCTGCGGCTCGCTGGACGCACGCCGCAATACCGGCCTCCGTTACCGGATCGTCCGTTCGCCCCAGCAACAGGCCTTCGCGGACGGGAGCACCATGCCGCATCAGGTACAGCATGTGCGAACCGGTCACGCGACTGAGACCCCCGCCTCGGCAAAGGTCGCCATCTCGTCATGCGCCGCCAGCGCCGCACGAACGAGCAACGTCGCAGTCGCCGCGCCGCTTCCCTCGCCGAGCCGCATGCCTAGCGATAGCAGCGGATCGAGGCCCAATGCCCGCAACAGGCGCGCATGACCCGGCTCGGCCGACACGTGGCCGGCAAGACAATGTGCGAGGATATCCGGGCACGCAGCGGCGATCGGCGCGACCGCGGCACAGCATATGAAGCCGTCGAGCATGACGGGTACGCCGGCCAGACGCGCCGCGAGGACCGCGCCAGCGATCGCCGCAAGTTCACGACCGCCAAGCCTGCGTAGCGTCTCGAACGGGGTGGTCAGTGCGTCCCGGTGCAGCGCCAGCCCGGCCTCCACGGTCGCGATCTTGCGGGCCATGCCGTCGTCGTCGACTCCCGTACCGGGCCCGACCCAGTCGCGTGCCGAGCCATCGAAGCTGGCGAGGCACAGCGCGGCGGCGGAGGTCGAGTTGCCGATCCCCATCTCGCCGAGCACGATCAGGTCGGGCGCGTCCGCAACGACTGCGGCGCCCGCGTTGATCGCATCGAGGCATTCCTCCTCCGACATCGCCGGGGCGACGGTGAAATCGATGGTCGGCCGGTCGAGGTCGAGCGGAACGACTTTGAGATCGAGCCCCGCCGCGCGCGACAGCGCATTGATCGCCGCACCGCCATGTTGGAAATTGGCCACCATCTGCGCGGTGACGGAGGCCGGAAACGCACTGACGCCGCGATCGACGATGCCGTGATTACCCGCGAAGATCACCACCCGGCCGCGATCGAGCCGCGGGCGTTCATGGCCCTGCCAGCCGGCCATGAAGACGGCAATCTCTTCCAACCGCCCGAGCGAGCCCGGCGGCTTGGTCAGTTCGCCCTGCCGCGCCACTGCCGCCAATCGAGCAGCTTCGTCCGGCTGCGGCAACGCGCTCAAGGATGTTAGAAATGCCCCGGCCGTCGGAAAAAAGGTCATTCCACGACGAACCCGGCGGGCGGCGTGCGGGTGATGAAGTGGCCCTTCACGCCCTGCGGCCATTGCTTGAACGGCACCTGTCCGAACGCACTCTCGCCGTAGAGCCGTGCGTAATCCAAGATCGCACGGGCAGCGTCTTCGGTCGGCTCGAAACGGCCGAGCACATAGCCGACCTTGGCGGGCGCGCGGAGGTGGATCGTGCAGAAATCCTGGCAGGCGAACAGGCACGGCATCTCCTGCACCGCCACGTCGGCATAAGCGGGATCGCTCGCCTGCATCGCCTTCAGCGCGCTAACGAGCCGTGCGCCGCCGCGCTGACCCTGCTCGTCGTCACGCGCATCGGTGGAATGGCGGCACGTGTTGCACGCGACCACGGCAACGCCGTCTTCGACCGGCTTCAGCATGTCCGTGCCCGGACGATATTGGAATGACGTGAACTTGGCATAGGAACCCCTTCGGACAGTCGATCCCGCACCGCGCGAAGGGCGAAAGGCGCACGCCTCCAGCCTCCGCGCGACGCGAAGCGATGTCGTCGCTCGGGGTGTTACCCGTCCGTTCGGCGCACCCTGGCCGGACGAAAGACGACCGCGACGGGCAGGTCTCCTGGCTCGCGGGTCAACGCCGTCCGCGCCGCCTTCTCGGGAACATCCCAATGGCATGAGGCACGATGGCTCGCCGCGTACAGTTGCAGGGGCAGCCGGGTGTTTCCCGTTCCCATTTTCATCCCCCTCCGCGCGAGCATCGGGGGAACCTGTCGCGGGGGCAGCGATAGGCGGGAGGTGGAGACGACGCAAGACACGGCTACGTCCGTTAGAAGTCCGCGAGCCGTCCCCACGCCCTCCCGTCATCCTGACGAAAGTCAGGACCCAGGGTAACGGGCGGTGGCCTCCGTGGCTCTGGGTCCTGACTTTTGTCAGGATGACGGACGGTGGTCATAACGGGCCGTAGAATACGAAGCCGCCTAAAACTCCACGCCCGCCTGCGCCTTGACCCCCGACCGGAACGGATGCTTCACCTGCGTCATCTCGGACACCAGATCCGCCATCTCGATCAGTGCATCCGGCGCGTTCCGCCCGGTCACCACGACATGCGTCATCTCGGGCTTCGCCGCCAACACCGCCAGAACCTCGTCGACCGGCAGATACTCATACCGCAACACGATGTTCAGTTCGTCCGCCACGACCATCGCATAGGACGGATCGGCGATCATCCGCTTCACCTCGTCCCACGCCTCGCGCGCCACCGCGATGTCGCGCGCGCGATCCTGGGTGTCCCAGGTGAACCCCTCCCCCATCGGCTTGAACTCGCACAGCGCGGGGAACGCATCGAAGACCGCCTTCTCGCCGGTCGCCATCGCGCCCTTGACGAACTGCACCACGCCGACCTTGCGCCCATGACCGATCATCCGCACCGCCATGCCGAACGCGGCAGTCGACTTGCCCTTGCCCTTGCCGGTGTGGACGATGACCAGCCCCTTCTCGATCGTCTTGCTCGCGACGATCCGGTCGTGGACCTCCTTGCGCTTGGCGCTCTTGGCATTCTGTTCTTCGTCGGTCCGCATGGTCATGTCCTCTCGCGCACCCGATGGCGGATCGCGCCGCGCGGCGCTAGAGCGACCGACATGCTCCGCATTACCGACCTCAAGCTGCCGCTCAACCACGCCGACGAAGCGCTCCCCGCCGCGATCCGCGACCGCCTGCGCGTCACCCCACGCGACCTGATCCGTTACACCGTGGCGCGTCGCGCGCACGATGCGCGTGACAAGATGGACATCCAGCTCGTCTATTCGGTCGACGTCACGCTGAAGAACGAGGACACCGTCCTAACCCGCTTCCGCAAGGATCGCCACGTCCAGCGCACCCCCGACACAGGCTACCGCTTCGTCACCAAGGGCGGCGCGAGCTACACCGGCCCCCGCCCTGTGGTGGTCGGCGCAGGGCCGTGCGGGTTGTTCGCTGGCCTGATCCTCGCGCAAATGGGATTCCGCCCGATCATCCTCGACCGCGGGAAAGTCGTCCGCGAGCGTACCAAGGACACCTGGGGTCTGTGGCGCAAGAGCGTGCTCAACCCCGAATCCAACGTCCAGTTCGGCGAGGGCGGCGCCGGCACCTTCTCCGACGGCAAGCTCTGGAGCCAGATCAAAGACCCGCGCCATCTCGGCCGCAAAGTCCTGACCGAATTCGTGAAAGCCGGCGCGCCGCCCGAGATCCTCACCGAAGCGCACCCGCACATCGGCACGTTCCGCCTCGTCACGATGGTCGAGAGCATGCGCGCGACGATCGAGGCGCTGGGCGGCGAATACCGCTTCTCCACCCGCGTCGACGGTCTCAACATCGTCGAGGAGGCCGGCACCCGCCAACTCCGCGGGCTCCACCTCAGCACCGGCGACTATCTCGAGGCGAACCATGTCGTCTTCGCGGTCGGCCACAGCGCGCGCGACACGTTCGAAATGCTCCATGCCAAAGGCGTTCATGTCGAAGCCAAGCCGTTCTCGATCGGCGTCCGCATCGAGCATCCGCAATCCTGGATCGACGAAGCCCGGTTCGGGCCCTGCGCCGGCCACCCCGACCTCGGGGCGGCGGCGTACAGCCTGTCGCACCACTGCAAGAACGGGCGCACCGTCTACAGCTTCTGCATGTGCCCGGGCGGGACCGTCGTCGCCGCGACGTCCGAGGAAGGCCGCGTCGCGACCAACGGCATGAGCCAATATTCGCGCAACGAACGCAACGCGAACTCGGGGATCGTGATCGGCATCGACCCCGAACGCGACTATCCCGGCCACCCGCTCGCCGGGATCGAGCTGCAACGCCACTGGGAATCGCGCGCATATGTCGCCGGCGGCTCGAACTACAAGGCTCCCGCGCAACGCATCGGCGACCTGCTCGCGGGGCGAGCGTCGACTGCGCTGGGCTCGGTGATCCCGTCGTACAAGCCGGGGGTGCACATGACCGACCTGTCGGAGTGCCTGCCCGACTTCGCCATCGCTGCGCTGCGGGAGGCTCTGCCGGCGTTCGGGCGTGAGATTCCGGGTTACGATCATCCCGATGCGGTGCTCACAGGGGTCGAGACGCGGACGTCATCGCCGGTCAGGATCACGCGCGGCGATGATTTCGTCAGCCTCAATACCGCCGGCCTGTTCCCGGCGGGCGAAGGTGCTGGCTATGCGGGGGGCATTCTTTCCGCCGCGGTCGACGGCATCAAGGTCGCGGAAGCGGTTGCGTTGAGCCTCACTGCCTAAGCCGTTTCGTTCCCCCGCGAAGGCGGGGGTCCAGGAGCCACAAATACCTGCGTTCGTTACCCTGGGCTCCCGCCTTCGCGGGAGAACTAAAGGTTGCGGCAACTGACTTATGACCCTGCCAAGACAAAACACCACCCCGGCGAAGGCCGGGGCCCAATTGGGGGACGCCGCTAACTGAGGCCGAGCATCGTTACTCCGACCTTTCCAATTGGACTCCGGCCTTCGCCGGGGCGGTGCACGTCGACGGCGACCGAGTTTGCGACAGAAGCCTGCAATGGGACCAACGCTTCCTCGGACTAAAGTAAGAGTCGCGCAGTCCATGTGCTAAGCAAGGTCCAGATCGCGCCCCCACCCCTCACCTCCGCCGCTGCGGCCCCGTCTCGATCAACCACGCCCGCGGCAGTCCCGTCGGCTTGGCCACCCCGTCCAGCCGTCGCGCACTCACCAGCGCGACCCGCTTCAGGATCATCTGGTCCTTGAACGCGTCCATCCCGCCGCCGGTCGGCTTGCCGAGAATGCGCTTCACCACGTCCATCCCCGCGACGACATGCCCGAACGCGGCATAGCCCGGATACCCCGCGCGCGCGTCCATCGCCGGCGCCGGCCCGACCGTGATGAAGAAATTGCCGCCAGCCGACGCTGGCGTCATCCCCCGCGCCATCGAGATCGTCGCGTCAAGATGCTTGATACCCGTCATCGCCGTGGTTTCGAGCGGAAACGGCGGCAGGATCCGCCGTGCATCGGTGCGTATGCCCGCTTGGATGAAGCCGAGCTTCGGCACAGACTTCTGGCGGCTCGCGCGGTAGAAGTCGGTGCCGTCGAACCGGCCGTCATCGACATAGGCGAGGAAATTCGCGGTCGTCTTCGGCGCATGGCGGGCGTCGAGCGCCAGCAGGATCGGCCCCTCCGACGTGACTAGGCGCACGCGTACCAAGCCCGGCTTCGGTCCCGGTTTGGCGCGCTGAACCTGCCGACTTGCCGGCTGCGCCGTTCCTGCCGTCGCCAAGGCCGCAATGGCTACGAAGCCGATCATCAAACGTCGCATTTCGATCACTCACGCCTTTACCGGTTGGGGCCGGCTACCTGTCCGTTTGCGGCGAGGCAAGCGTGGAGGGGTATGTGGTGGAGCGCTGCACGACAGCGGCGCCAGTTTTAGACCGTGCGGGGGCTCCAACTAGCTTGCACCTTAGATCAGTGTGGCGAACGCCTACTCCCTAGGCACCTCCCCGGCGGAGGCCGGGGCCCAATTGGGAGACGTCGGTGATGTAGGTTTGTGCTAAACCACTCAGGCCATACCAATTGGGCCCCGGTCTCCGCCGGGGAGGTGTACTGGTTGATGGTTCGTCTAAAGCTCTCGTGTGCGCCGGATAATTAGTATTGCACGGCGAAACCGACCGCCCCCCCTGTCCCCTCAAACATAGCGCGGAATCGGCCCCACCTGCGGCGTCTGGTCCGGCAGGTCCACCATCGTCTCGTCGATGAAACACCAGCCCCAGCCCTCCGGCGGGTCATAGCCCTCGATGATCGGATGTCGCGTCGCGTGGAAGTGCGCGGTCGCGTGACGGTGCGGGGAGTCGTCGCAACAGCCGACATGACCGCATTCCCGGCACAGCCGCAGATGCACCCATTCGCTGCCGATCCCGAGGCACTCCTCGCAGCCCTTGGCGCTCGGCGTTACCTCGCGGATCGTATCCATGTGCGTGCAACCGTAGCTCATTCCGCGTGCCTTTCCGCCATGTCTGCCAAAACCGTGTGGATCTGCGCGACCACCGCCGCGCCTTCGCCGACCGCCGCCGCGACGCGCTTGGTCGATCCGGCGCGGACGTCGCCGATCGCGAAGACGCCCGCGCGGCTCGTCTGCAACGGCAGCTCGGCGGCACCGGTGACGATGAATCCCTTTTCGTCGGTATCGACGCAACCCTTCAGCCACCCCGCATTGGGGTCCGCGCCGATGAACAGGAACAGGTGCCGCATCGCGCCCCGAGTCTCCACGCCGTCGCTGCGTTGGCGGAAGATCGCTGCCGTGAGTCCGGTGGCGCGCTCGCCCTCCAGCCCGACGATCTCGGTGCCGACGCGGATCGTCACGTTGGGCAGCGCGGCGATCCGGTCGATCAAATATTTCGACATCGTCGCGGCCAACGGGCGGCGCACGATCAGGTGAAGGTGCTTCACGCGGGGTGCGAGGAACACCACCGCCTGCCCGGCCGAGTTGCCGCCGCCGACCAACGCGACCTCCTCGCCCTCGCACAACCGCGCCTCGATCGGCGACGCCCAGTAGGATACGCCGGCGCCCTCGAACTCCGCAAGGTCGGGAATGTCCGGCCGCCGATACCGCGCGCCCGACGCAACGATAACGGTCCGCGACTGGACGCGTCGATCGCCCGGCAGCTCGAGCGCCAGCGGGTCGCCCGTGGGCCGATCCTCGTCGCAATCGAGATGTTCGACGGTCAGCGGGATCGCGATCTCCGCGCCGAACTTAAGCGCCTGATTGAATGCGCGCCCGGCCAAGGCCTGCCCCGAAATGCCGGTCGGGAAGCCCAGGTAATTCTCGATCCGCGCCGACGCCCCCGCCTGCCCGCCGATCGCACGCTCGTCGAGCACGATCACCGACAACCCCTCGGACGCCGCATACACCGCCGCCGCTAGCCCCGCCGGCCCCGCGCCGACGATCGCGACGTCGTACACGATGTCGGGATCGAGCTCCGGCGTGATGCCGAGGCACGCGGCGACCTCGATATCCGACGGCCTTTTCAGCACCGTACCGTTGGGGCAGACCACCAGCGGCAGATCGCTCGACGCGACGCCGGTGCGCTCGACCAGTGCACGCCCTTCGTCGTCGGATGCCGCATCAAGGACGATGTTCGGATAGCCCGACCGCGTGAGAAACCCCTGCAGCCGGACGACATCGGGACTGTCCGGCAGGCCGACGATCACCGTCCCCCCGCTGCCCTGCTCGATCAGGCCGACGCGGCGCAGGATCAGCGCGCGCATCACGATCTCGCCGACGTCCGCCGAGCCGACCATCAGCGCGCGCAGATGCGCCGGATCGAACGGCAGCGCGGTACACCCTTGGGGGCCAGCCGTGCCGCCAGCGATCGTCGGGCGCCCGGCAAGCTGGTTGACCTCGCCCGTCAACTGCCCGGGGCCGTGCGTAGTGATCG
The DNA here is from genome assembly GCF_004795835.1 of Sphingomonas sp. PAMC26645. NCBI lineage: Bacteria > Pseudomonadati > Pseudomonadota > Alphaproteobacteria > Sphingomonadales > Sphingomonadaceae > Sphingomonas > Sphingomonas sp. PAMC26645. The sequence continues at coordinate 2,810,322 of NZ_CP039249.1, forward strand.
GCGCCTCGTGGCTGAGCCCGTCGCGACGGACGACGTCGATCGTTCCTTCGAGCACGAGCCATGCCGCGACGCCTTGCTCGCCGATCGCATAGACCTGCTCGCCCGCGGCAAAGACGCGCGCCGGACCGCTCGCAAAGCGCTTGGCCGTCTGAAGCTGTTCCGCGTTGAGTACCGGGAACATCTGGTGGTCGCGCGCGCCGAGATCGCTCATGCCCGCGGCACCAGTCCGAGCCCGAGCAACAGCGTCGGGATCAGCTCGGACACGGTCGGATGGATCGGTACCGCCCAGCGCAGCGCGGACACCGGCTGATCGGCATTCATCATGTCGAGTATCCCGTGGATCGCCTCGTCGCCGCCGGTGCCGAGGATCGCCGCCCCCAAAATTCGTTGTGTATCCGCATCCGCCACGATCTTCATAAATCCCTTCGTTTCGCCTTTTTCGACCGCGCGCCCGACGCGCGTCATCGGCCGTTTCGAGACCAGGATTGGCCGCCCCGTCTTTTCCGCCTGCGCCTGCGTCATCCCCACCCGGCCAAGCGGCGGATCGGTATAGAGCGCATAGCCAACCAGCCGCTCGCTCAGCGTCCGGTCGTCATGATCGAGCAGGTTCGCCGCGGCGATCTCGAAATCGTTGTACGCGGTATGCGTGAATGCGCCGCGCCCGTTGCAATCGCCGAGCGCCCATACGCCCGGCACGTTGGTCTGCAGCATGTCGTCGACGGTGACATAGCCCTTCGGATCGGTCTCGATCCCGGCGAGATCGAGCCCGAGGTCGTCGGTATTGGGGCGCCGGCCGACCGCCAGCAGCACGTGGCTGCCGATCACCTTCGGATCGCCCGCCTGGCAATCGACCGACACCGCGACACCGTCCGCATGGCGCGCGAACGCGATGCAGTTCGCGCCCGTCCGCACCGTGATCCCCTCGTCTTCCAATATGCCCCGCACGGCGTCCGACACGTCGGCATCCTCGTGCGCGATCAGGCGTTCGCCACGCTCGACCACCGTCACCGCGGCGCCGAACCGGCGATACATCTGCGCGAACTCGAGCCCGACATAGCTTCCGCCGACGACGACGAGATGCTTGGGGACCTGCTCCAGCGCGACCATGTCGGTATTGTCGAGATGCGGCACGTCGCCGACACCGGGCATGTCCGGCACGCTCGCCCGCCCACCGACGTTGAGGAAGATGCGCGGCGCGGTCATCTCCTCGCCGTCGACGGCGATCGTCCGCGGTCCGGTGAAGCGGGCGTGGCCGCGCAGGAAGGTGAGCCCGGCCATACCCTCGAGCCAGCGCTCGTTCCCCGATCGCGCGTCCATCACGACCTTGTGCGCGCGGGCCGCGACGGCGGGCATGTCGACCGTGACGTCGCCGGTCGCGATGCCGAAATCCGCCGCGCGCCTCGCGAGGTGCGCGGCATAGGCGCTCGCCACCAGCGTCTTGGTCGGCATGCAGCCGGTATTGACGCAGGTCCCGCCGACCAGCTTCCGCTCGATCAGCGCGACTGTCATGCCCCCGGCGGTAAGGCGGCCTGCCAGCGGTGGCCCGGCCTGCCCGGCACCGACGATGATCGCATCGAAATTCCGCATCAGATCGACAGCACCACCAGCACCGCCAGGAGGATCGCGACGGCATCCTCGATCAGCGCAGCCGGTCGATCGCTGCCGAACGTTGCCGCCAGTCGCGCGCGCAAGGCCGCGCCGCCATAAATTCCGAAGACCGCACCGACGATGCCGAGAACGATCCCCGGCAACGGCGCACCGATGCCGTACCCCACGGCAGCGCCCGACACCCCGCCCGTGAGCAGCCGCGCGACGAACTGCGGCGGCACTTTGCGGCTGGGCGTCGACGGCAACTGATCGGTGACGAGTTCGGTGGCCGCGAGCAGCGTGAAGATCCACGGCGTGAACCGGTAGCCGAGGAACGCCAACCACGTGCCCTGCAACGGCAGCATACCCTTGCTCGCAACCCAGGCTACCGCAGCCGGCGCCAGCATCGCGCGCAAACCGGCGACGATGCCGATGACAAAGGCGAGGATCAGTCCGTGAACGAGCTGGGGGACGAGCATGGCGGTCTCCGATCCGGTGCGTTCGACATCGTCCCACGCACTGCCGAAAGCGTCAATTCGTTACGCATCCGATCTGGCGTCGATCCGGTCGCTCGTCGCGCTCGACGACCCGAGCGATCGGACCAAGCGCCTGATATCGAAAGCGAACACGAGGCCATTTTCGCCCGAATTTATTTCGCCGCCGTCGCCTCGATCTCGACCAGGAACGCCGGCCCCGCCAACGCTGCCACCTGAACGGTCGATCGCGCGACGGTGTTGGGGTTCTCCGCCGTCCCGAAATACATCTTGAACGCGTCGTTCATGCCGACAAAGTCCATCTTGCCACCGAGCTTCGGATCGCCCGCAACGAACACGGTCAGCTTGATGATGTCGCTCATCGCATAGCCCTGCGCCGCGAGTATCGCCTTGATCTTGCTGAAGACGCTGATCGTCTGCGTCTTGGTATCGCCGAAATCGGCAGTCGTCATTTGTGCCGACGACGTCTTGTTGGCCGGATCGATAGGCGCTGCCAGCTGCCCGCTAAGATACAGCATCTTCGCACCCGCCGGCACGGTGACGCCCTGCAGGATCAGCCCGGGCGGAGTGTTAGCGTGCCGGACGATCACCGACTTGCCATCTGCGGCCATCGCCAAGCCAGGCAAGGCGAGCACCGTGCAGATCGCCACGGCCAGCGCGATGGAGTTCGTCTTGATCGTCATGTGTTTCTCTCCCAGTTGCGGATGCGAATGGTTCGGGCGCGGCACGGTTTGGCACCGCGCCCGATCTCTTCGAGACTGACGGTCTCGCGGGCGGAATACTCACCCTTCGATCCTGTCGGGCCGAACGTCCACGTCATGCCGCGCGTCGCGAGCGGTCCGCCCCCAAGGCGGCCCGGTTGGCGCCTTGCGCCGCAACCCGCCTGGCCAGCGCGATGACCTGGCCCTGGGCGGACTGGATGCCGCCCTCCTGCCAGCCCGGAGTCTGGCTGAGCGCGGCGGACGCGAAATAGACGCGGCCGTCGGGTTGCTGGAGCAAGCGAAACTCGGGCGTATCGATATGCCCCTCCTGCCGGCCGTTCGCGCTGCCCGCATTCCAGTCGGGCCACGGCCCCAGGCTGTACGGGATCTTGTGCCAGTTCACCGCGATGCCGTTGACCAGGTCGCCGCCATGACCCGGATGCAGCCGGTCGATCACTCCGCGCGAGAACGCGATCTGTTCGGCGATCGGCCGCTTGGCGAACTCGGCGGCGTTGGGTCCCGACGAATAACAGCCGAGAATCATGCCGCGCGCGGAATGCAGTCCTGCCGAAGGATACCAGATCAGCGTGGTAGGGCCGCCGACGAACGAGATGCCGCCATAGATCTGTTCGCGTTCCCAAAAACGCGGGCTCTCGAACGCGACCTTGTTCGAATGATCGTAGACGACGCCCGCGATCGTCTTCTTCATTGCGGGCGAGAAGTCGGTATCGATCGTCGCGAGCACCGGGAACGGGATCGTGCAGATGATGTAATCCGCCGCCACGGTGTCGACCACGCCGCTCGCCTTGTCGCGGTAGGTCACGTCGACGCCGCGCGAGGTATGGCGGATCCTGGTGACCTCCGCACCGCGGATCGCCGGACGGCGCAGGTTGCGATCGAACCCGTCATGGATACGGTCCATGCCGCCGACCGGCTCGAACATCGTCGCCTGCATGTAGAGATTGTCCTCGAACAGCGTCATCGGCAGCCGTTCGTTCGCCAGCAGCTGGTCCATCGGCACTGCGCTGCCTGCCGACGAGAAGGTAACGCCCGCACCCGGCGCAGTCCCGAACCCCGATCGCTCGGTGCCCGCAAACACATAGTCGGTGCCGAGGTCGCCATAGGCCTTCAGGAACGGCAGCAATTTCTGCTTGTCCGCCGCCGTTACCGACTGGTCGAGCGCACCCTGGTTGATCGCCTTCGCCAACAGTTCGGCGATGTGGCCGCGCATGTCGTTGATCGCGGTCCGCATCCGGATCTTGCTGCCGTTCTCGCCCATCACGTACGCCGAACGGCTCGAATTGACCTCGACCTCCAGCGGCACGTCGAACTTCTTCGCGTACCCGATCAGTCCTTGGTGAAAGCTCGGAATGCGCGCCGGCCCCGCGTTGAAGTAGATTCCGTTGGAGAATTTGGCAGTCTGCGTCTGCTCCCCGATCATCTCGATCTTGTCGCCGTCGCGCACCGTCCAGGCGCGCCCGCCGACCCGCTCGCGCGCTTCGAGCAACGTGACCCGGAAGCCAGCCTGTTCGAGCTCGTAGGCGGCGGTCAGCCCGGCGATCCCGGCCCCGAGCACGACGACGTGCGTTCCCTTGCCCAAATTCGGCGTCAGCGTGGCGAGCGCTTCGGCATGCGACGTGCCGATCAGTCCTTCGGTCAATCCCAGCGCCTGCATCGCACCGAGTGTGGCGCTCAGCCCTCCCATCAGGCCAAGTCGTCGCAATATCGTCCTGCGTGTAATCGCGGCGTGTGTAGTCATCGAGGCCCCCCGAGGCGACAAGCCTTCCCAGCGCTTGCCGGACGTCAGAAACACCGCCGGCTCGAACCCGTCAGCGGCCTCTCAGGAACATCATCCCCCGATCAATCCCGATGGACGTCAGAGCAGGAACGGAAAAGAACACATAGTTCGCTTTCGCCCGGTAATCCGACACGTTGCATCTTTTGACTGAACGATTCGGATTGAACATTGCTTCAGCATGTAACGCAAATGAAATCTTTCTTGCCGCGGAACTCGACCGTCGTTGCCGATCCACGACTTATCCGGCGGACCTACAGGTCTTGAATTCCGCTCGACCTCCGGCCAATTCTCGGACTGATCCTTTCACCAAGAGACCGTCACATCCTATGACCACTGAAACCGCCTCCGCACCTGAAACTTCCGCGCCCGAAACCCATGCCTTCGAGGCGGACGTCGCGCGGTTGCTCCACATGATGGTGCATTCGGTCTATTCGGATAAGACCGTATTCCTGCGCGAACTGATCTCGAACGCCGCCGATGCGTGTGAAAAGCTGCGGTATGAGTCGTTGAGCGCGTCCGAGTTGCTTGGCGACGAGACCCGGCTGGCGATCGCGATCACGCTCGATCCCGACGCCAAGACGCTGACGATCGAGGACAACGGCATCGGCATGACCGCCGAGGACATGGGCGAGGCGCTCGGCACGATTGCGCGCTCGGGCACCAAGGCCTTCATGGATCGGATCGCGGCATCGAGCGGCTCGGATGGCGCGCAGTTGATCGGCCAGTTCGGCGTCGGCTTCTATTCCGCGTTCATGGTCGCATCGAAGGTCGACGTGATCTCGCGACGCGCCGGGGCGGACATCGCCTCGCTGTGGTCGTCGGACGGCCTCGGCACCTACACGATCGCCGACGTGCCGACCGCCGACTCCCCTGCCCGCGGCACCCGCGTCGTGCTTCACCTACTGGAGGACGCGACCACCTACACCGACCGGTTCACGGTCGAGCGCCTCATCAAGGACCAGTCGGGCCACGTACCCGTGCCGATCACGCTGCGCGAAAAGCCCGATGCCGATCCGGCCGACATCGCCGACGGCGCCGCGCTGTGGACCAAGCCGAAGGCGGATATCTCGGTCGAGGACTATGCCGATTTCTACCGCAGCGTCTCCGGCCAGTATGACGAACCCGCGCTGACGCTCCACTACCGCGCCGAAGGGCTGCACGAATATTCGGTGCTCGCCTATGTCCCGGGTGCCAAGCCGTTCGACCTGTTCGACCCCGACCGCAACGGACGCATGAAGTTATACGTCAAACGCGTCTTCATCACCGACGATGCAGAAGTCTTGCCCCGCTATCTCCGCTTCATGCGCGGGTTGGTGGATTCATCCGACCTGCCGCTCAACGTCTCGCGCGAGATGATTCAGGAGAGCCCGATGCTCTCGGCGATCCGCAAGGGTGTGACCGGGCGCGTGCTTGGCGAACTCGACAAGCTCGCGACGCGGGATGCCGAGGCGTACGCCAAGATTTGGGAGAATTTCGGCGCCGTCCTGAAGGAGGGGCTATACGAGGATTTCGAACGTCGCGAGGCGCTGCTGAAGCTCGCACGGTTCAAGACCACGACGTCCGGCGGTGCTTGGCGTTCGGTTGCTGACTATGTCGCGGCGATGAAGGACAACCAGACCGCGATCTATTACGCGGTCGGTACCGATCTCGACCGGCTCGAAGCCTCCCCGCAGCTCGAGGGGTTCCGCGCGCGTGGGATCGAAGTGCTGTTGCTGCCGGACTCGGTCGACGGGTTCTGGGTAACGGCGGGCATCGATCATGACGGCAAGCCGTTCAAGTCGGTTACGCAGGGTGCGGCCGATCTCGGCCTGATCCCGCTCGTCGGCGGTGCCGAGGAGCCGACCGCCGATACGACGCCCGAAGTCGCGGACTTCATCGCGTTCGTGAAAACGACGCTTGCCGATGCCGTCTCCGAGGTTCGAGCGTCCGAGCGCCTTACCGACAGCGCTGTCTGCCTCGTCGCGGCGGACAGCGGGATGGACCGTCAGCTCGAACGCATCCTTGCGGCGAGCGGCCAGGCGATGCCGGCCGCCAAGCCAGTGCTGGAAATAAACCCGCGCTCAGCCTTGATCGCCAAGCTGGCGGCGCTCGGCGAGGACGAGACGGCCCTGCGGGAGGACGCGGCGCACCTGTTGTTCGACGAGGCGCAGATTGCCGACGGGGAGCGCCCGATCGATGCCCGGGCATTCTCCGCTCGCCTGACGCGGCTTTTCACGCGCGCGCTGGGCTAACCGCCCCGGCCGCGGTTTCGCAGGTTTGCGGAACCGCGGTCCAGCGACTACCCCGTTCCAAAGACTGAGGAGCAGGATATGTCGCCCATTCTAGACCGTCGCCAGATGCTGACCGGCGGCGCGGCCATCGCTGGCCTGTCGCTCGGCTCGACCGCCGTGTTCGCGCAGAGCGACCGGATCGAGAGCCTGATCGCCAAGATGACACCCGCTGAAAAAGCGGGCCAGCTCAGTTGCTTCTCGGATCAGATCCGCCCGATCGGCGTCCCCTTCAACCCGGGCCTCGCCACCGGCGGCGCGGCGGAGCAGCTTGCTCGGATCAAGACCGGGCAGATCGGCATGCTCTTCAACGGTGTCGGCTATGCCGGTGCCAAGGCGGCGCAGGACGCCGCGCTCGCGACCCGCTTGAAGATTCCCCTGATATTCGCTGGCGACGTCATCCACGGCCTGCGCACCGCCTACCCGCTGCCGATCGCAGAGGCCTGCGCGTTCGACCCCGACCTAGCGATGCGCACCGCACGTGCGGCCGCGCTTGAGACCACGTCGCTCGGCATCCACTGGACCTTTGCGCCGATGGTCGACGTTGCGCGCGATCAACGCTGGGGTCGTGTCGCGGAAGGCTCGGGCGAGGATCCGTACCTCGGCATGGAACTGGCCAAAGCGCGCGTCCGCGGTTTTCAGGGCAACGATCTTCGCGACCCCACGCGCGTCGCTGCCTGTGCCAAGCATTTCGCCGCGTACGGAGCGGTTTCCGGTGGCCAGGATTACAACTTCACCGAAATATCGCCCGCAACGCTGCACGAAGTCCATCTTGCTCCGTTCAAGGCTGCGGTCGATGCTGGCGTGGCGACTTTGATGAGTGCGTTCAATGACATCGACGGCGTTCCTTCCAGCGGAAATCACTGGCTGATGACCGACCTCCTGCGTGGCGAATGGCGGTTCCGCGGGATGGTGGTCGGGGACTATACCGCCGACGAGGAACTGATCGCGCATGGCTATGCCAAGGATGGCCGCGACGCTGCGAAAAAGGCGTTCATGGCCGGCATGGACATGGCCATGCAGTCCAACCTGTTCAATCTGTGGCTCCCCGACCTAGTCGAGAAGGGCGAGGTCCCGCTCGCGCGGCTCGACGAAGGCGTTCGACGCGTGTTGCACCTGAAGGATGCGATCGGCCTGTTCGACAACCCCTATCGCTCGGTCAGCCAGAAGGCGGAACGCACCAGCGTCTCGACGCCCGCCATGTTGAAGCTTAGCCGCGAAGCCGGGGCGCGTTCGATCGTATTGCTAAAGAACGACGGTAACTTGCTGCCCTTGAAGAAGAACCCCGGCCGCGTCGCCTTGATTGGCCCGTTCGGGGAGGATCGCAAAAACGTCGTCGGCACCTGGGCGTTTATGGCCGACGAAAAGCTCAGCGTTTCGATCGCCCAAGGGCTCCGCGCTCGCGGGCTGACCGTGACGACGGCGCAGGGGTCGGAAATCGAAGCCCCCCTGCCCGGCGGAATTGCTGCAGCCGTCGCCGCTGCGCAAAACGCGGACATCGTCCTGCTCGCGGTCGGCGAATCGCAGCTGATGTCGGGCGAAGCGCAATCGCGTACCGAAATTACGATCCCAGCACCACAGATGGCACTCGCCGAAGCCATCGCGAAGACCGGCAAGCCAATGATTGTCCTCCTCCGCCATGGCCGCGCTCTCGCCTTGCACGGCGCAGTGAAGGCCGCACCAGCGATCCTCGCGACATGGTTTCTCGGTTCCGAAAGCGGCAACGCGATCGCCGACGTGCTGTTCGGCGACGTCAACCCTTCAGCCAAGCTCTCCGCCAGCTTCCCCAACGAGAGCGGGCAGGAACCGTATTTCTACAATCACAAGAACACGGGTCGCCCGGCGCCGGATACGGGCAGCCAGGAATACAAGTCGCGCTACCGGGAGACCAAGAACGAGGCGCTCTATCCGTTCGGTCACGGCCTGAGCTACACCAGCTTTTCGGTCTCGAACGTCGCCGTGCCAGCGCAAATGACCGATACACTCACGGTGACCGCCACCGTTACGAACATCGGTGCGCGCGCCGGCGACGAAGTGGTGCAGCTCTACATCCACGACCGGGTCGCCGGCCGCACGCGGCCTGTCCGCGAACTCAAGGGGTTCGCGCGCGTCTCGCTGGCACCCGGCGCATCGAAGCGCGTGACATTGACCTTAAAGCGCGAAGACCTGCGCTTCTGGGGTGACGGCGATTGGGTGATCGAACCGGGCCTGTTCGACCTCTGGGTTGCGACGAGTTCGGTCGATGGCGAGAAACAGAGCTTCGAATTGGTATAACTGGGTCTTCCGCGAAGCTACATCCGCACGACCCGGTTTCCGATCCGCTCGGCCTCTTCAGGGTCGTGCGTCACCATCAGAATCGGAAGCTTGAGCACGTCGCGGACATGCTCGATCGCGAGCATGATCTCGTCGCGGCGCGCACGATCGAGCGACGACAGCGGTTCGTCGAGCAACAGGAAGCGCGGTTGACTGAGCAGCGCCCGGCCAATCGCCACCCGCTGCGCTTCGCCGCCGGAGAGCGTGCGCGGCCAGCGATCGAGCAGAAGATCGATGCCGAGAAAGCCGATGATGTCCTCGAACCGTTGGGCCTCGCCGCGGACGCCGTAAAGCAGGTTCGCGCGCACACGCAAGTGCGGGAATAACCGCGCCTCCTGAAAGACATATCCGGCTTTCCTGCGCTCGGGTGGCACGTCGACGCCGTCGCCGAACAGCGTTTCGCCATCGACCGCGATCCGGCCGCGGTCCGGGCGGAGTAGCCCGGCGACCATGTTGAGAACGCTGGATTTGCCGACGCCAGACGGGCCGAACAGCACCGTCGCCCCCTCGCCCGCCTCCAGCGTCAACGACACCTGCGTATCGCCGAGCCGCTTCTCGATATCGATCTCAAAGGACATGGAGAGCCCGCCCTGCACGGCGCGTCAACAGTTCCGACGCAATCAGGGCGAACAACGACAGGCCTACGGATACGCAGGATAATCGCCACACAAGTGCATCGGCGCCGGGCTGCTGGAGCGCGGAATAGATCGCCAGCGGCAAGGTCTGCGTCTCGCCGGGCACGTTGGAAACGAAGGTGATCGTCGCGCCGAACTCACCGATCGATCGCGCGAACCCGAGCACCGCGCCGGCCAGCACGCCGGGGATACTGAGCGGCAACGTCAGCGTCCAGAACACGCGCCACGGCCCCGCACCTAGCGATCGCGCCGCATTCTCGAGCCGCCTATCGACCGCTTCGATCGAGATCCGCATCGCGCGGACCATCAACGGCAGCGCCATGACGCCCGCCGCGATCGCCGCGCCGGTCCAGCGGAACAAAACCGTCACGCCGAACCAGTCCTGCAACCAAGCGCCGATCGGCCCATTGGGTCCGAACGCCAGCAATAGCAGCCAACCGGTGACGACCGGCGGCACGACCAAAGGCAGATGAATCGCCGCGTCTACGACGACTTTGCCCGGAAAACGGACGCGCGCGAGCAGCCACGCCAGCGCGAACGCGATCGGCAAGGTCACCGCCATCGCGACGCCGCCGACCTTCAAGGACAGCGCGACGATTCCCCATTCGGTCGCGTCGAGCACTAGCGCGCGGAGAACCCGTAGCGGACGAAGATCGCCTTGCCCGCGGGCGAGACGAGGAAGCGGCGGAAACCCTCGGCCTCCGGGTTCATCGACGTCTTCAGCCGCGCGATCGGATAGGTGATCGCGGGATGCGTTGTCTCGGGGAAGACACCGGCAATACGAACCTTTGCCGACGCCTTGGCATCGGTCGCGTAGACGATCGCGAGCGGCGCTGCGCCGCGTTCAACCAGCGCCAGCGTCGCGCGGACGTTCTCCGCGCGTACCACCTTCGGCGACACCTGCGCCCAGACGCCGAGCTTCTCGAGCGACGCCTGCCCGTATTTTCCGGCGGGCACGGCGGTATCCGCCATCGCCAACGGCCCGGCGGTCAGTACGCGAACGAGCGCAGCGGGCGGGCGCACCGGGATCCGCACCTTGCTACCCGCCGGCGCCGCGACGACGAGGCGGTTGCCGAGGAACGTGACACGGCTGCTGGCGACGATCAGGCTCTTCGCGGCAAGTGCGTTCATCCAATCCTCGTCCGCCGACACGAACAAATCCGCCGGTGCACCGGACTCGACCTGCCGCGCGAGCGCCGACGATGCCGCAAACGAGATCGTCGGCTTCACATGCCCCTTCTTCGCCCACGCATCGGCGGCCGCGGTCAGCGACTCCTGCAACGAAGCTGCGGCAAGCACCAACGGAGGACGCTGTTGTGCCTGCGCACCCGTCGACCCAAGACTTGCCGCAATGACCAGCGCCGTCGTCAGATACCGCATGCCACCTACCTCTCGAACTCTGCGCGTACCGATATATAGCGCCGGGCCATAACGCCAGCCGGTTCGATACGTTGCGCGCTTAGTTCGCCGTGACCCGTCCCGTCCGCGCCAGCTTGCCCCAGCCAACCAGCGGTCCTCGCAACGCCTGCGCGATCGCCTTCAGGACGACGTAGTACATCACCTGACGGTAGCCGATCCGCTGTGGGATCAGCAACCAGAGCAGCCGCCAGCGTTCCTTGCGCTCCAGCGCGAAGGCGATCGTGGCAGCGAGCAGATCGATCGCGGTGAAGATCAGCCAGTAGGCGAGCATCGTATAGACGTCGTGGCTGGTTTGCTCCCAGCCATGCGCCTGCACCGCGACATAGGTCGAGGCGAAGCTGACCAGCAGCGCGAGGTCGATAATCGGCGAGATCGACGCGAGGACGATCTGGAACACGATCGCCTGCGGCAACCCGACCCAGCCGAGCCCACGCGGGTGCGACCGGCCGATCGCCGAGCGGTGCTTGTAGAGGCACTGCAACGTCCCGAATGCCCAGCGGAACCGCTGTTTGGCAAGTGCACGCATCGTCTCGGGCGCCTCGGTCCAGGCGATCGCGAACTGGTCGTATTGGACCTTCCAGCCGTGGCGCTGGATCGCGATCGTGAGGTCCTGATCCTCCGCGAGCGTATCGTCCGGATAGCCGCCGACGCTGCGGATCGCCTCCAGCCGCCATGCGCCGACCGCCCCCGGCACGACGGTCATCGCGTTCAGCCGCGCGAGCGCACGCCGTTCGAGGTTTTGTGCGGTAATGTATTCGAGCGCCTGCCATTTGGTGATCAGGTTGACGCGGTTGCCGACCTTCGCGTTACCCGCGACCGCGCCGAGCTTCGGATCGTCGAACCAGCGCGCCAGACGTGCGATCGTCATCGGCTCGAACTGCGTATCGGCGTCGAGCGCGATCACGATCTCGCCGCGCGCCAGTTCGAGCCCGCGGTTGAGCGCGCGGGCCTTACCGCCGTTCTCCAGCGTGAGCAGGCGAACGCGGTCGTCGCCGGCGAACGCCTCGGCGACGACGCGGCTGGTGCCGTCGCTCGATCCGTCGTCGATCACGATGACCTCGATCGCGACGTCGTTCGACGCCAGCACCCCCTCGACTGCGCGGACGATCACGCGTTCCTCATTGAACGCGGGGATCATCACCGTAACGAACCGCGACGGATCGATCGCCGGGAACACCGTCTTCAACTCGCGCCGCGCCTGGATCAGCGCGAGCGCCGACAAGGCCAGCGCACGGATGATGCCGATCGTGATCGCGATGCCGAAAATCCAGCGGAGCGCGACGACGATCCCGCCGAGCGTGCTGAACAGCGCGAGGTCAGCGACCGCGGCGACGCGGTCGCTCGACGAGATCACCGGCATCGACTGGTTGCGCGACAGCCCGGCGAGTGTCGAGACGGGAACGAAGCTGTAGCCCATCGCGCGCAACCGCTCGATGATGACCGGCAGCGCGGCGACGGTCTGCGCGCGGTTGCCGCCGGCATCGTGGAGTAGGATGACGTTGCCGCTGCGCTCGGGATTGCCCGCCTCGACGCCGGCGATCGTGCGGTCGATAATCGCCTGCACACCGGGCCGCTTCCAGTCGTCGGGATCGACGTGGAGACCGACCGAGATATAGCCGCGCTGCTGCGCCTCGAGCGCGGGCAGGATCTCGTCCGCGGTGCTCGGCTCGGCATCGCCGAAATAGGGTGCGCGGAACAGCCGGAGCGAGCGCCCGGTGAACGCCTGGAACAGCCGCTGCGTGGTGTTAAGCTCGTACTTCACCTGTCGCTGCGAGACGTTGGCGAGGTTCGGATGCGTATAGGTGTGGCTGCCGATCTCATGGCCTTCATCGACCATCCGTTGGAGCAAAGGCCGCTCGGTCAGCGCGTTCTCGCCGATGACGAAGAACGTCGCGGGCGCATGCTCGCGCTTGAGGATGTCGAGGATCTGCGGCGTCCACTCGGGATCGGGGCCGTCGTCGAACGTCAGCGCCAGTTGCTTCGGACGATAGCCGGTCCGCACCACGACATAGGGCGACGGCATCCGCGTGAAGTTGACGTCGGCGATCGTGCCGTCCTTCGCCGGCACCGCGTCGCGAATGCCGGTGACGGGCTCGGCGGCGATCTTGAGGATTTCGCCGCTGCCTTCGATATCGACGTTAGTGCCGGCGGGCATGTTATCGATCGAATCGGGGATCGGCAGTTTGCGATGATCGCGGCCCCAGATCGACCAGAGCCCCGGGTCCTCGGAGCCGAGACGCCACAGCGCGACGCTGCCGAGACCCGCCTTTTGCAGGAACGCGATCTGGTTATAGGCCGACGCAGCGTCGAGCAACCAGACCTGATGCTGCACCCCGCCCTCCGAATAGGCGAAGCTGCTGTTGCCACTGGTCTTGTCGAAAGTCGGGACGGTGCCCGAGTCCGCTGCAGCCTGCCATGCCTCCTCGACGTCGAGCGCGTCGCCGTTGCCGCTATCCGCGCCTGCGTGCCAGTCATAGGCGTACGAGCCAATCGCGACGACTAGCTTGGCGGGGGGGATACCACGCGCAGCGTCGGCGACCATGCGCGCGAACCAGCGTTGCGACGCGATCGGCCCCGGCGCGCCACTCGTCTCGTGCTCGTCATAAGCCATCAGGAAGACCTTGTCGGTTACCTTGGCATAGGCGGGCAGGTTCCAGTCGGGGTTGGCGACCGGCGCCGCGATCGCGACGACCCAACCGCGCGGGGCAAAGCGCGCGCGCGTTTCGGCGAGGAAGGCGCGGTAATTGGGTTGCGCCGATGCGGGCAGATCCTCGAAATCGTAGAACACGCCGCCGGCATGGTTCGCGCTGAGGAACGGCACGAGCTTATCCAGGAAGGCTGCGCGGGCCTTGGGATCGGCGAACAGAGCAGCGCTGCCCGCGCCGTCCCAGTTCCCGTCGACCGCGTTCTGCACCATCGGCAGGATCACCGGGCGGTGGACCGCCTTGTTGAGGATGTCGCGTCCGGCCTGGTCGCGGAACACGGTGATGTGGTGATCCTTGCCGGTGATCGAGACCCAGCCGGGGATCAGCCAGTCGAGTTGTTCGACGTGCCGCGCGAGGCTTGCCGTACTCGCCTCGTCCCACGGCGCGTGGAAGGCGATCGCGAGTGCAGGGTTGGCGCCGTTGCCGACACCGGGCTTGGCCGCGCTCGTCCCGAACAGTTGCTTGGCGTAGTAATTGAGGTCGCGCCGGGTCTCGCGGAGGATACCGCCGCGCGGTGCGGGCAGCTTGTGGAGCGCGGGATGCTCGGGCTCGATCGGGAGCAGCGGCGCAGTCGGCACCGCACCGATCGAGACGGCGAACATCGCGATCGACAGCAGAAGCAGGGCGATGAACGCCGCGACGCCAAAGGTGAACCGCCGACGACGACGGCCGCTTGCATCATAGAATACGGGATTGAGCGACATGGAGCGAGTATCAACCGGCCGAAGGAAAACGGCAACTCGCCGCAACGTTGCGCTACAATGCCGTTTGCGCCCGCGCTGCTGAAAAATGCGTCACGCGTAGTTTAGGGACGGGCCGATAGCTCTTCTGCATCCCCTCCCGCGAGCGGGAGGGGACCGAGGGGTGGGCGCCCGGCCCCAACACATGCTGCCCTTGACGATAGCGCGAGCCCACCCCCAGCCCCTCCCGCTTACGGGAGGGGGGAAGGGAAGCCCCCCGCAAGCGGGAGGTCAGATCAACGGAACTTGCCGCTGAGCGACACACCGATGATCCGCGGTTCGTTGAATACCGCCGCCATGTAGTTCTCGATCACGCCCTTGAGATTCTTCTCGCCGGTGATGTTGCGTGCGAATACCGCCAGCTCATAGGCATCGTCCGGCGCCGCGTAACCGATCTTCACGCCGCCCTCGAAGTTGCCGTTCGCGGTGAACTCCTTGGTCTTGTACAGTACGAACCGCGTGTAGCCCTGGATGTTGAAGTCGCCCGCGATGAACGCGCGACCACCATTGCCGAGCGGCTGGTCGTAGCGCGCGGTGAGGTCGACATTGTACTCCGGCGCATTCGGCAGCGGCTCGCCGTCGATCTTGACCAGGTACGTCGTACCGAAAGCGCCGGGAACCGCGCGGACCGGCGCCGAGGGCGTGCAGACCACGACGTTGTTGAGCGCGCAGATCTGCACCTCGGTCGTCTTGTCCCGGATCGCGCTGTGCAACAGGCTTAGCCCTGCGCCCAGCGTGAGGTTCGGTACCGGCTTCCAATTGGCCTCGGCTTCCATGCCGTACGCCTCGGCCTTGTTGCCGTTGAACAGGATGCCGTTGCCGTTGACGTCGTTGCCGTTCAGCTGGATGTCGTTGACGCGGTAGCCGAACACCGTGGCATTGAGCGTCAGCGTATTGTCGAGCAGGCGCGTCTTGATCCCCGTCTCCCACGACAGGATCGTCTCCGAGTTCGCGGTCGAGAAGTCGGAGTTGAACACTGCCGAACGACCCTGGATCGTCGGTCCGCGGAAGCCCTGGGCGACGCGCGAATACAGGCTGATATCGGGGCTCGCCTGATACAGGATGCTCGCATCCCAGCTCGGCTTGGTCGACTTGAGCGTGACGTCACGACGGAAGTTGGTCGGATACTGATTGACGCCAGCCGCATTCTGAACGGTCTTCAGCAGTTGCGTACGCTTCTTGTCCTCGGTGATGCGCCCGCCGAGCGTTACCGTCAGCTTGTCCATCAGCTCGTAGCTGACCTGGCCGAAGCCCGCCCACGAGGTGTTGACGTCATGCAACCGCACCCAGTTGTTGGGATTGCGCGCCGCCGTCGTCAGGAAGAACGTCCGCTGATAAAAATCGGTGATGTCGCGGTTGTCGAAGTACAAGCCACCGAGCTGCCAGTTGAAGCGGCCGCCGGGGGTGCCGGCGACGCGCACTTCCTGCGACCATTGATCCAGATCGCGGATCTGGCCCTGTGACTGGCCGAAGCCGTTGGCGACGCCGCGGATCGGGAAATTCGCGCCCGCACCACCATCGGTATCGCCGCGGCTGAACCCGGACGTGGTCTCGTATGCCGTGATCGAAGTCAGCGTGGCTGGACCAAAGTCGTAGGACGCACGCGCCGAGCCGCCATAGGTGTTGTAGCTCTGCGGGTTGTCGTTACCCTCGTCGAGCGACACGGTATTGCGCGGCTCGGCGGAGACGTCGTTCGAACCCTTCTTTAGCGCGCCGCGATGGAACAACGTCGAGGTGCCGTCATACCAGCGCGCGTGGCCCGACAGGTCGAGGGTGAAGCGCTCGCCCGGTGTCAGCGCAAGCTGCACGCGGACGTTGCGATCGTCAAAGCCGCCCATCGCGTCCTTGCGCGGCGTCGCGGTGCTGTCCTGGCTTACACCGGCATAAGCGTTGTCGATGTAATCCGAGCGATGCTGGAGCAACGTCGACAGGCGGATCGAGAGGAGGTCCTTGATCAGCGGACCACCGACGCCCGCATCAAGGCTGACGCTGCCATAGCTGCCGACCGAGGCCGATGCGCGGCTCTCGAAGTCGTTGGTCGGCTTGTTCGTGTCGAACTTGATGATGCCGGCGGTGGTGTTGCGACCGAACAGCGAGCCCTGTGGGCCGCGGAGCACTTCGACCTGGCGGACGTCGAACACCGGGTTCGACTTCAGCACGACATGCTCGAGGATCACGTCGTCCTGGATGATCGTGACCGGCTGCGAGGCGCCGAGGTAGAAATCGATGTTGCCGAGGCCGCGGATGTAGAAGCGCGGGAAGATACGGCCGGTGGTCGATTCGACGTACAGGCCGGGGACGCGACCCGACAGCGCGAGCAGCGTATCGTCGCCGCCGGCGGTAAAGGCGCGCAGTGCATCGCCCGACGCGACGCCGACCGAGAGCGGGACCTTCTGGAGGTTTTCCGAACGGCGCTCGGCTGTGACGACGATGTCGTCCAAGCCTTCCTCGGGAGCAGACTGCCCAGTCTGAGTCTGGGCCTGATCCTGGACCGGCGCGGCCTGTGCGAACGCAGCCGATCCACTCACAATCGAACCAAACGCGACGCCGAGCATCAACGCCGACTTAACGACCGAAATCTTCAAGATGATATTCCCCAATAGTGCAGCGGCGTCCCTGACGACCGGCCGCACATCCCAATACGCAACGCCGCTACGCGCCATCGACCGCCCTCCCCGGACGGCCCGACGACGCCTCGCGACGCTCACTCCCCGGCTCGGCGGTTAGGCGGGGATTGTGTTGGTATGATGACAGTTGGTTACGGCGTTTTGGGTAATTGCAGGTTTGCGACACGGTGCGATATTTTTGCCGATGGCAGGAAGCGGAAACGCCATGCTAGCTTCGCCCTATGGACTTCGTGATGCGATTTTGGCTGACCATTCGGCGTTCGGGTTGGTTCGAGCCCAGTGCGACGGGCGGCATCTTCCCATTCCCTTTCGCCTGGCAGGCTTGGGCGATCATGGCGGTGTTTATCGCCGCGATCGCGGCTAGCGTTGTGCTGCACGGCGAAGCGGCGTGGCTAACGCGGATTATCCTGTGCATCGGCTACATCGCGTTTGGGGTCGCGACGTACGAGTGACGGCGACGGGCGGTGATGCGCCGTTCCAGCACGGGTAGGCATTCGGGGTTTAGGTTGACGAGTGTTTCAACGTCGTCGCTCCTCCACGTCGGAAAGGTTCGACGTCGATCCCCGCACGCAGTGGTAGCATGTTTCCCCGCGAAGGCGGGGACCCAGACTGGGCTCCCGCCTGCGCGGGAGAACAAGGAAGAGCGAACTGGCGTTCGAACTTAGCCTAAGCTGCGCCAAGGCAAAGCCGCGTAATCGAACGACATGACCGAGTACACGCTTGGTCTGTCGCCGTCCGGCTTGGCGATGGACCGCGGCTAAGCTGCTGCGCCGTTTAGCCTTGGGCGCCTACGCGTCGTCGCCCATCCGCAGCGCGGCAATGAACGCCTCCTGCGGGATGCTGACCGAGCCGTATTCGCGCATCTTCAGCTTGCCCTTCTTCTGCTTCTCCAGAAGCTTCTTCTTGCGGCTCGCGTCGCCACCGTAACACTTCGCGGTGACGTCCTTGCGCATCGCGCTGATCGTCTCGCGCGCGATCACCTTGCCCCCGATCGCCGCCTGGATCGGAATCTTGAACAGATGGCGCGGGATCAGCTCCTTCAGCCGCTCGACCATGCCACGGCCGCGGACTTCGGCGGTGCCGCGGTGGACGATCATGCTCAGCGCGTCGACCGGCTCCTCGTTGACGAGAATGCCCATCTTGACGAGGTCGCCCTCGCGGTAGCCGATCTGGTGATAATCGAAGCTCGCATAGCCCTTCGACATCGACTTCAGCCGATCGTAGAAATCGAACACCACTTCGTTCAGCGGCAGCTCGTAGGTCGCCTGCGCGCGACCGCCGACATAGGTCAGGTTCTTCTGGATCCCGCGGCGATCCTGGCAGAGCTTCAGGACGCTGCCGAGATATTCGTCGGGGACGTAGATCGTCGCTTCGATCCACGGCTCGCTGATCGTCGCGATCTTGTTCGGCTCGGGCATGTCGGCGGGGTTGTGCAGCTCGATATGCGTCGTGCCGGACGGATCGGGATGGGTCAGCTCGATCTCATAGACCACGGAAGGCGCGGTGGTGATCAGGTCCAAATCATATTCGCGTGTGAGCCGCTCCTGGATGATCTCCAGATGCAGCAGCCCGAGGAACCCGCAGCGGAAGCCGAAGCCCAGTGCGGCCGACGTCTCCATCTCGAACGAGAAGCTCGCATCGTTGAGGCGCAGCTTCGAAATGCTCTCGCGCAGCTTCTCGAACTCGGCGGCATCGACCGGGAACATCCCGCAGAACACGACCGGCTGGACTTCCTTGAAGCCCGCGAGCGCTTCAAGAGCCGGCCGCTTCGCGTCGGTGATCGTGTCGCCGACGCGCGTCTGGGCGACCTCTTTGATCTGTGCGGTGATGAAGCCCATCTCGCCGGTGCCGAGCTCTGTTAGCTGCTCGATCTTCGGACGGAAACAGCCGACCCGGTCGACCAGATGCATCGTGCCGGTCTGCATGAACTTGATCTGCTGGCCCTTCTTCAGGACCCCGTCGATTACGCGCACGAGGATGACGACGCCGAGATACGGATCGTACCAGCTGTCGACGAGCATCGCCTTCAGCGGCGCCTCGGGATCACCGCTGGGCGGCGGGATCTTGGTGACGATAGCCTCGAGGATCTCGACGATGCCGATCCCCGACTTCGCCGACGCGAGCACCGCTTCGGACGCATCGATGCCGATCACGTCCTCGATTTCCTTGCGCACCTTCTCAGGCTCGGCGGCGGGCAGATCGATCTTGTTGATCACCGGCACGATCTCGTGGTCGTGCTCGATCGACTGGTACACGTTGGCGAGCGTCTGCGCCTCGACGCCCTGCGCGGCATCGACCACCAGCAGCGCGCCTTCGCAAGCGGCCAGGCTGCGGCTCACCTCATACGCGAAGTCGACATGCCCCGGCGTGTCCATCAGGTTGAGGACGTAATCGAGACCGTCCTTGGCGTGATACGCGAGGCGCACGGTCTGCGCCTTGATCGTGATCCCGCGCTCCTTCTCGATGTCCATGTTGTCGAGCACCTGCTCGGACATTTCGCGCGCGGTCAGGCCGCCAGTTTCCTGGATCAGCCGGTCGGCGAGCGTCGACTTGCCATGGTCGATATGGGCGATGATGGAAAAATTGCGGATGCGGTCGAGCGGAGTCATGGCGCGCTCCTAGCAGCGACGCCGCGTGCGCGATAGATCGCGGACACACACCATAATTGTCTTGAACGTTCGGGATGTCGCGGCTAGGGCGCTCACCGGCAATGTTGTCGGGGCGTGGCGCAGTCTGGTAGCGCACTGGTCTCGGGGTCCAGGGGTCGTAGGTTCGAATCCTATCGCCCCGACCATTGCCGATTTTACGGGGTGAGTTTGCCCCCTCCCCGAACCCAAACTCTACGTGATGATGAAGCGCGCACCGCCCAACGGGCCACCATGCCGCCGAGACAAAACTCAGCGCCCTAGAACGCGTTGGCGATCCGCTTCTGCATCGACCGAACCGGGCTCGCGATCACCTCCGGCATATCCTGCGCCTCATCCATCAGGGCCACGCGCCGGTGCAGGTCGGTGCTGGACCCGATCATCTCTCGCGCGCGCGTCGGCAGCATCGCGAGCAGCGCCGCATCGGTAATCGGCGCATCGCCCAGCCGCCGCGCGGGATCGAGCGCATCCCGCGGGCGCAGCTCCCCCGCCTGGACCGCGCGCTGCGTCAGCAGCCATGCGATGACGTGCATCAGCCGCGTCGTCACCTTGAGCGATTCGCAACTGAAGCTGACCCGGATCAGCGGATCGAGCGCCTCGCGTTCGACCCGCCCGGCTTCGTCGAAATAGGTCCGCGCCTCGTCGGCCAGCAACATCGCTTCGCTATACAGAGCGTCGATCAGGCGGCGCTGCATCCGCGATTCATAGCCGGCGTGGGTCATCGATTGGACAAATGGCACACCGGCCAGACGTCATCCAGAGAGGTTAACGACGCGCTAACCATCACCTGTCCCAAAATGCGCCAGTACGTGCGCGTTCCAGTTTAGGACGTTGCAATCACGCGATAATATCCGGGATGAGCAGGTCTTCGAGCGAGGCAATTTCGTCTCGAAGCCGTAATTTGCGCTTCTTGAGCCGCGCCATCTGCAACTGGTCGGGCGTCGACGCCAACGCGAGGGCGGCGATCGCGTCGTCGAGATCGCGATGCTCGATCCGCAATGAATCAAGTCGAACTCTGGTCTGCGCGTCGTCCACTCGCCCCCCGATGGCTGCCGTCGTATCCGGTGCCCTTAGCAAACGCAGCGCAGTGCGCGAGTGCGAAACCGTCCCTGCAAGGCGGACCGGGGTCGAAAACGTACTTCAAGACGAATCGCGACCCCACCGCGCACGTTCGGTCCGTCGCGCCAAATCGTTCGCCCAATCGATTTGGTCCGTTTCCGATGAAGACATTTCGATGACGGAGTGGTTTACTCCGTTCCCCAACCCGAATGCAGGAGGCATCCCACCGTGCAGACGACTCATCAGACAGCCCTGGAAACCAAGCATGCCGTGCTGGAGCAGCGGATCGCCGACGAAACGCACCGTCCGCTACCCGACGCGAACCTTTTGGCGAGCCTGAAGAAGCAGAAGCTGCGACTGAAGGAAGAGATCGTCAGCGTATAACGGTCGTCGATACCGCTCCCCGGCTAGATCCGGGGAGCCACTTGCCGGAGTTACAGTGGCTTCGGATTGCGCAAGGCGTACGCACTGTCAGACGCCTTGACGGTATAGGACGGCGACAAGGGTTTGGTCCCACCGGGCGATTTGCGCACCAGCAGCGGATCGATCGGCGAGTCGAGCGATATGCCCATCCGCCCCTCGGTGCACCACGCGACCGTGCCGGCAACTTCGCCGATCCCGCGCAGCGTCACCGTGACCGGCGTCCCGACATCGACAACCTTAGCGAGCTCGGCCATCAAACCCGTCTCGGACAGATTACGAACCCTCGCCTCGCGGGCAGTCGTCTCGTCGCCGATCCGCACCTGCGCGACCAGCAGCAAGCTGTCCCGCTCACGCTGTCGGCGGTTCTCGTTGCCGCCGGGCGACCCGGTGTCGATGCTCATGCCGCGACCGATTTTACCATGATCGAACACAGCTTTCTCTTCCCCGTCGGTGGGCGCGATTAATCCTCGCGCGACACCTTCTCGTTACGCTCGTGCCGTTCCTGCGCCTCGACCGTCATCGTCGCGATCGGTCGTGCCTCAAGCCGCGCCAGGCTGATAGGCTCACCGGTGACCTCGCAATAGCCATATTCGCCTTCGTCGATCCGCCGGATCGCGGCTTCGATCTTCGAGACGAGTTTGCGTTGACGGTCGCGCGTGCGCAGTTCGATCGACCAGTCGGTTTCGCTCGATGCACGATCGGTGAGATCCGCCTCACGCAACGAATCGACCTGCAACTGCGAAAGCGTTTCCTGCGACTCCCGCAGGATCGATTCCTTCCACTCCTGAAGCTTGCGGCGGAAATACGCCTGCTGCTTCAAGCTCATGAACGGCTCGTCCGCGTCTGGACGATAACCATCCTCGCCGCTGTCGTTGGCGGCCTCTCGACTGGAATTCCCGGTATCGTCCACACGATTCATTACGGTCGCCATACCACTCTCCCTCTGGCCCCGTCGCATCAGCCTCGCTGATTTCCAAGGACCGCCCCCCAAATGGTGAAAGCGCCTATAGTCTCACGGGCATGCGACCACAAGCGACAGCGCTTGCGCATTCTGCCCCGAAACCGACATTTTATTGCGGCGCCCGGATAACCCATGTCACGTCAGCGTTTTTCGGCACGGGACGGGTCCGCGGCGCGCCAGGGGTATACTTTGTCCCAGCGCGGCACGTTAACGATGACGCGCTGGTTTCCGCATAAGTAAATCCTCGTTTAACCATCCGGAATGTGGTTAAGCCACTTGCGCTTAACGCTTTGTTTTGCAGTTAGTCGGATAGCAGTTCCGAATACTGCGTACGGGGATCCGGCAACACGAGGGTGCCGGCAACGAAAGAGTGACGATATGTCGGTGAGGATGGCCCTGGCGAAATTGTGCGCGTGCGCGTGCGGTGGCGCTTTGATCGGCGGCGGCGCGGTGCATATTGCCGAGCGCCCGCAGCGAACCGCCAATACCAAGCGAGTCTTGGTCAAGCGAGTCGCGCGGCCACAGATCGCCGCCGTGACTCGGCCGCGTGTCCGCCGCGTGGTCACCACGACTCGCCAGACGTGCGCGCCGACCGTTGTAACGGTCGCGAACGCAGCGCCCGTCCCGGTTCCGGTCGGCACCGGTTACATTGGCGGCGGCGGCGCGGGTCCGGACCCGATCGCAGTCGGCGGCAGCGGCGGGTTCTTCGGTACGCCCGGCGGATTCGGCGGCGGGTTCGGTGGCAGCGGCGGATCGAGCGGGAGCATCGTCATCTCCTCGACGTCGAGCGGTGGATCGACCTCGACCGGTGGATCGTCGACCAGCAGCGGCGGGTCTTCGACATCGAGCGGCGGATCGTCGACCAGTACGGGTGGCGCGACCATTTCCAGCACATCGTCGACCGGTGGCTCGAGCGGCAACGTATCGTCCGCATCGGGTGGATCGAGCGGCAACGTCTCGTCGGCATCAGGTGGATCGAGCGGCGACGTGTCGTCCTCGACCAGCAGCGCGTCGTCGGCATCGTCGGCCTCCTCCGCGTCCTCGGCCAGCAGCGGTAGTTCGTCCGGTTATGGATCGAGCAGCAAGGGTTGGGGATCGAGCGGCGGCTGGAACTCGACCGGTGGCTGGAGCTCGAACGGATCGTCCGGCAGCTCCGCATCGTCGGGCAGCAGTGGTTCGGCCTCAAGCGGATCGAGTGGTTCGAGTGCAAGCAGTGCCAGCAGCGCGTCGAGCGCGAGCAGCGCAAGTTCGAGCGGCAGCACGGGATCGAGCGGCGGTCCGCCGGCACCCGTTCCCGCTCCGCCGATGGTGTTGCTGTTCGGTGCGGCAGCAGCAGCGCTCGTCGCGCGGAAGCGTTTCGCCAAAACGAAGGCGGTTGCAGCTTAACCTCTGCAACTTCGCATAGAAAAGGCCCCGCCGGAGATCCTCCGACGGGGCCTTTTCTTGAATAGCGATCAGGCGTTCATGAGGGCCTTCTCGATGTCCTTGATCGGATGCCCGGTCAGGTCCTTGTCGAGTTCGCCCTTGAGGCGGCTGGTGACTTCCTTGTGATAGTGCTTGCGCAGTTCGCCGAGCGTCTTCGGCGGTGCGATCACGATCAGCGAGTCATACTTGTTCTTCAGCGCACCGGTCTTCAGAAAGTCGGCCGCGTCGGCGGCGAAGCGATCTTCCTCGATCTGGTGAAAGTCGGTCGGCTCTACCGAACTCTGCACACCGCCCTGTGGCGACGAGGCACGGCCGGCGGAATCTGTCGCTTGGTCGCGCGTCGCCGGATTGTCCTGCTCCTGCGCCTTTTCGACGACGAGATTGGGGAACTCGGCGTCGCCCTCGTTGCGCAGGAACAGCATTTTCCGGCCGTCCGCGACGAGCACGACGGAGTTGTGGGGAAGATGCATGCGTGTCTCTCCTTTTCGCTATGCGTATGCGGGGTGAACGCGCCGCGTGCCGGGGAGGTTGCGCCGCCTTGCGTACGCCCCTCGCCCTCGGCATAGCCCAGTCATGCACGACATACGCCTGATCCGCGACGATCCCGCCGCCTTCGACGCCGCCCTCGCCAAGCGGGGTGTCGCACCGCAGTCCGCCTCGCTGGTGACGCTCGACGAGCAGCGCCGCGCGACGATCGCGGACTCGCAGACCGCGCAGACCCGCCGCAACGAACTGTCGAAGGCGATCGGCCAGGCCAAGGCGCAGAAGGACGAGGCCAAGGCGCAGGCGCTGATGGCCGAGGTCGCGAGCCTGAAGGAGGCGCTGCCCGCGCTGGAAGCCGACGAAGCGCGGCTCGGTGGCGAACTCCAGGCCATGCTGGCCGCGATCCCGAACCTTCCCGCAACCAACGTGCCCGAGGGCGGCAGCGAGGACGACAATGCGCTCGTCCACACGCGCGGCACGCCAACGACGTTCGCCTTCGCGGCGCGCGAGCATGACGCGATCGGTCCTGCGATCGGCCTCGATTTCGAGACCGGTGCGGCGATGTCGGGCGCGCGCTTCACGTTGGTCCGCGGGCCTGCCGCCAAGCTGCAACGCGCGCTTGGCCAGTTCATGCTCGATCATGTCGCCGACGCCGGTTTCGAGCAGGTCTCGCCGCCGTTGTTAGTCCGCGATGAGGCAGTGTTCGGCACCGGCCAGCTCCCGAAGTTCTCGGAGGACTTGTTCCGGACAACCGACGGCCGCTGGCTGATCCCGACCGCGGAGGTGAGCCTCACCAACATCGTCCGCGAACAGATCCTCAGCGAAGCCGAACTGCCGTTGCGCTTCACCGCGCTGACGCCGTGCTTCCGTTCCGAGGCGGGCGCTGCGGGTCGCGATACGCGCGGCTACATCCGCCAGCATCAGTTCGACAAGGTCGAGATGGTCTCGATCGTCACCCCCGACATGTCCGAGGCCGAGCATGAGCGCATGACCGCGTGCGCGGAGGGCGTGCTCAACGCGTTGCAGCTACCGTTCAGGCGGATGCTCCTATGCACCGGCGATATGGGTTTCACCGCGGCACGCACGTACGATCTCGAAGTCTGGCTACCGGGCCAGGCGCGCTATCGCGAGATCAGCAGCGTCTCAACCTGCACCGACTTCCAGGCGCGCCGGATGAACGCGCGGTATCGGCCCGAGGGCGAGAAGGGCACGCGGTTCGTCCATACGCTCAACGGCTCGGCGCTCGCAGTCGGGCGGACGCTGGTCGCGGTGCTGGAGAATTATCAGCAGGAGGACGGCTCGGTCGCGGTTCCCGCCGTGCTCCAGCCGTATCTTGGCGGGCTGACCGTCCTGGAGCCGAAGCGCTGATGCGGATCCTGCTGACCAACGACGATGGCTATCATGCGCCCGGTCTCAAGGTGCTGGAAACGATCGCCCGGACCTTGTCCGACGACGTCTGGATCGTCGCACCCGCCGAGGAACAATCGGGCGCCGGGCATTCGCTCACGCTGTCGCGGCCGATCCGGGTGCGGAAGCATGGCGAGAAGCGATATGCCGTCGCGGGCACGCCGACCGACGCGGTGATGATGGCACTCGCCAAGATCATGAAGGATTGTCCGCCCGACCTGATCCTGTCCGGCGTAAACCGGGGCGCGAACCTTGCGGAGGACGTTACCTATTCGGGCACAGTCTCGGCAGCGATGGAGGGCGCGCTGGGCGGCATCCGGTCGATCGCGCTGAGCCAGATCTACAGCCGCGAAGGCATGGGCGACAGCGTACCGTTCGAGGCCGCTGCCGCCTGGGGCGAGCGCGTTTTGCGGCCTCTGGTCGACGCACCATTGGCGCCGCGCACGCTGGTCAACGTCAACTTTCCCGCTGTCCCCGCTGATGCGGTGAAGGGCGTGCGCGTCGTCGGTCAGGGCTTCCGCGACTATGGCCGGTTGCAGATCGTCAGCAACACTGATCCACGCGGCTACGAATATCACTGGTTCGCGCTTGGCCGGACCGTCGAGACGCCGGCGCACGCTACCGATCTGGAAGCGACCGCGGCGGGGTACGTCTCGGTCACGCCGCTGCACCTCGACCTAACGCATTTCGAATCGATGGATATGCTGACGCAGGCCTATCGTTGATGCGGCGTGCGGGCGTCCTGGTTCCACTGGCGACGCTCGTGCTGACCGCGTGCATTCCGCACGTCGATCGCCCCGCCGGCTACGGTAACCCGCCACAGCGTCCGTACCGCGATCCGCCGCCCCGCCGCGACAATCCGGCGCCTCCCCGTGACGATTCGCCGCGCGAGGATACGCCGCGTGACGACCGGCAGCCGCAGGACATTCCCGGACGTGACACGGGCGAGGTCACCACCCTGCCCGCCCCGCGCCCCGCCTGGGAGGCTCGCCCGGTCAGCGCCGATGCGAAGACGATTCCTGATACGACCTATGTCGTCCAGCCCGGCGATACGCTGAGCCGCGTGGTCGATCGCAGCGGTGCGAGCCTCGAAGCGATCGCGCGCGCGAACGACCTCGAATCACCCTATTCCATCCAAGCCGGCCAGCGGTTGCAGATCCCCGGCGGCCGCTATCACCAGGTCCGCCGCGGCGAGACCGGGATCGCGATCGCGCGCGCATACGGGGTCGAATGGTCGCGGATCGTAGCCGCCAACGCGCTCGTCGAACCCTACGTGCTCCGCGCCGACCAGCGTATCCAGATCCCTGGCGAGCCGAGCGGCGGCACCGCGAGCGCATCGGAACGCGCGCAGGCTTTCACGCTCGACATCGACGACATCCTGACCGGCGGCGAACCCGCGCTCGCCAGCAACCAGGCGCCGGCAAGACCGATCGCGACGCCACGGCGCGTGCTACCGTCGAACGCGGTCGTCACCGCGCCCGCGCGTCTCGCGAGCGGCGGGTTCCTGTGGCCGGTCGACGGCAAGGTCGTGAAGCGCTTCGGCCACGGCGCAAGCGGCGAACGCAACGACGGCATCAAGATCGCCGTACCGGTCTCGACACCGATCCATGCGGCCGCGGACGGCGTCGTCGCCTATGTCGGCGACGGCATCGCGGCGCTGGGCGGGCTGGTCATCATCAAGCACGGCGGCGGCTGGACGAGCGTCTATGGCCACGCGTCTAAGCTGCTCGTGCAACGCGGCCAGAGCGTCAAGCGAGGCCAGACGATCGCGCTGTCGGGCGACACCGGGTTCGCGGATCGACCCGAGCTGCACTTCGAACTGCGCAAGGGGCGCACCCCCGTCGATCCAACGTCGCAGTTGCCGCGAACGTGATTCTCCCCTCCCGCTTGCGGGAGGGGTCGGGGGAGGGCATGGGGGCGAGGAAGCCCCTCCCCTAACCCCTCCCGCAAGCGGAAGGGGAACGAGACGCACCATGACCTACCAGTCCGACCTGCTCACCACGCTGACCTCGCGCGGCTATGTCCACCAGATGACCGACGCGGCCGCGCTCGATGCGCTGGCCGGCAAGCAGGTGGTGCCCGGCTATATCGGCTTCGATCCGACCGCGCCGTCGCTGCATGTCGGCAGCTTGGTCCAGATCATGCTGCTCCGCCGACTCCAGCAGACCGGGCACAAGCCGATCGTCCTGATGGGCGGCGGCACCGGCAAGATCGGCGATCCTAGCTTCAAGGACGAAGCCCGGAAACTGCTCGGCGAGGACGGGATCAAGGCCAACGTCGCCTCGATCCGCCGCATCTTCGAACGCTTCCTGACCTTCGGTGATGGGCCCACGGACGCGGTGATGCTCGACAATGCCGAGTGGCTCGACGCGCTTGAATATATCCCGTTCCTGCGCGACGTCGGCCAGCATTTCTCGGTCAACCGGATGCTCGCGTTCGACTCGGTCAAGCTCCGCCTCGACCGCGAACAGTCGCTGAGCTTCCTCGAATTTAACTACATGATCCTGCAGGCCTACGACTTCCTCGAACTGTCGCGCCGCGCCGAGTGCCGGTTGCAGATGGGCGGATCGGATCAATGGGGCAACATCGTCAACGGCATCGAACTGTCGCGCCGGATGGATTCGACCGAGGTCTACGGCGTCACCACCCCGCTGATTACCACGGCGGATGGCGGCAAGATGGGCAAGACGATGTCGGGCGCGGTCTGGCTGCACGAGGATCAGCTGCCACACTTCGATTACTGGCAGTTCTGGCGCAACACCGACGATCGCGACGTCGGCCGTTTCCTGAAGCTGTTCACCGACCTCCCGCTCGACGAGATCGCGCGTCTCGAAGCGCTCGAAGGCGCGGAGATCAACGCCGCCAAGATCGTGCTCGCCAACGAAGCGACCGCGATGTGCCGCGGTCGCGATGCCGCCGAACAGGCCGCCGAGACTGCGCGGAAGACGTTCGAGGAAGGCGCGTCGGGCGATTCGCTGCCGAGCTACGCCGTTTCCGGTGGGTCGATCGGTGTCGTCGAAGCGCTGGTGGGACTGGGCTTCGTCGCCTCCAATGGCGAGGCGCGACGGAAGATCGCCGAGGGCGCGGTGCGTGTCGATGGCGAGGCCGTCCGCGAGCCGACCACCAGCATCGACGTCGCGTCGCCCGTCCGGCTTAGCCTCGGCAAGAAACGACATGGAATGCTAACCCCCTCGTAATAGAGGCATTCTCGTTTCGAAGAACGTCGCGTTAAGTATCACCGTTCGTATCGGGTTCACGCCACGCGCCGTACACAGGCGGGATGGTTATTCCAGGGGAGCGATCGATGCCACGCTACGCAATGGCCGTTCGCGATGCGCGCGGCGAGCCCCGCGACGAAGTCATGCACCGCACGCATGCGCTCGACGGCGACGATCGCATGGTCAAGCTGGTGCTGGTCAACATGTCCGCCAACGGCCTGATGGCACGGTGCGACGGCGATCCGGCCGCGGGTGATCGATTGCGGATTCGCCTGCCGATCTTCGGCTATGTCGACGCGGTCGTGCGCTGGTCGCTTGGCGGTCGGATCGGCTGCGAGCTCGAACGGACGATCCCGCTCGCCGAGTATTACACGATGCTCACGGTGATGATCCGCAACAGCTGACGGCTCAGCCGGAGCGGAGCAGCGCCACGCCGGCGTCGCGATCGAACAGGTATAGGGCTGTCCTCGCCGCCTGCCCTCTCGGTCCCTCCAGTCCACCGTCACGATCGATCAGCAGCCGCGCGTCGTCGTGCGCGCATTGCAGCAGGTCGGCCATCATGTCCGGCGTCGCGAGCCGGAACGCCATCTCGCCCGATTGCTTGGTGCCGAGCAGTTCGCCTGCACCGCGGAGGCGGAGGTCCTCCTCGGCGATACGGAAACCGTCGTTCGTCTCGCGCATCAGCGCGAGGCGCGCGCGGGATGTCTCGCTGAGCGACGATCCGCGCATCAGCAGGCAGATCGAACGGCCGGTGCCGCGCCCCACCCGTCCGCGGAGCTGGTGGAGCTGGGCGAGGCCGAAGCGGTCGGCGTGCTCGATCACGATCAGGGTCGCGTTGGGAACGTCGACGCCGACCTCGATCACAGTGGTAGCGACGAGGACGGACGTGCGGGCTGCGGAGAACTCGGCCATCACCGCGTCCTTCTCCGCAGGCTTCATGCGGCCGTGGACGAGCGCCACCTTGTCGCCGAAGCGGGCACGCAGCGTCTCCGCGCGCATTTCGGCGGCGGCGAGGTCGCTTTTCTCGCTCTCCTCGACCAGCGGGCACACCCAGTATGCCTGCCCGCCATCCGCCAGATGCCGGCCGAGGGCGTTGACCACGTCGTCGAGGCGGTCCTCAGAGATCACGCGCGTCTCGATCGGCTGGCGGCCCGGCGGCATCTCGTCGAGACGGCTGACGTCCATTTCGCCGTATTGCGCGAGCGTCAGCGTGCGCGGGATCGGCGTCGCGGTCATCGCGAGCAGGTGCGGCGGCGCGACACCCTTGGCCTGCAATGTCATCCGCTGCGCGACGCCGAAGCGGTGCTGCTCGTCCACTACGACGAGCCCCAGGTCCTTGTACCCGACCGCATCCTGGAAGATCGCGTGCGTGCCGACGAGGATGTCGATCTCCCCGCTCGCCAGCGCCATAAGGGTCGCCTCGCGCACGCGGCCCTTGTCGCGACCGGTCAGCACGCCGATCTCGATCGGCAGGCCGGCGAGCGTCTTTCTCAGCGTCTCGTAATGCTGGCGCGCGAGGATCTCGGTCGGCGCGAGCATTGCCGCCTGTGCGCCTGCCTCGACCGCGATCAGCATCGCCATCGCCGCGACCAGCGTCTTGCCCGAGCCGACGTCGCCTTGCAGCAGCCGCAGCATCGGCGCGGTCTGCGCGAGATCGCCCTCGATCTCGCCGACCGTCCGCGATTGCGCGCCGGTCAGCGTATAGGGGAGTTTAAGCAGGTCGCGCAGCCGGCCGTCGCCTTGCAATGCCCGCCCCCGCCGCTTGCGGGTATCCGCGCGGACGACCGTCATCGCGAGCTGGTTCGCGAACACCTCGTCATAGGCGAGCCGTTCGCGCGCCTTTGCGTCCGACGGGTCGGCGTGGATGCGCTCCAGCGACTCGTGCCACCCCGGCCATTCGCGTTTCGCCTTGAGGCCGGGCTCGATCCACTCGGGCAGGTCGGGCGCGCGCGCGACCGCCTGTGTGGTCATCGCCGCCAGTCGCCGCGACGTGAGGCCTTCCGACAGCGGATAGATCGGCTCGCGTTCGCGCAACTCCTCGTCGGGTTCGACGATGTCGGGATGGACAATCTGCAATTCCTGGCCGTATTCGTCGAGCCGCCCCGAGATACGCTTTGCCTCGCCGATCGGCAGCAGCTTCTTCGCCCAGCCAGAGCTGCCGCCGAAGAAGACGAGGCTGACGTAATTGCCGTGCTCGTCAGTCGCTTGCACGCGCGTGGGGCCGCGCCCCGCGCTGATCTTGTAGTCGCGCGGGGTTAGCGTGATTGTGATGATCCGCCCGGCGTCGCTCGACATCAGCTCGGAGCGCGGCAGACGATCGACGTAGCCGGTCGGCAGATGGAAGGCGACGTCGACGACGCGCGCGAGCCCTAGCCGGTCGAGCGGCTTGGCGAGCGCAGGCCCTACCCCTTTCAGGACGAGGGTTTCGGCGAACAGCGGATTGAGGATTTCGGGTCGCATGACTATCTGCTCCATATAGCCAAGCCGACGCCCGCCGCCAGCGGTCGCCGGTCTATCGGCGTTGGAGATACGATGGATCACGAAACCCGCCTCAAGCGCCTCGGCTTTCGCAGCTCGCACCGCGGCACGCGCGAAGCCGACATGATGATCGGCGGCTTCTTCGCGACCTATGGCCGGACGTGGACGCCGGAAGAGCTCGACTGGTTCGAGGCGCTGCTGGAGGAACAGGATGTCGACATCATGGGCTGGGCGATCGGTTCGATCGTGTGCCCGCCCGAATGGGACGGCCCGATGATGCAGGCGATGCGCGACATCAACTACGTGACGGTCGTGAAGTAACGCACTCCCTCTCCCCTCCGGGGAGAGGGCCGGGGTGAGGGGCAGCCAAGCAGCGCAGCGCCCGGAACAGCCCCTCACCCAACCCTCTCCCCGACGGGGAGAGGGCTTTAGGAAGCCAATGCCAGACCTCAAGACGATCCTCTCCGCGACGAGCCCGCTGATCCTCTCGGGCGTGCCGTCCGGCTTCCAGCCGTCGCTGCTGGCCGACCTCGCGCGCGCCGCGAAGACGCGCGCGGTGTTCATCGCGCCCGACGATGCGGCGATGCGCGCGGTCGCCTCGACCGCGGCGTATTTCGCGCCCGATCTCGAAGTGCTGAGCTTCCCGGCCTGGGACTGCCTGCCCTACGACCGCGCCTCGCCGACGCTCCGCATCATGGCCGAGCGCGTCGCGGCGCTGCAACGCCTGCAAGGCAAGCCCAAGGGTCCGCAACTCCTGCTGACGACCGCAAACGCAGCGACGCAGCGCGTCCTCACCCCGTTCCGCATCCGCCAGCTCGTCGCGCGGCTCGCGCCCGGCGAACGGATCGGCCGCGACAAGCTCGCCATGCTGCTCCAGGCGAACGGCTACGTCCGCACCGACACCGTCCACGACCAGGGCGAATATGCGGTGCGCGGCGGGATCATCGATCTCTATCCGTCGGGCGAAGACCATGCGCTGCGACTCGATTTCTTCGGCGACGAGATCGAGAGCGTCCGCACCTTCGACGCGGCGGACCAGCGCACCACCGGCCGGATCGATGGCTTCGTCCTGCTCCCCGCCTCCGAGGCTTTGCTCGACGAGGACTCGATCAAGCGCTTCCGTACCCGCTACCGCGACGCGTTCGGCGCGACCGCGACCGGCGATCCGATGTACCAAGCGATCTCCGAAGGCCGGCGAATCGCGGGCATGGAGCATTGGCTGCCGCTGTTCGAGGAGAAGATGGCGACGCTGTTCGACCATCTCGGCGCCGATGACGTCGTCGTGCGCGACAATGGCGTCGCGGCGGCGGTGGAAAGCCGGCTCGAATCGATCGCCGACTATTACGAGAATCGCAAACGCGCGGAGGCCGCCCAGCCCGGCAGTTACCGCCCGATGCCCGCCAAGGCGCTGTACCTCGACGCACAGGAATGGTCCGGCGGCGTCGAGGCGTTCGCGGCGCACATCACCTCGCCGTTCCACGAACCGCCGAGCGACACCGTGCTCGACTTCGACGTCGACGGCCCGCGCGATTTCGGTCCTGAGCGTGCCGCGCAGGCGAACATCTACGAAGCCGTCGCCGATCACGTCGAGAAGCTCCGGAAGCAAGGTCGCAGGCCGATCCTCGCCAGCTACTCGATCGGCGCGCGTGAACGCCTGGGGAGCCTGCTCGCCGACCACGGCATGAAGGGAGGTAAACACGCGGAGACCTGGCAGGAGGCGCTCGGCATCGCCGACACTGCGCGCAGCTTCGGCGTCGCGCTGATCGTCCTGCCGCTCGATCACGGCTTCACCGCACCGGGGATCGCCGTCCTCACCGAGCAGGACATGCTCGGCGACCGGCTCGTCCACCGCAAGAAGCGCAAGAAATCTGCCGACGCGTTCCTCGCCGAATTGGCGACGCTGACGCCGGGCGATCTGGTCGTCCACACCGAGCACGGCATCGGGCGGTACGAAGGCCTGACCTCGATCCCCGTGGGTCAGAGCCCACACGACTGTGTCGCGCTAAGCTATGCCGGCGGCGACAAGCTGTACGTCCCGGTCGAGAATATCGACGTCCTCTCGCGCTACGGCTCGTCGGAGGAAGGCGCGACGCTCGACCGTCTCGGCGGCGAAGGCTGGCAGCGTCGCAAGTCGAAGATGAAGGAGCGGATCCGCGAGATCGCCGGCGAACTCATCGCGACCGCCGCCGAACGCGCGCTGCATCCGGGCGACGTGCTCGAACCCGATGCAAGCGGCTATCCGAGCTTCGTCGACCGCTTCCCGTACGAGGAAACCGAGGACCAGGACCGCGCGATCGAGGACGTGCTCGGCGATCTGGCGGCGGGCAAACCGATGGACCGCTTGGTCGTCGGCGACGTCGGCTTTGGCAAGACCGAAGTCGCGCTACGGGCCGCGTTCGTCGCGGCGATGGGCGGCAAGCAGGTCGCGATCGTCTGCCCTACGACGCTGCTCGCACGCCAGCACTACAACAACTTCGTTGCCCGCTTCGAAGGCTTCCCGATGAACATGGGCCGGCTGTCGCGGCTCGTCACCGCGAGCGAAGCCAAGGCGACCAAGGAGGGGCTGGCGAACGGCACGATAGATGTCGTCATCGGCACGCATGCGCTGCTCGCGAAGAATATCGACTTCAAGCGGCTCGGGCTGGTGGTAGTCGACGAGGAACAGCGGTTCGGCGTGACGCACAAGGAGCGGCTCAAGGCGCTGCGGGCGGACGTCCACATGCTGACGCTGACCGCCACGCCGATCCCGCGCACGCTGCAGATGGCGATGTCGGGCATCCGCGAGCTGTCGGTGATCCAGACCCCGCCGGTCGATCGCCTCGCCGTGCGGACGTACATCATGCCGTTCGATCCGGTCGTGCTGCGCGAGGCGTTGCTGCGCGAGCATTACCGCGGCGGCCAGAGCTTCGTCGTCACGCCGCGCGTGGCAGATCTGCCCGAGATCGAGGATTTTCTGCGCGAACAGGTGCCCGAGATCCGCTTCGTCGTCGCACACGGCCAGATGTCGCCGACCGAGGTCGAGGAGCGCATGTCCGCGTTCTACGACAAGAAGTTCGAGGTGCTCGTCTCGACCACGATCATCGAGAGCGGGATCGACATCGCCTCCGCCAACACGATGATCGTCCACCGCGCCGACCGCTTCGGCCTAGCGCAATTGTATCAGCTACGTGGTCGTGTCGGCCGGTCGAAGACGCGGGCGTACGCGTATCTGGTGACGCCGCCCGAACGCCAGATGACGGTGACGGCGGAGAAGCGGCTGAAGGTGCTGTCCGATCTCGATTCGCTCGGCGCCGGTTTCCAGCTGGCGAGCCACGATCTCGATATCCGCGGTGCGGGCAACATGCTCGGCGACGAGCAGACCGGGCATATCAAGGAGGTCGGCTTCGAACTCTACCAGGCGATGCTGGAGGAGGCGATCATGGACGCCAAGGCCGGCGGCATGCCCTCGTCGCGGCCGCGCGATTTCTCCCCGCAGATCACGGTGGACGCACCGATCCTCATCCCGGAAGATTACGTCCCCGATCTCGACCTGCGGATGGGGCTGTATCGTCGCCTCAACGATCTCGACGAGGGTCAGGAGATCGAGGCGTTCGCCGCCGAGATGATCGACCGTTTCGGCCCGCTGCCGGATGCGACCGAGAATTTGATCAAGGTCATCGAGATCAAGCTGAACGCGAAACGCGCGTGCGTGTCGAAGATCGACGTCGGGCCCAAGGGCGTGCTGGTATCATTCCACGACGACAAGCCGCCGAACATCGACAAGCTGCTGGCCTATGTCGAGCGGCTGAACGGGGTTGCTCGGTTGCGGCCGGACAGCAAGCTGGTGCTGCAACGCGCGTGGGGTGATCCGAAGGCGCGGCTGCATGGTGCGTTGCAGTTGTCGAAGGGGCTGGCGAAAGCGGCTTCTTAAGCCCTCTCCCCCTCGGGGAGAGGGTTGGGTGAGGGGCGCCGCAAATGCTGCGCTCTACAACAGTCTCTCACCCCGGCCCTCTCCCCGCAGGGGAGAGGGAGCAGCGCCACGAAAAAGGCCGGACTACCACTGAGGTAGCCCGGCCTTTTTGGCATCTCGAAGGTAACGCTTACTTCGGCAGCACGACACTCGGTCCGATGCTGTCCACAACCTTGCGCGCATCGAACGCGCGGATATTGTCGCGCGGGATCGGGCCCTTGCGCATCACGATCTCCGCGGTCGCCTCATAGCGATCGATCGTGCGGATATCGAAGTCGTTGCCCCATGGGCCACCACCGAAACCGCCATAGCCGCCGCCGAAACCACCACCGAAGCCGCCATACGGGCTCCAGTTGCGCCAGCCGAAGCCGCGGCCGTAATAGCGCCACGACGGACCCCAATAGCCGCCGAAGCCGCCATAACCGAACCCGCCACCGATCCCCGGCGTCGAGTAGGTCCGCGACTGGAGGTTGGTGTCGCGGTCCGCCATCAGATAATAGTCGTAGCCGTTCTGCAACGTCAGTTCGGCCGCGCGGAAGAACAGATAACGCTCGACGGTATCGCGCGACGTGACGCTGTTGCCGGCGAAGCTGACGAGGAAGCGACCCGGCTCTACCTGCCGGTCGCTATAGCCGGTGCGGCTGAACCCCTGGCCCGTCGCCGGCCGATAAGTGGTCTCGGTCGCGCAACCGGCCAGCAACAGAGCGCCCGTTGCGAGCGCTGCCAATGCGACCTTGCGACCAGGTTTCATGAACATGGTATGTCTCCGTTCGCGGCGAGTGCGGCGAAACGCCTCTTATTAGCCGTCAGTGGTGGAACGGTTGATGAACGGGTTCGCTCCAATGCGCCACCTTGCTGACTCATTTTTCACATTTCGTCTAAACGCCGATCAAGTGCAGCGCCAATGTGCGGCGATGCGGGCGGCGGCGATGCTCGAAGAGGTAGATGCCCTGCCATGTGCCGAGCGCGAGTCGGCCGTCGATCAGCGGGATCGAGAGCTGGACCTGCGTGAGCGCAGTGCGGAGATGCGCGGGCATGTCGTCCGGGCCTTCATCGTCATGTTCGTACTCACGTGACTCAGGAGCGATGCGGGCGAAATAAGCTTCGAGGTCGGTACGGACCTCAGGGGCCGCGTTCTCCTGGATGAGGAGCGAGGCGGAGGTGTGACGGCAGAATACCGTCAACAGACCTTCAGTGAGGCTTTGATCACGAACCCAGCGGGTTATCTGTTGGGTGACTTCGACGAGGCCCTGGCGGGTCGTGTCGATGGCGAGGATCGTGGTGGCTTGGCGCATTGGGTCCTAACGATCTGTCGGACGGGTTGCTCCACACTACCGCCCACCAGCGAACAGCAGTTCCCCCGCAAAGGCGGGGGTCCAGGAGTCCCATATACCATCGCCAATGCCCTGGACTCCCGCCTTCGCGGGAGAACTGGAGGGGGCCGTATCATCCCGCACCACCCCGGCGAAGGCCGGGGCCCAATTGGGGGACGCTGCCAACGACGGATGCGCTCCGTTACTTCGACCTCACCAATTGGGCCCCGGCCTTCGCCGGGGTGGTGGACCGGTTCAGTGCTTATCGCTCAAACAGCCCCGTGGCACTGCTTGTACTTGCGCCCCGACCCGCAAGGGCAAGGCGCATTACGGCTCACCACGCCTTCCCAGTTCGCAGGATCCTCGCCGATATCGGCCTCCTGCGGCTGCGGGATCTGCAATGGCGGCATCGTCGACGTGATGTGGCCACGAGTGCCCGCATCGAAGTCGTTCGAATCATCCTCCCCCGTGAACGGGTCGAAATGCGTCGTGATGAAGTCCGGCAGCTCGGGCAGCCCGACCGGCGCCTGCATCTGGAACTGCGCATGCGCGATCGTCTTGGTCACGTCCTCGCGGATCGTCTCGAGCATCCGCTGGAACAGCGAGAACGCCTCCTGCTTATACTCGTTGATCGGCGTCTTCTGCGCATAGGCGCGCAGATGGACGACCTGACGCAGCGCATCGAGCGTCGCGAGATGCTCCTTCCAGTGATGATCGAGGTTTTGCAACAGGATCGACTTCTCGACCGACGTCCACGTCTCCGTATCAAGATCGGCGGATTTCTGCGCGATCGCCTCGTCCGCCATCGCGCGGACGCGCTCCTCGATCACCTCGGGATCGACCGACTCTTCCAACAGCCACGCGTCGATCTGCGGCTCGAGGTTCATCACCTCGGCAAGCCGCGTCTTCATCCCCGCGACATCCCACTGCTCGGGATACGAGTTGGGCGGGCACGCATCGCCGACGATCACGTTGACCGTCTCCGCGCGCATGTCGGTCACCACGTCGCCGACCGTATCGGCATCCATGATGTCCGCGCGCTGCTCGTATATGACCTTGCGCTGTTCGTTCATCACGTCATCATATTCGACGACCTGCTTGCGGATGTCGTAATTGCGCGCCTCGACCTTCTTCTGCGCGGTCTCGATCGCCTTCGACAACCACTTGCTGCCGATCGCCTCGCCGTCCTCGATATTGTTGCGCATCATCTTGGCGAACAGCGTGTCCGGCCCGAAGATGCGCAGCAGATCGTCGTCGAGGCTGAGATAGAAGCGCGACAGGCCGGGATCGCCCTGACGACCCGAACGACCACGCAGCTGGTTGTCGATGCGCCGGCTCTCGTGACGCTCGGTGCCGAGCACGAACAGGCCGCCCGCGGCGAGTACCGCCTGCTTCTCCGCCTCGATCTCGATCGTGATCCGCGCCGCCGCCTCGTCATATTCGGGCGTGCCTTCGACCAATTCCGAGTGCTCGTCGAGCATGCGGAATTCGAGGTTGCCGCCGAGTTTGATGTCGGTGCCGCGGCCCGCCATGTTGGTCGCGATCGTCACCGCGGACTTGCGCCCGGCCTGCGCGACGATGTGCGCCTCCATCTCGTGGAAGCGCGCGTTGAGCACCTTGTGATCGACGTTCTCGCCGACCAGGAACTCGCTCAGCATCTCGGACTTCTCGATCGACACCGTGCCGACCAGCACCGGCTGGCCCAGGTCCGCGTGATGCTTGATCTTCTTGGCGATCGCCGCGAACTTGTCCTTGGTGTCCTTGTAGAACTCGTCTTCCTCGTCGACGCGCTTGACCTCGACGTTGGTCGGGATGCTGACGACGTTGATCTTGTAGATGTCGTAGAACTCGGCCGCCTCGGTCGCCGCGGTGCCGGTCATGCCGCCGATCTTGGGGTACATGCGGAAATAGTTCTGGAACGTGATCGAGGCCATCGTCTGGTTCTCGGGCTCGATCTGGACGCCCTCCTTCGCCTCGACCGCCTGGTGCAGGCCGTCCGACCAGCGCCGGCCGTCCATCATGCGGCCGGTGAACTCGTCGATGATGATGACCTTGCCGTCCTTGACGATGTAGTCGATGTCCGACTTGAACATCACGATCGCGCGCAGTGCCTGGTTGAGGTGATGCACGACCTGCGTGTTCTCGAAGTCGTACAGATTTTGCCCCTCGAGCAGCCCGGCCGCTTCGAGCATCCGCTCGACCTTCTCGGTGCCGTCCTCCGTGAGGATGATCGTCTTCTGCTTCTCGTCCTTGTCGTAGTCGATAGGCTCCAGCTGCTTCACGACCGCGTCGACCTGCATGTACAGCTCGGACTTGTCGTCGGTCGGGCCGGAGATGATCAGCGGCGTGCGCGCTTCGTCGATCAGCACCGAATCGACCTCGTCGACCACCGCGAAGTTGAACGCGCGCTGCGTCATCGCGCTGCGCTCGTACTTCATGTTGTCGCGGAGATAGTCGAACCCGAACTCGTTGTTGGTGCCGTAGGTGATGTCGGCGGCGTAGGCGGCGCGGCGTTCCTCGTCCGACAGGTTGGGGATGATGACGCCGATCGTCATGCCGAGGAAGGTATAGACCTGCCCCATCCACTCCGCGTCGCGCGCCGCAAGGTAGTCGTTGACGGTGACGACGTGGACGCCGTCGCCGGGGAGCGCGTTGAGATAGGTCGCGAGCGTGGCGACGAGCGTCTTGCCCTCGCCCGTGCGCATCTCGGCGATCTCGCCGCGGTGGAGGACGATGCCGCCGACCATCTGCACGTCGTAATGCCGCTGGCCGAGCACGCGGTGCGCGGCTTCACGGACGGTCGCGAACGCCTCGGGGAGCAGGTCGTCGAGCTTCTCGCCCTCTGCGAGCCGCGCGCGGAACTTGACGGTCTGCGCGGAGAGCTCCTCATCCGACATCGCCTGGAGCGACGGTTCGAACGAGGCGATCTTGGCGAGGATCGGGTTGAGCGACTTGACGTACCGATCGTTGGACGAACCGAACAAGGATTTGGCGAGGCCACCGAACATGGGCTGATTTCCTGAATTTGAGACGCGGCGGCACACGGTGGGCGCACGCGGAAGCGGATCGCTCGGATCCAA
The DNA here is from genome assembly GCF_004795835.1 of Sphingomonas sp. PAMC26645. Classification (NCBI taxonomy): domain Bacteria; kingdom Pseudomonadati; phylum Pseudomonadota; class Alphaproteobacteria; order Sphingomonadales; family Sphingomonadaceae; genus Sphingomonas; species Sphingomonas sp. PAMC26645. The sequence continues at coordinate 2,850,049 of NZ_CP039249.1, forward strand.
AGGTTACGATAAGGTCACACCAAGACGCTATTCGCGGCGGCGCTCTGCCCATAGCGGTAGCGAGACGACTGCAATCGTGCGCAGCATGGTAGCAACGGCAACCTGAAGCAGCGTGACGATGCCGGATGCAGGCCTTATCAAGACCTTGGCCGGCGTTGCTACCGGTGACTGCGAGCAGACGCTGCCCTGTGCTACGGCCTGCGCCGACTGACCACACACGCCCGGCACCGCGCCGGTCAACGCAGAGAGCAGAGCAGAGAGGAGTAGCAGCAGGTTCATGCGGGACCGGCTGTATGCGAGCTTGCACGATAAATCTACCGTTCGTCTCAGGGACGCACCCGGCGGACGCGGCTGTGGAGCATGCGTCCAGGCAATCTGCGCGCGCGTCGTCTTGTCGCGGGCCCGGCAGCGACTATGAAGGCGTCATGCAGACCTCGCCCCTCGCCTTGCCCTTCCCCGACGCCCCTTCGATCGACGGAGTCGCGCTGCATATTGCTCGCGCGCAGTACAAGGCGTGGGATCGGTGCGACCTGACGTTCGTGACGCTCGATCCGGGGACGGTGGTTGCGGGCGTGCTCACGACGAGCAAATGCCCGTCGCCCGAGGTGGAGTGGTGCCGTGCGGCGCTGACGCTCGGTCAGGCGCGCGCGCTGGTGGTGAATGCGGGCAATTCGAACGCCTTCACCGGATTGCGCGGTCGGGCGGCGGTCGAGGCGATCGCGGCGCGGACTGCGGCGCATCTGGGGTGTCAGCCTTCGGACGTGTTCGTGTCCTCGACCGGCGTGATCGGCGTGCCGTTGCCGATCGACAAGGCGGAAGCCGGGCTCGACAGCGCATTCGCCGCCGCGCCGTGCGGCTGGGAGGATGCCGCCGCGACGATCATGACGACCGACACCTTCACCAAGGGCGCGGTGACGACCGCGGTGATCGGGGACCGCACCGTAAGCCTCGTCGGGATCATCAAGGGTTCTGGGATGATCGCGCCGGACATGGCGACGATGCTTGGCTTCATCTTCACCGACGCAGCAGTCGAGCCGGAGTTCCTGCAAGCCGCGCTGTCGAAGGCGAACGCGCCGAGCTTCTCGTGCATCACCGTGGATAGCGATACTTCGACCAGTGATACGGTACTTGCCTTCGCGACGGGCAAGGCAGGTAATGTCGCGCTGTCGGATGATGACAGCGTGGGGGCGGACGCCTTTCGCGCCGCCCTGGCTGACCTGTGCCATCAACTGGCGATGCTCGTGGTTCGCGACGGCGAGGGCGCGCAGAAGCTGATCGAGATCCAGGTGACCGGCGCGGACAGTGACCGCAGCGCGCACCGCATTGCGATGAGCATCGCCAACTCGCCGCTGGTGAAGACCGCGATTGCCGGCGAGGACGCCAACTGGGGCCGCGTCGTCATGGCCGTCGGCAAGGCCGGCGAACCCGCCGATCGCGACACGCTCTCGATCCGTTTCGGAAATACGCAGGTTGCTGAAGGCGGCTTGGCGCTGAGCGGCTACGACGAAGCGCCAGTCGCTGCGCATCTCAAGGGCCACGAGATCGAAATCGGCGTCGATCTGGCGCTAGGCGAAGGCCGGGCCAACGTTTGGACCTGCGACCTGACGCACGGTTATATCTCGATCAACGCCGACTATCGGAGCTGATTCCGCTAATGCCGTCGTCCCAGCTTTGGCTGGGATGACGGCGGAAGTTTAGCTTACGCCAGTTCACCCTCAAGCCAAGCCTTCAGCCGGCCCTTGGGCTCGGCGCCGACCTTGGTCGCTGCCGGTGCGCCGCCCTTGAACAGGATCATCGTCGGGATGCCGCGGACGCCGTACTTGCCCGGCGCGTCCGGGTTCTCGTCGATGTTGAGCTTGGCGATCGTCACCTTCTCGCCGAGTTCTTCCGAAATCTCCTCGAGCGACGGCCCGATCATCTTGCACGGGCCGCACCATTCCGCCCAGAAATCGACGAGCACGGGGCCGTCGGCGTTCAGTACGTCCGCATCGAAGCTGGCATCGGTGATCTGCTTGGTCGCCATCGTGAATTCTCCTTGGTTGAGTCGTATCTAAGGTCGCTCGCATGTGCGCTCAACCACCGGGGCGCTAGCTTTGCTCCGTGGGCCGATAGTGCGGCTTGTTCGCGGCCAGCGTCTCGTCGTTCAGCACGATCAGCCGCGGTCCGGCCGTGTACAGCAATGCCGCCTCGACCGACCGCCCTGGAAAGATGACGCTCAAGGCTTCGGCATAGGCTGCCATCTGCTTCAGATGGTAGTCCGGCACGTCGTCGAGGCTGCGCGGTGCGCGCCGCCCGGTCTTGAAGTCGACGACCCGTACGCGGTTGGGCTCGATCAACAGGCGATCGACCGTGCCCGACACGACCATGCCGTTCGCGAGGGTCGCGGCGATCGGCGCTTCGGCCAACGTATCCACGCTGAAAAGCTCGGCAAAGCGCGGATCGTCGAGTACGGCGACCACGCTCTGCACGATTTCGGACCGTGCTGCGGGATCGTCGACGCCGCCTGCTTTTGCCAGCCAGCGATCGGCTGCCATCGCACGATCGGCGGCAGCAACCGCCGGCAGACGCTCGAACAGCGCATGGATCAGTCGGCCCCGCTCCGCTGCGACGCGCATCGCGGGCGTCGGCGGTGGATCGGACACCGCGTCGTCACCCAGCGCAGACGGTGACAGCGGACGAGGCGGACGCGCTTCTTGCGGTGCGGGTTCATGCGCCCAGGCCGGTAGCTGCGCGTTCGCCGCAACCTCCACCGATGTCGAAGCCTTGGCGATTACCGCAGGCTGAGGCTCGACCCCGGCGAACGTCCGCGCGCCCTCGCCCATCGGCACTTCGAGCGCCGTCAGTGCACGGTCGGCCGCAGCGTACCAGCTGTTCTCCGGCGGCACGCCCTTCGCGCGCGGCCCGAGCGCACCGGCGATCACCAGCCGCTCTTCGGCGCGCGTGGCGGCGACGTAGAACAGCCGCCAATGCTCCTCCAGTTCGCGCTGCTCGGCGGCCGATACGACGGCATCCAGCGGGCCGCCGCGCTCGCTCGACCGCGGCCGGAACACCGGGATCGGCGCGGCTCCTGGCTCAGGTGCCCATTTAAGGATCGAGCGCGGTGCCGCCGATGGGTCCGCGGTCGCATCCGCCAGGATTACCAGCGGCGCCTGCAACCCCTTCGCACCGTGCGCGGTCATCACCCGGACCGCATCGAGCGGCGCCGACGGATCGCGGACGATCTCGACATCGCCGCGGTCGAACCAGTCGAGGAAGCGCTGCAACGAAGGCGTCGTGGTGCTCTCGAACGTCAACGCGGCGTTGAGCAGTTCCTCGATTGGATCGCGTGCCTCGGTCCCCAACCGCCGGATCAGTTTCCGACGTCCGTCGAGCGGCCCCGAGAGCAGTTCCTCCAGGAACTGGTACGGCGTGGCGATGTCCGCGCGTGCCAACATCGCCAGCAACGGGGCGAGCCGCGTCGCGGGTTGCGTGCGTTGCAGGTGCCGCCACAACGGGCCGGCCTCGCGCGGGGCGGCGGCCATCAATTCGTCCTGCGTCCAGCCGATCAGCGGCGACACGAGCAGCGCCGCGACGCTGAGATCGTCCTCCGGCTGCAACACGAAGCGGATCGTCGCGAGCAGATCCTGCACCGCAAGCGGCGCGTTCAGCCGCAGGCGATCGACGCCCGCCACCGGCACGCCCTCGGCATACAGCCGCGCGATGATCAGCGAGGCGAGATCGCCGCGTCGCTTGACCAGGATCATGACGTCCTCGGGCCGCAACCGCCGCCCCTTGCTCTCGAGCATCAAGCCCGTGTCGGACGCGAGCCAGCCCTTCACCGCGCGCGCGATATCGCTGGCGAGCTTGCGCACCGCGTCGTCGACCCAGCCCTCTTCGTCGTCCTCGCTGCCGCCCGCCGACACCGGCGGCCACAAGGTCACGGTGCCCGGCCCGGCGACCTCGCTGGCGTGCTGTTCGACTTCTCCCGCGATTCCGAGCCCCGGCTCGCCGATCGCTTCGATCGCCGCATCGACGAACTCCAGCACGGTTCGCGTCGATCGGAACGAATGGCGCAGCGACAGTCGCGCCAAGGGGAGCCCACGCTCTTCCTCGGGCCAGTCGTCGTCGCCCTCGGCCTCGCTCGCACGACCGCCGAAATATTGTTCGGCAGCCTGAAAATTGAGCGGATCGGTCCCCTGGAAGCCGAAGATCGCCTGCTTGTAGTCGCCGACCGTGAACAGCGTCCGCGTCGACGGCGCATAGATACCGCGACCGACGAAGAACTCGTCCGCCAGCGCACGCACGATCCTCCACTGGTGCCCATTGGTGTCCTGCGCCTCGTCGATCAGCAGGTGTTCCGTCGCCTGGTCGAGCTTGTAGCGGACCCATTCGCCGATCCCCGGCTGATCGAGCAGCGCCACCGTCGTCGCGATCAGGTCGTCGAAATCGACCGCCCCCGCGCGCCGCTTGGCCAGCGCGTACCCCCGCGCATAATCGCGCCCGACCTCAAGTCCGTCGGCGAGCAGGTCGCAATAGGTCGCACGCTGGACCATCGACAGGACATCGGTGCACGCCTCGCCCAGGTCGCGTGCGAGGATTTCGTAATCGGGTTCGGCATCAATCAGTTTCTTCGAGGCTTTGCGCTGCGTGCCCGTGCCGGTCAGCACGACGCTGGCGAGTTCGTCCAGGGTCGCCGCGCGATCCTCGGAATCGAGCCAGCGCTGCACGGTCGCCGCTGCGGCCTGCCCGGTAGCGGTCCCCCAGGTGCGATTGGCCGCGGCAATCCGTGCGATCGCATCGAGGTCGAGCGCGTCGCACCATTCCGCGATCGCCTCGTCGATATCGCCGGAGGGCAGGCCGAGTTCGCGTCGAAGCCAGGGCTGGATCCCGACCGGCAGCGCCTCCAACGCGGGCAACGCGCGGGCGCAGGCGAGCAGGAACGCCTCCGCGCCGCCCTCGCCCAGCCGCAGCGATAGCCGACCGACGATCTCGACGGGACGCTCGCGTCCCTCGCGCTCGGCGTCTGACAGCATCGATGCCAATGCTTCACGCGCGAGCCCCGCCTCTTCGCGCGCTTCCAGCGGTCGGAACCCCGGAGTCAGCCCGGCCTCGACCGGGAATGCTGCCAGCAAGCCTTGGCAGAAACCGTGGATGGTCTGGATGCGCAGACCGCCGCCGGGCGCGTCGAGCACCTTGGCGAACAGGGTGCGCGCGCGGTCCTGCAAGGCCTGTACCGGGCTCTCGCCGAGCGCGATCAGGTCCGCCGCCAGCGCCGGCGCGGGCATCCGCACCCACGCGGCGAGACGCCCGTTGATCCGCTGCGCCATCTCCGCCGCGCCCGCCTTGGTGAAGGTCAGGCACAGGATCGCGCCGGGATCGACACCGCGCAACAGGAGGCGGAACACGCGTGCCGCGAGCACTTGCGTCTTGCCGGTGCCGGCCGACGCGGACAGCCAGACGTGCGAGGCCGGGTTGCTCGCATCGGCCTGCGCGCCCCTCAGCCGGGGCAGCGTGGCGAGCGTATCACCGCTCACGGCCATACCATTCGTCGCGTCGCATCAGCTGGTCATACTCGGCATAGGGGGCGTATTCGGGGACGAGCTTGGCGGTGAACGCGGCGCTGCCGGTGAGCCATTCGCCGACGACTTCGGTGAAGTTGTGCGCAGCGATCGACGTGAATTCGGCGGTCGGGATCTTGTCGCGCTTACCCTCGGGATCGACCGGGCTCTCGATATAGCCGAACGCGTCGCGCTTCTTGCCGAGCGACCAATATTCGAACGCGCCCGCGATGCCGGAGACGTCTGGGAACCCGCCGCGTTCGGCGATCAGGCCGAGCAGCCCGAGCTGGAGGCTGTACCCGGCGCGCACCGCGGTTGGGGACGGTGGCTTCCCGGTCTTGTAGTCGATCACGGCCAAGCGCCCGTCGGGCAGCTTGTCGATGCGGTCGTAGCGACCCGATAGCGTCACCCCCGCGATCTCGATCTTGCCCCTGCCCTCGGCGCTGGCGACGCTCCGGCCGTCCTCACCTTGTGCGACGATAGCGCCGGCGATCCAGTCGATCGCCTCAAGCAACCGCGGCTGCCAGAGTGCGCGCATCATCGGATGTGTGCGCTCGTCGTCGAGCATCGCCTTCGCGCGCAGCCGCAGCGTGTCGACGGTGCACCCGTCCTGCTTCCACCACTGCTCGAGAATGTCGTGCACCGCCGTCCCGCGCCACGCCGCGCTGGGATCGGCATCGACCGGATCGAGCGGCATAAGGCCGAGAACACGGCGCGCGTAGAAGGCGTAGGGGTCGGCCTTGAGGCGATCGACCTCGGTGACGGAGATGGCCTTCGGACGCAGCAGCGCCGGCGGTGACGGTGCGGGCCGGTCGGCGGGTTCGTGCACGCCCGGATCGTCGAGCGCCCGCGTCCAGCCTTCCAGCGCCGATGCGCGCTCGAACCTATCGCCTGCGAGCGCCTGCAACCGGAGCCAGAGGCGCGAGGCCAGAGCGGGCGACTTCGCATCCCGCCGCGCCCGCGTGACCACAGCGCGGGGAGCCCCCAGCGCCTGCGCGAAATCGTGCGCCGCAGTGCCGACACGTCGCTCCAGACCCGGCAGGCCAAGCTCCATCCGTATGCGCGGTGCCAGCCAGGGGTCGGGCGCAGGCCGCCCCGGCCACACGCCCTCGTTCAGCCCGCCGAGGACCATGACGTCGGCGGTCTGCAACCGCGCCTCGATCAGGCCGTAGATCGCCAGCCGTGGATGCCCACCCGGCGCCGGCCGCACCGCGACTTCGTCGAGCAACGTTCGCAACAGTTGCGGCAGCTCGCGCGGATCAATCCGCGGCGGTCCGGCGGGCGCTTCGGCCTCCAGATCGGCAAGGAACTCCGCTGCCGCACGCCCTGCGAGCCCCGACCAGAGATTGTCGCCGCACAAGGTCTGCGCCGTCTCGCGCAGGCACGCGAGCACCGACGCCAAGGGCTGCGGTCCCTGGTCGAACGCGTTCGCCAGCGGCGTCAGCAGCGGCTGGACGTCGGTCCACCACGTCGCCGCCGTGCCCTTGCGCTCCTCCAGATGTCCGGCGATCCCGTCGAGCCCCGCCGCCGGCCTTGGCCCGCGCAACCGTCGGTCGAGCGCGCGCGCGCCGTCGAGCCAGAGCAAGCGATCCTCGCCTGCACGGACCAGCGGGTGCTTCAGCAACGCCAGCAGCGCGAGCGGCGAGAAGCGCTGCGCCGCCGCTTCGGCCAGCGCGAGCAGGAGCGTGCCCGGCGGCAGGATCGACAAGGGCCGCCCTGCGCTATCGTCAATGCTGATGCCCCAGCGGCCGAGATGCGCCGCCACGCGCCGCGCCAGCGCGCGATCGGGCGTGACGAGGGCGGCGGTCCGCTCGGGCACTTCCAGCGCCTCGCGCAGGACGAGCGCGATCGCCTGCGCCTCCTCTGCTGGCGTTGCGAGTTCGGCGGCGGTCACGCCCTTCAAACGGCGATCCTCCGCCGCGATCTGCGTCCATTTCCCCGTGAAATCCGCGGGCGCCAGTGCGTTGGCGATCGCCCGGCCGCGCGCGGGGTCGGCATCGTGCCCGCCGCCCTCGCGCCATGTCTGCACCTCGCCCCGGGCGACGCCCATGCGCAGGAGCATCAGCTTCGCATCGAACTGCGGATGCGTCTCGATCGAGCGCCGCGTGAGCCCGGTCACCGGGTTCGGATCGTGCGGGCCGAGCGCGTCCCATTCCTCGTCCGGCAGCGCCAGGTCGAGGCCGGCGAATACCACCATGCCCTGCGGCATGCCGGCGATGCAGCGGAGCAGGCGCGCGACCGCTGGCGCGGAATCGGTCACGCCGGCCGCGCAGACGATCCCGGCGGGCGGTGCGTTTCGCCAGCGCTTGTCGAGCCGGTCGAGCAACCCCGAGCGTCGCGTCGCCGCGTCGATCCGCTCCAGCCGCGCGAGTTCGCCCGGCCAGCGTTGCAGCACGATCTCGAACGTCGCCAGCGCGCGACGCCAATGCTCGGTGAGTTCGGGGCCGAGCTCGATATCGCGCAACTTGGTCGGCGGCACTTCCTCGACCAGCAACTGATCGAGCGTCCGCGCGAGTTCACCCGCGAGCCGCACCGCTTCGGCGGCATCGACGGGATGGCCTTCGCGCGCCCGCTCTTCGGACACCAGTCGCGCGAGGATCATGCGCCGCTGATAGGACGGTACCGCGGGCAGCGGCGGATCGATGTCGTCCGCGGGATCGAGCGCGGCGCCGACCGCCTCGCCCATCTCCGGATCGCCCAGCGCCACCAATCGCGGCAGCACGAGCCCGCCGCCGCTTGCACGCACGAACGCCTCGGTCACCGCCTTCACCGCGCGGTTGTTCGGCAGCACGACGAGCGCGCGGGCGAGCGCCAGCGGATCGCGCCCCGCCCGCCGGGTCAGCCCGGCGACCAGCGCGTCCGCAAACGCGCGGTGCGCGGGGATCGTGTAGAGCGTCGGGCGATCCGCCGTGGCGACGTCAGCCATCCGCTAGGATCGCCTCGGTCTTCGGGATCGCGGCGGGCGTGCCGACGTCGAACCACAGGCCCTGATGGACCTGGCCGTAAGCGCGGCCGGCGGCGATCGCACGATCCCAGAAGAGGTTGGTCGAGAACGGCCCCTCCGGCCAGTCCGCGATCAGGCGCGGGTGGAGAATCTGGATGCCGGTATAGGCGAACGGTGCGACGCGGCCGGGCTTGCGGCGGCCAGCGATCCGCCCGTCGCTGCCCAGGTAGAAATCGCCCATGCCGCCGTGATTGTTCGCGCGCGCCAGCGGCACCATCAGCAGCAGCGCGTCCATCTTCGCGTCGTCCCAGCGCGACGCGAGCAGCCTGATCGCGTCCATCGGCCCGTCGATCCAGAGATTGTCGCTATTGACGACCAGCACCGGCGCGTTCCCGAGCAGATGCCGCGCCTGGACGAGCCCGCCGCCCGTCTCCATCAGCATCTTGCGCTCGTCGGAGATCACGACCTCGATCCCATCGAACCGGTCGGTGACGTGCGCCTCCAGCGTGTCCGCCAGATAGTGCACGTTGACGACCGCGCGCTTGATCCCGGCGGCCTGCAACCGCTCGAAGACGTGGTCGATCAGCGGCTTGCCTGCGACCTGCACCAGCGGCTTTGGCCTCGTCGCGGTCAGCGGGCGCATCCGCTTGCCCAGGCCCGCTGCCATCACCATCGCCGTCTCGGGCACGATCCCGCGCGGGACAGGCCGGATCGTCTGCTGGCGGCTCACGCGCTCAAGGCCAGCGGATCGCCGCGCAGCGCGGGCGGCACGTTCGCCGCGAACCATGCCGCGACCGGCGCCATTACCGGCTGTGCCAGATCGCGCTCCAGATACGTCCAGACGCGCGGGCACATCGTCGCATAATGCGGCTTGCCGTCGCGCTTCCACAGCCGTGTGAAGATGCCGAGGATCTTCGCGTTCCGCTGCGCGCCGAGCACGTGATACGCGTTCATGAAGTCTTCCCCCGCGTCCGCCGCCGCGCGATATCGCTCCAGCATCGCCGCCTCGACCGCCGGATCGACCGTCCGCCGCGCATCCTGCAACAGCGACACGAGGTCATACGCTGGATGCCCCGCCAAGGCGTCCTGGAAATCGAGCAGGCCGAGTGATCGCTCCGGCCCGACGAGCATCAGGTTTTCGGCATGATAATCGCGCAATACCGTAACCGGCGTCTCGGCGATGGCGTGGTCGAACACCGACTCCCAAGCCGCGTCCCAACCTGCGAGATCGGGCTCGATCCCAACCGCCGGGCAATACCATTCGACGAATAGCCCCGCCTCGCGCTTCAGCACGGCGCGATCATAGGGGGGGACCGGCCCAGCCGGCTCCGCACGAAGTCGGACCAGCAGGTCAATCGCAGGCGCATACAGCGACAGTTCCCCCCCCGGTGAAGCATCGACCGCCTCGCGCAGCCGATCGTCGCCGAAATCCTCGATCAGCACGAGCCCTTGGTCGAGGTCGCACGCCAGGATAGCCGGCGCGGCGAAGTCACGTTCGACAAGCCATTTGGCCACCGCGATGAACGGGCGGGGATCCTCGTGCGGAGGTGGCGCATCCATGAGGATCGCTTTCCGCCCTGCTCCGATCGCGCGGAAATAGCGCCGGAACGACGCGTCGCCCGCGACCGGGAGGATCTGCGCGCCTCCCCAGCCATGGGCATCGAGGAAAGCGGCGGCGCCGGGCGGCGGGGTCATGTCGGCCATCGCGACCTCCAAGCTTCCGGCACGCCGATAGTCAAGCCGCGCGTGCCGTCGGGCTCGATCGTCAGGCTCAGGCGAAGCGCATCCGGCCAGTAATCCGGGCCTGCGCGTTCCGGCCATTCAACCAGCAGAAGCGAATCATAGCGGGCGTCGTCGAGCGCGAGTTCCTCGATCTCGGCGGGGTCGTCGATGCGGTAGAGATCGACGTGCAGTACGGGGAAGCGCACTTCGGGGGGCTCGTAGGGCTGGACGATGGCGAAGCTGGGGGATGGCGCTTCGCCGGCGAGGCCTAGTGCGGCGAGGAGGCCGCGCGCGACGCTGGTTTTGCCGGCGCCGAGCGTGCCCACAAGCGTGATCACGTCGCCCGGGCGAACGCGGTCGGCCAACAGCGCCCCGAACGCTTCGGTCGCTTGCGGATCGGATAGGAGGATTGCGTGCATTAGCCCTCTCCCCCTCGGGGAGAGGGTTGGGTGAGGGGCTGTTCCAAGCGCTGCACTGCTTGGTGACCCCTCACCCCGACCCTCTCCCCGGAGGGGAGAGGGAGCAGAAGATCGGCGCTCATCGGCGTGGTAGCTCGACGGTGATCAGCGTACCGGCGCCCGGCTCGGACACCAGTTCTATCGTCCCGCCGTGTGCCTCGACGAACTGTTTCGCCAACGGCAGTCCGAGACCCAGAGCGCGATCCCCCATAGGCTTCGACTCCGCGAACCTGTCGAACGCGTGCGCCACCGCCTCCGCATCCATTCCAACCCCATCGTCCGACACCACGATCCGCGCGGACGTCGCATTACCGTCGGTATGCAGCAGCACCCGCCCGCCGTCCGGCGTTGCCGCAACCGCATGGCGCAACAGATGTTCGACGACCTCCTTCAACCGCTTCGGATTGCCGTTCACGCGCCCAGTCGACCGCGCCACCTCGATCGCGAAATCAAGCTTTCGTCGTTTGGCCGACGGCAGGATCGTCTCCGCCGCCGCACGCACGGTAGTGGCCAGATCGACGTCGCTGCGATCGGTTTCCGCACGATCGCTCTCCGCGCGCGTCAGGTCGAGCACGTCGTCGACCAGCAACCCCAGCCGCTCGACGGACTCGAGAATCGCCCCGACATAGCCCTCGGCCTGCGGCGTCAGCGCACCCGCGTACCCGCCATGCAACATCTCCGCGAACCCGCTGATCGACGTCAGCGGCGTGCGCAGTTCGTAGCTCATGTTCGCAACGAAGGCGGTCTTCACCTTGTCGGTCGCCTCGAGCGCGTCCGCACGGTCACGTAGAGCCTGCTCCGCGCGCCGGCTGTCGGTGATGTCGAGCATCGTGAACAGCGCATTCCCATCGGGCAACGGCACGCCCGCAAACTCGAAATGCCGCCCGTCCGCGAATGCCACGCGACCGCCGCGCTGCTGGCGCCCGACCGTCGCCGACCGGACGAGATCGGGGATCAATGCCGACCGGCCAGGTGTCGCGAGTTTCGCACCGGCGGCTTCGGCGAACGCATCGACGCGGGGGTGCGAAGCGAGAAATTCTTCCTCCAGGCCCCACAACGCGCGGAACCGGTTGTTCCACAACTGCAACCGACCATCCGCCGCAAACACGCCAAGCGCCTCGAACAGATTGTCGAACGTCGCCGTCCGCACCCGCAGCAACGTGTCGCGCGCGCTGGCAAGCTGGACCTGCTCGGTGCGATCCTCGAAGATGAGCAACAAGCCGCCATCGGGAAGCGGCTGCGCGACCACGCGGAGATGCGTGCCGCCGCGCAGATGCCAATTCTCTTCCATCGCACCGCCGCCCTGGGTCGAGCCGGTCTGCATGAACCAGTCGCGCCGCTCCGCCTTCCAGCTCGGGAAATCGCGGACCTCCGGTAGCCGGTTCGCCTCGCGCATCCGCTCCAACACCCGGTCGAACTCGGGTCGATCAGCCAGCCATTCGCTCCGCATCGCGAACATCCGGCGGAACGGCTGGTTGCAGAACACGAGCGAGCGATCCCCACCGAACTGCGCCACCCCTGCCGATAGCCGGTCGAGCATCGCGCGCTGGGCTTCGGCAAAACGCTTGGCGCCCGACCGTGCCTGCTCCAGTTCCTCGATATCGATCGCGAACCCGGCCACGCCGCCGCTCGGCAACGGTACGTCGTAGATTTGCAGCGACCGTCGCGCACCGTCGATCGTCGCGGGCAGGACCTGCTGATGCGGGCGTCCCTGCTCGCGCGCGACCGCAGCACCAGCGAGCGGCCCGCCACGTCCTGATCCCTCGACCAGCTCCAGCCCACGCGCGACGACGTCCGCGGCATCGCGCCCCTCGACAGCGTCGACATAGGCCGAGTTCACCATCGCCAGTCGCAAGTCGGTCGCGCGATACCACATCGGCATCGGCGCCGCCTCGATCAGCCCCGTCAGCGACTCATACGCCTCGCCGAGTCGCGCAGTCTCGGAACCAAGTCGTGCGATCTCCGCCTCGCTGTCGGTCGCATCGAACGCCCAGAGCAATACCGCCCCGGTCGCGCCCATCTCGCCCGGCGCGCGCCCACCGCGAAACGTGATCGCCCGCGTCGAGCCCTGCAACCGCACCGACCGCACGAACGCCCGCCCCGACCGCTGCGCCGCCGTGACGTCGGCAATCAACCGCGCGGCATCGTCGGCGGACAGCCCCGCCCCCCCGGCAGCAAGCTCCGCGATCGACCGCGGTGGCGCGTCGAGCCCAAGCCAGTCCGCCATTCGCTGCGTCATCTCGATCCGGCCGCCCGAGCGGATCACCGTCACGATCGCCGGCGACCCGTCGAGGATCGTCTGCAACTGCGCGCTTGCGTCTACCGCGCCCGCAGCATCGGCACGCGCGCGCAGGCCAGAGTAAAGGACAACCAAGCCGGCGAGGATCGCCAATAGCAGTAACGCCCCTACCATCACGGCAGCACCGGTCCCGAGGACCATTATCGGGAAGCCCGTGGCGACATCATCCGACCATGTAGGCCAATCCGTCCCCCCGGGGAAAGCCACGAGACAACGAAAAGGGCGGGCCCGACATGCGGACCCGCCCCTTCGCGATCTTAACGGTGGAAACTGGCTTGCGCTTACAGCTTCACCGAGGCTCCGATATACATCGCGCGACCGATGTTGTCGTAGATCGCATCGCCGTCGCCATTGCCGAGCAGGCCATAAGGCGGCTTCTTGTCGGTCAGGTTGTCGACGCCACCGTACAGGGTGAAGCGCTTGTCGACGTCGACCGACGCGCGAACCGCATGATAGAACACCTTCGGGTAATAGACGACGTCGGCATAGTTCGGGTTGAGCGCGGGAACGCCGTTGGTGTCGTGCTGCGCTTCCCAATCGGTGATCGACTGGCGACCGATGTAGCGGACCTGATAGCCGATCGTGAAGTTCTTGTGCGTCAGGTCGACCGATGCGTTGACGTTCCAGATCGGATCGCCAAGCTCGCCCTTCACCCGGTCGGGGCGGCTCGGCTCGTCGAGATACGGGAAGTCGGTCCGGTCGCGGACCCAGGTCCCCACCACGCGCACCGCAGCCTTGGTGTCCGCACCGAACCGGCGGTTGTAGCTGGCGTCGAAATCAATGCCCTTGGCCTTGAGCGCGGCGAAGTTGACCGTGCTCTGCAACAGCGCCGGCCGTGCGAACAGGCCGTTCGCCTGGCGCGGATTGATCAGGCTGCAGAACTGGTTGTTCAGCGTCGGAGCGTCGTAGCAGGCATCGAGAATCGTCTGTGCGTCGACAGCGTTGATGACCTTGTTGATCTTGATGTCGTAATAATCGACCGTGAGCGCAAAGCCTGGAAGGAAGCTGGGCTGGAAGATCGCACCATAGGTCCAGCTCCGTGACTTCTCGGCCTGTAGATTGGGATTGCCGCCTGACAGGATTTCAGTGGAACCAGCCCGGGCCGTGCTGTTGATGAAACCAGCCGGAACACCTGCTGCCGCACAGTTTGCAGCACGGGTCGAGCGCCCCGTGGTGATGAAGTTGACATCGCACGGATCGTCGAGCTGCGGGAAGTCCTGGCTGTTCGAAGCATACAGATCGCCAAGCGTAGGCGCCCGGACCGACCGAGAATAGTTCACGCGGAACTTGATGTCGTTGATCGGCGCATAGATCCCGCCGAAATTATAAGCATAGACCGTTCCCGTGGACCCCTTGTAATCCGCGACACGACCTGCAGCGTTGATCGTCAGTTCCTTGGCGAAGCTGATGTCCTTCAACAGTGGAAGTTCGATCTCGCCATACGCTTCCTTCACGGCGAATGCGGGTGGACGGAAGTCGGGGATGACGTTGAAGAACGTGTCGCCGCCCTTGATGGTATCGTCATACGCCGAGAACGCCGTTTCGCGACGATACTCGCCGCCGACCGCGAACCGGACCGGACCGCCGGGTAGTTCGAACAGCTGCGAACTGTCCCCGACGATGTTGCCCGTCACGTCGAACTCAGTCGCCTTGCCGCGGCTGGTCGAGGTCGTGTTGATGTAGTTCAGTGCGGCCTGGCTAGCACGCCCCTCGCCCAGAATGTTGAGCGGAGCGCACGACGGATCGACGACAGTCGCCTGGTTGATGCGGCAGACGATCTGGCCGGCCCCGTTACGGACCGCATCGATCGCGTTGTAGAAGCGCGACTGGAACTGGTTGTTGTAGAATTTCGACTTCGTACGGAATTCGCCGTAGTTCACCGAGAAATCATACTTCCAGTCGTCGTTGAAAGTCCCCTCTGCACCGACGACGATGCGATAGGTATCGCGACGATCGGCCTCATCACGCGTGCCGAGATCGGTGTTGTTGCGATTGAGGCGGAAATACTCCGAGCCCGCCGGCAACAACGAACGGATGGTCGCCGCAGCCTGAGGATTGAGGAACGCATTGTCGAATGCGATCGGCACGCCCCCACCAAGATACGTCTCGCCCTCGGCATCGGTCCCCTGCGATCCACCTTGGTTGAACGTACCGCTCGACTGGGCAAAGCTTTCAACGCGCACGAACTTCGCCTCGAAGAACGGCTTGAACGCCTCCGATACGTCGTAATGGCCGATCAAGTTTGCGACGTAGCGCTTGAGCGACGGATCCAACGTACCCGTATCGGTCAGCGTCGCGCCGCTGCCGTTCTGGTTGTTGTTCGAGCCTACCGATCGAAAATCATTCCCGTAATTATACTCGGAGAGTTGCCCGTTCGACCCGAAGCCGAACACGCGGGGAGCGCCGTTCGCACGACAGGCAGCAGCTACGCCACCACCGCAGCCCAGCAGGTTGCCGCCGTTATAGGCGATAAAGTTGCCGCCATTGTCATAGCCGAAGCTACGGACACCCGTAAGGAAAGTCCGCTGCGGCTGACCGGACGCGTTGGTCGCGATACGCTGGAACTGGTTCCGGCCATCATAGGCACCGGTCAACCCCGGACGGTCGGTATAAGTCAGCAGATCGGCCTGGTTATATTCGAGACCGAGCGCGATATTGCCGCGCCCCTCGGCGAAGTTCGTCCCGAAGGTGCCCGACAGGCGATACGTGCCGCGATTGCCGCGATCCGCGATCCCGCTCTGGGCATTAAGCGATACGCCGTCGAAATTGCGCTTCAGCACGAAGTTCACGACACCGGCCATGGCGTCCGAACCATACACCGCCGAGCTACCGCCGGTAACGATGTCGACGCGGTCGATTAGATCGGTCGGGATCGTGTTGGTGTCGACGAGAAACTCGCCGGTCGATCCGGTGATGTGACGGCGGCCGTTGACGAGAACCAGCGTACGCGATGGCCCAAGACCACGAAGATCGAGCAGGTTGATGCCGGCAGTACCGATGAACTGGGTCGAGTTCGCCTGGCTGTAGGTCGAGCGCAGCGACGGCAGGTCGTTCAGCACGTCGCCGATCACGACAGCGCCGGTCCGCGTCAGGTCGGCCTGCGTCACGGTGGTGACGGGGATAGGCGAATTGAGCGTCGGCCGCGCGATGCGCGAACCGGTGACGACGATCTCGCTGCCGGCATTGGCTTCGGCCGCCACCGTCTGTGCAACTGCGCCCGTCGTAGTGTCCGAACCAACCGGAGCGGTTGGATCGGTGCCGGGCGCCTGGCTTTGCGCGTCAACCGGTGTTGCAGTCTGCGCCGCTGCCGGGATCATTGAGACCAATACGAACGCCACCGTCGACGCTGTTACGAACAATCCGGACTTCCGGATCGGCATGCCAGTCATATTAAATAACCCCTGAACCCAATCTTTTACTGAGGTCAGAAGGACACCTTTCCTGCCCGTTTTTCAATCCGGGCAGCAAAACATTACAAACATGTTGCAGAGCTGCAACACGGATGCGTAACGAAAAAGCCGCGCCCGCCTGATGGCGAACGCGGCTTTTCGAAGACCCTACTAAATCCTAAGATCAGTAGCGGTAATGATCCGGCTTGAACGGGCCTTCGACCGGCACGCCGATGTAGCCGGCCTGCTTGTCCGAAAGCTTCGACAGCTTCACGCCGAGCTTCTCGAGGTGGAGCATCGCGACCTTCTCGTCGAGGTGCTTCGGCAGGACGTACACTTCGTTCTTGTAGTTCTCGCCCTTGGTCCAGAGCTCGATCTGCGCGAGCGTCTGGTTGGTGAACGAGGCCGACATCACGAACGACGGGTGGCCGGTGGCGCAACCGAGGTTCACCAGGCGACCCTTCGCCAGGATGATGATCTGCTTGCCGTCCGGGAACTTTACCAGGTCGGTGCCGGGCTTCACTTCGGTCCAGTCGTAGTTCGACAGCGCGGCGATCTGGATCTCCGAGTCGAAGTGACCGATGTTGCAGACTATCGACATCGGCTTCATCGCCTTCATGTGATCGGCGGTGATGACGTCGGCGTTGCCGGTCGCGGTGCAGAAGATGTCGGCGCGCTTGACGGCCTCTTCCATCGTCACGACCTCGAAGCCCTCCATCGCTGCCTGCAGTGCGCAGATCGGATCGACTTCGGTGACCATCACGCGCGCGCCGCCGTTGCGGAGCGACTGAGCCGAGCCCTTGCCGACGTCACCGAAACCGGCGACGCAGGCGACCTTGCCGGCGAGCATGACGTCGGTCGCGCGACGGATCGCGTCGACCAGCGATTCCTTGCAGCCGTAGAGGTTGTCGAACTTCGACTTGGTGACCGAGTCGTTGACGTTGATCGCGGGGAACGGCAGCTCGCCCTTCTTGGCGATCTCGTACAGGCGGTGGACACCCGTGGTGGTCTCTTCCGAGACGCCCTTCAGGTTCTTGACGGTCTCGGTCAGGTAGCCGGGGTTCTTCGCGACGTACGCCTTGAGCGCACGCTGCATCTCGACCTCTTCCTCGTTCTCGGGCTCGGGCATCGTGTGGCCGGCTTCGAGCTTGGCGCCCCAGAGTGCGAACATCGTCGCGTCGCCACCGTCGTCGAGGATGATGTTGGCAGTCTGGCCCTCTACGTCGCGATCCCACGAGAAGATGTCGCCGACATAGTTCCAATAGTCCGCGAGGCTCTCGCCCTTGATCGCGAACACCGGCACGCCGGTCGCGGCGATCGCGGCGGCGGCGTGGTCCTGCGTCGAGAAGATGTTGCAGGTCGCCCAGCGAACGTCGGCGCCGAGCGCGGTCAGCGTCTCGATCAGCACCGCGGTCTGGATCGTCATGTGCAGCGAGCCGGTGATGCGCGCGCCCTTAAGCGGCTGCGCTGCGCCGAACTCGGTGCGCAGCGACATCAGGCCGGGCATCTCGGTCTCGGCGATGTTGATCTCGGCGCGGCCGAAATCGGCGAGACTGATGTCGGCGACGACGTAGTCGGTCGCATTGCCGGACTGCGCGGGGGCGAGGGTGGTGGCCACGATGGGTCTCCTGGAAATTCTGTGATCGGCGAGCCTCATGCCCGTGCCGGATGCCGTGCCACTTAGGGGATCGGAGGGCTCAAATCAAATATAAAGATATCTTTATATGACGTGTCGGTGTCCCTTGGGCAGCATGTTCTCCTGCGAACGCAGGAGTCCAGGATCACAAAGGACATCATTCATTACCCTGGGCTCCTGCGTTCGCAGGAGAACGGCTAAGCCCGCCCCGTCTCCGCCACCAGCAACCGCGGATCCACACCAGCCTGCGCAAACGCCATCGTCCAGCGATCCTCCGCAGCGGTATCGAACAGCAATTCGGTGTCGCCGAGCACGTTGAACCAGCCCGGCCGCGACAGCTCACCCTCGAGCTGCCCGCCATCCCAACCGGCATAGCCAAGCGCCACCACCCACTCCGACGGGCCCTTCCCCTCGGCGATCGCGCGGAGCACGTCGACCGTGCTCGACAGCTTCCACCGCCCGGCGACGTCGACAGAGTCCTGCCCGCCCCAGTCGGACGAATGCACCACGAACCCGCGCCGCGGCTCGACCGGTCCGCCGAAATGCACCGGCGCGTTCGGCGCATCGCCCGGCTCGATCCCGAACTGCTCCAGCAGATCGTGGAAACCCAG
The DNA here is from genome assembly GCF_004795835.1 of Sphingomonas sp. PAMC26645. Lineage (NCBI taxonomy): Bacteria > Pseudomonadati > Pseudomonadota > Alphaproteobacteria > Sphingomonadales > Sphingomonadaceae > Sphingomonas > Sphingomonas sp. PAMC26645. Next base: position 2,868,645 of record NZ_CP039249.1, read on the forward strand.
ACCGTCGATCGTCGCGCCGATCCCGATCGCGCCATTCTCGTCATGGCTGCACATCGCGATCACCGCGCGGGCGAACCGCGGATCGCTCATCCCCGGCATCGCGAGCAGGAATTGTCCGGAAAGAAAGGGCGTCTTGTCCATGCGTTCGAACATAGCGACGCGGACGAGTCCCCGCCACGCTTGAAATACGCGCGCCCGCGTCCAAGGTACGGCTCGCCCGCGACCAATGCGCGGCGACAGGAGATTTCAGATGACGATCAGCGTCGGCGACCGGCTTCCCACCACCAATCTCGTCAAGGCCACGGCCGACGGCCCCGACCAGGTCGATACCGACAGCTTCTTCAAGGGCCGCAAGGTCGCGCTGTTCGCGGTCCCCGGCGCGTTCACGCCGACCTGCTCGGCCAAGCATCTCCCCGGCTTCGTCGAGAAGGAAGCCGAGCTAAAGGCCAAGGGCATCGACGAGGTCGCGTGCGTGTCGGTCAACGACGCGTTCGTGATGGGCGCGTGGGGCAAGTCGGCGGGCGCCGGCGACATCACGATGCTGGCGGACGGCAATGGTGATTTCGCGAAGGCTATCGGGCTGACGATGGACGGCTCGGGCTTTGGCATGGGCACGCGCAGCCAGCGTTACTCGATGCTGGTGAACGACGGCGTGGTCGAGCAGCTGAACGTCGAGGCACCCGGCGAGTTCAAGGTTAGTTCGGCCGAGTACCTCCTCAGCGAGATCTGATCCTCCCCGGCACGGGGAGGGGGACCGTTCGGCACCTTTGCCAGAGGGTGGAGGGGGCTCACCGCGAGCGTTACGTTTGTGGAGCGCCCCCTCCGTCAGCCCGAGTGGGCTGCCACCTCCCCGACACGGGGAGGATTTAGGTGGTCTTGCCACCGTAACCTGCGCCACCTAACACTGCCCGATGACAATCGCATCCGACCTCGTCGCCGAACTCGACCGCCTCTACCGCGCCTCCGTCGAGCGCCTCCAAGCCGCCATGAGCGCGTATATCGCCGACGGCACGACGCCCGATCCGGTCAGCCGCACCGACGGCTCGTTCGCCTATCCCGAGATCCGGCTGACCTATAAGGGCGGCGTCGACCGGCCCACCCCGCTCCGCTCGTTCGGCCGTCTGGTCAACGCAGGCGAATACCGCATCAGCGTCACCAAGCCTGCGATCTTCGCCGAATACCTGACCGAACAGCTTACGCTGCTGATCGAGGATTACGACGTCACTGTCGAAGCCGTTGAAGGCCGCCAGGAAATCCCGTTCCCTTATGTGATCGAACCCGGCCATGCGCTGAGCCTCGACGAGGTCTCCGCGACCGAATTGTCGCGCCACTTCCCCGCGACCGAGCTCGCGCATATCGGCGACGAGATCGCCGATGGCCTCTGGATCGCGCAGGACGAGACGCGCCCGCTCGCGCTGTTCGACGGTCTGCGCACCGATTTCAGCCTTGCCCGCCTGCGCCATTACATGGGCACGCCCGCCGAACACGCGCAGCGCTTCGTGCTGTTCACCAACTACCACCGCTATGTCGACGAGTTCGTCCGTTGGGCCGGCACGCAGTTGGGCGAAGGCTCGCGCTTCACCAGCCTATCGGGCGCGGGCGGGATCACGATTTCGTCGGGCGACGACATCGACAAGATCATCTCCGACAGCGCCTGGCGGCGGCACCAGATGCCCGCCTATCACCTGATGGCGGACGACCGCACCGGCATCACGCTGGTCAACATCGGCGTCGGTCCGTCGAACGCGAAGACGATCTGCGACCATCTCGCCGTGCTGCGCCCTGAGGCGTGGCTGATGATCGGCCATTGCGGCGGCCTGCGCCCCAGCCAGCGGATCGGCGACTACGTCCTCGCGCATGCCTATCTGCGCGACGACCATGTCCTCGACGACGTCCTGCCCCCCGAAATCCCGATCCCCGCGATCGCCGAAGTCCAGCTCGCGATGGCCAAGGCCGCCGAGATCGTCTCGGGTCAGTCGGGCGAGGAACTCAAGCGCCGCCTCCGCACCGGCACGATCGTCACCACCGACGATCGCAATTGGGAGCTTCGTTACTCGAAGTCCGCGCTGCGCTTCTCGCTCAGTCGCGCGGTTGGCATCGACATGGAATCCGCGACGATCGCCGCGCAGGGCTATCGCTTCCGCGTCCCGTACGGCACGTTGCTCTGCGTCTCGGACAAGCCGCTCCACGGCGAGCTGAAGCTGCCGGGCCAGGCCAATCGCTTCTACGAACGCGCGATCAGCGAGCATCTGCGGATCGGGATCGAAACCTGCGAGCAGCTCCGTCTGGAAGGGTCTAAGCTCCACAGCCGCAAGCTCCGCGCGTTCGACGAGCCCCCGTTCAGGTAAAAATCGGAGCGGATCGCATGGGAATGCGTTACGCTTCCGGAATCATTGCTGAGGGAAGATAGAAGTGGCCGACACCGACACGCCCGATACGGAAGCAAACAAGCCCGCCGCCCGCCGTCGCGCGCCGCGCAAGACGAGCGCGCCAAAGGCGGCACCGGCTGCCACGTCGTCGGCCAAGCCGGTCGCGTCCAAGCCCGTGCCGGTTGCGGACAAGCCTGTCACCGCCGCGTCGTCGAAACCAGTGGCCAAGCCGACGCCAAAGCCGCGCTCGACCAAGCGCAGCACGCCCCGCCCGGTGCCTGCACGCAATACGGCCACGCCGGTCGCGGTCGCCAAGCCTCCGGAGAAGACCCGTGGGAAATGGGGGGCTGCGGCGATCTTCAGCGGTGTCGCGGTGGCTGGTGCAGCGGTTGGGGCGCTGCTGACTTTACGCGGCAGTACGCCGAAGGCTCAGACAGCACCCAAACCGAAGGGTACGCACGCGCATCAGGCTGACGGGACGGACTCGTCGAAGTCGTTCGACGCCGGCATTGCCGACCCGGGGACGGTCCCGGAGTAAGTATCCCCAAGATACTCCACCCCGGCGAAGGCCGGGGCCCATTTGGAACGTCTTGCGTAACGAAGCTCATCGCTCCGTTAGCGACGTTTCCCAACTGGACCCCGGCCTTCGCCGGGGTGGTGCGTTGTAGGTGTCGCCCCCCCCACGCCGCCTTCGTTCCCCCGCGGAGGCGGGGGCCCAGCTAAAACCATGGAAGCGTTCGTAACCCTGGGCCCCCGCCGCCGCGGGGGAACTAGGAGTTAGCGGGCGAACGTCAGCTGGCGATAAGCCAACGTCCCCCTCACCACCCGGTCGGCTTCCCCTTGTTCTGCACGTCCAGCCAAGACTTCAACGGTGCGAAATACTCGACCAGCGCCGTGCCCGACATCTCGCGGCTGCCGGTGAACACCTGCAACGCATCCGGCCAAGGCTTCGATTGCCCCATGCTCAGCATCGCGTTCAGCTTCGTCCCCACCGCCTTGTTGTCGTAAAACGAGCAACGATGCAGCGGCCCCTTCCAGCCCGACTGGTCGCACGCCGCCTTGTAGAACTGGAACTGCAACACCCGCGCCAGGAAGTAGCGCGTGTAAGGCACCGCTGCCGGGATATGGTATTTCGCGCCCGCGTCGAACTTGGTCTCGTCGCGCGCGACCGGCGGCTTGATCCCCTGATACTGAAGCCGCAAAGCATCCCACGCCGCCTGATACCCTGTCGCCGGGATCTGCCCCGAGAACACGCCCCAGCGCCATTTGTCGATCAGCAGCCCGAACGGCAGGAACGCGACCTTGTCCATCGCCTGGCGCAGCAGCAGCCCGATGTCCTTGTCCGCGCTCGGCACCTTCGCCTGGTCGAGCAGGCCGATCTTCACCAGGTAATCCGGCGTGATCGACAGCGCGACGGTATCGCCGATCGCCTCGTGGAAACCGTCGTTAGCACCGTTCGCGTACAGAAACGGCTGTGCCTTGTACGCGCGCTGATAGTAGTTGTGGCCAAGCTCGTGGTGGATCGTGACGAAGTCGTCGGCGTTCACCTTCGTGCACATCTTGATCCGGATATCGTCCTTGGCGTCGATATCCCACGCCGACGCATGGCAGATCACGTCGCGGTCGGCAGGCTTGGTGATCTGCGACCGCTTCCAGAACGTCTCCGGCAACGGCGCGAAGCCGAGCGACGAATAGAAGCCCTCGCCCTGCTTCACCATCTTCAGCGGATCATAGCCCTTGGCCTTGAGCAGGTCGCCGGTGTCGAACCCCAGATCCCCGGCGCCCTTGGGTGCGACGATGTCGTAGATATTGCCCCATTCCTGCGCCCACATGTTGCCGAGCAGGTCGCTGCGGATCGGTCCGGTCTTCGCCTGCACCGCGTCGCCGTATTTCTCGTTGAGCTTCCACCGCGTGTAGGTGTGGAGCGCCATATAGAGCGGCTCGACCTGCTTCCAGATCTTGTCGGTCAGCGCCGCGAACTGCTCGGGCGTCATGTCGTAGCCAGAGCGCCACAGCGCACCGACATCCTTGTAGCCGAGCTCGCGCGCGCCCTCGTTCGAGATCGACGTCATCTTCGCATAATCGCCACGCATCGGCGCGCCGACCTTGTCATTCCAGCTCGTCCACATCTCGGTCAGCTTGGCCGGATCGCGCACCGAGCCCATCGCCGCCTCGATGTCCGACCCGTTGATCGGCTTGCCGTCGAGCGTCCCCATGCCCTTGCCGTAGGACGACGACATCTTCGTGGTCAGCGTCGACAGTTCCTCGGACGCCCCTGCCCGCGTCGGCGCCGGCAGCGTCAGCCCGCCGCGCAGCAGATCGAGCTTGCGCTTGGTATCGAACGAAAGCCCCGGCAGCGACGCATAGCGCGCGGCGCCGAGCGCGTACTTCACCCCGAGATCGGTCATCTCCGCGCCCGACTTCGCCGCCAGCGCATCGGTATCGTCGGTGATGTACGTCGCGTTGACCCACGCCACGCGGTTCGCGTCGAGCGAGGCAGTCGCCATCGCCTTCTCCGCCTCAGCGACGAACGCATCGGCCTGCGCGACGGTCGGCTTGCCGGTGGTAGCGGGTGCTGCAGTCTGGGCCTGCGCTACGGACGGCACGGCGATCGCGCACGCAAGCGCGATCAGAGAGACGGTACGGATCATGATCTTCCCCTAGATTATGCCTCCAGAGTGAGCATCCGACCAAGTCTGGTCAACGCCGATCTTTCCAATCCTCCCCCTTGCGGGGGAGGATCGTGGTTAGGGCGTCAGCCTGCCAGGAAGTCCGCGATCGCCTGGCCCAGTTCGGGCTTCACCACTGCGCTCATATGACCGCCCGGAGTCTCGACATACGTCCCGTTCGGCAACGCCGCAGCCAGATCCGGTGCCGAACCATTGTCCTGATCCTCGCCGCCGCACACGACCAACGTCGGCTGCTGTATAGCCTTCACCGACTCGAGCGGCGTATCGACGAACGTCTCGAGGATACCGAGCAACGCGATCGGATCGCCGCCCGTCGTCTTCAGGAACGCCTCCGCCAGCCACTCCGGCGTACCCTGCACATGCTGCCCCAGCCTGGTCAGGATATTGCGGAAATGCCCGGCGCGGCGTGACGTCTGCGTCAGCCCTTCGAGACCCATTCCGGAGAAGATCACGCGCCGCGGCGTCGCGCCCGTCGCCAGCATCCGCGAGGTCGTCCGCGCACCCAGCGAGTAGCCGCCAAGGTCATAGTCCGTCAGCCCAAGATGCGCGACCAGCGCGTGGCCATCTTGCGTCAGCGCATCCGCCGGATACGCCTCTAGCCCATGCGGCTTCTCGCTCTCACCGTGCGCGCGCAGGTCCGGCATGATCACCCGGAAACCCTTGGCGGCGATCTTCGCGGCGTGGCCGTAGCGGATCCAGTTGGTCTTCGCGTCGGAGAAATAGCCGTGGATCAGCACCACCGGCCGCCCCTCGCCGACCTCGCGCCACGCGATCCGCGTGCCGTCGAAGCTTTCGAAAAACTGGGTATCGCTCGGGGTGCTGGCCACGGTCACATCCTGCATTGGTTCGCCGCCAATTCGTGGCGGCCGCCGCCCAAGTCAACCCGCGCTAGCTCCCTGCATGTCGAGCGCCCCTTAGCCCCAAACGAAAACGGGCGACCCGAAGGCCGCCCGTTCCCAACTTCGAAAGACAGGATCAGAACTGATACCCGATCCCGCCCGATGCACCGGCACGGCCCTGCGAGTCGTAGGTGCCGCTCAGCTTGACGACCGTGTGGCCATCGCTGAACGCCTTCGACATCCCGACCGCGACCGCCGACTGGCCGGCATAGGTGCCACCACCCATCGCGATCATCCCCTTGCCCGCTTCATACGCCTGCGGGAGTCCGGCTGCTGCCAGCGCGTTGGAGGTCCCGGCAAAGCTGTCGCGGCGGAGGTTGCGCAGATCGAAGTCGAGCGCCGCGATCCGTCCGTCGGTATAGGCGTTCGCCTGCGTCACGGCGGAATTGATGCCCGAGTTCAGCTGCCCGACGTTGACCGCGTCGGTGGTCGACACGCCCGCCGCGACATTGCTCAGCACGGTCGCCTGACCGCCGGCGTTGAACGTCACGTTGGTACGCGAAGGACCATATTGCACCGAGTTGCTGCCCAGCGCGAGCGCACTGTTCGCGGTGCCCTGTGCCGTCGCGACCGCCTGATTGGTGGTGTAGAGCTGCCCACCGTTCACTGCTTCGGCGGACCCCGCCGCGACCGTACCGGCGGCCACGTTGGCGATCGTCACCGGCGCCGCCGCGTTGCCACCCGCCAGCGTCACGGTATTGGTCCGCGCACCGTTGGCATCGGTGTTGTACGACACCGCGTTCACCGCCGTCAGCGCCAGGGCGTAGACCTGTCCGCCATTGACCGCGTCGGTCGAACCCGCCGTGATCGAACCGCCCGCGACATTGTGCAGGCCGACGGGGCCAGCCGCCGCACCGACCAGCGTCAGGTCGTTGGTCTTCGTGCCACCGTTCGGCGTGGTTGCGCTGCCGGGGTTGGAGTATTGCACCGGCCCGGTCGCACCGTTGCTGATCTGGTTGCCCAGGTTGGTGATCGCGGTCGTGTTGTTCGCCACCTGCGTGTTGGTCGCCGCAAGCTGCGCGCCGTTGACCGCGTCGGTAGACCCGGCGGCGACGTTGCCGGCGGCGACGTTGGTGATGACCGTACCGCCGGCACCGCCGAGCGTGATCGAGTTCTTCGTGCCGTTGTCGTACTGGACGGTGGTGGTGCCCAGAGCCGCAACTTGCGCCGCGACCCCTGCGACCTGGCCGACATTGGCGGCATCGGTTGCCGCGGTGCCGGCCGCGACGTTGGTGATCTGCCGAGCGCCACCAGCCGAGCCGACCGACACTTCACCGACCGAGTTCTGCAAGCCGGCGAGCCCGAGCGCGGCATAGCCAAGAGTACCGCCACGAAGCGCTGAGGAGCCGGTGCCGATGGCAACGCTGTTGTCCGCGGTCGTGGTCGCTTCCGGCCCGATCGCGATGCTGTCGGTACCCGTCACGACGCTGTCGCCGCGGGTCGAGAGAACCCGGAAATACCGGATGCCCGCACCGCCGTTGATCGCGCCATCGACCGCATCGAAGACCGACTGGACATTGCCATATTGCACCCCGCCGAACCCGATCGAAGCAAGCACGCGGTTGGTGGCAGCGTCATAGCTCGACAGGCCGCCCAGCCCCGCCGCGACGGAGGTGCCGAGCCCGACGAGCTGCCCGCCGTTGACCGCGTCGGTCGACCCTGCCGCGAGCGTTCCCGCCGCGACGTTGCCGAGCACGACCGGCGCCGCGCCTGCTCCACCGAACGTCACGCGCGTCCGGGTCGGATCGTCATACTGCACCGACAGCGCGGCGAGATTGCCGACCTGGCCGGAGACGGTTGCCAGCTGGCCGCCGTTGACCGCATCGGTCGAGCCCGCCGCGACCACGCCGTTGCCGACATTGTGCAAGGCGACGGCACCAGCGGCACCCCCGACCAGCGTCACGTCGTTCGACGGCACGCCGCCGTTGGGCGTGGTCGGTGCGCCTGCGCTCGAATATTGGAGCGCACCGATCGCGCCATTCGCGATGCTCGTCGTCAGGTTGGTGACGTTGGTGTTGGTCGCAAACAGCTGGCTGCCGTTGACCGCCTCGGTCGAGGTCGCACCGAGCGCGCCTGCCGCGACATTGCCGATCACGACGGGGGCTGCACCCGTACCGACGCCGCCAAGCGTGATCCGCGAGCGGCCGACATCGTCATACTGCACCGCGAGTGCGGACAGGCCGCTGACTTGCCCGGAGACACTCGCAAGCTGACCACCGTTGACCGCATCGGTCGATCCCACCGCGACATTGCCATTCGCGACATTGTGCAATCCGACCGGGCCAGCCGCCGCACCGACCAGCGCGACGTCGTTGCTCGGCACGCCGCCATTGGGCGTGGTCGGCGTCGCGGCGTTGGAATATTGCACCGCGCCGATCCCGCCATTGGTGATGTTGGTCGTGAGGTTGGTCAGCGCGGTGTTGGTGTTGGTGACGTTGGCGTTGGTCGTGAACAGCTGGCTGCCGTTGACCGCCTCGAGCGAGGCGGCGCCGAGCGTCCCCGCCGCGACGTTGCCGAGCACCACCGGTGCAGCACCCGCGCCGCCGAAGGTCACGCGCGACCGGCTGAGATCGTCATACTGCACCGCCAAACCGTTCAGCGTGCCGACCTGCCCCGAGACCAGGGCAAGCTGACCGCCATTGACCGCGTCGGTCGAACCCACCGCGACGGCGCCATCGGCGACATTGTGCAGAGCGACCGCGCCGGCGGCACCGCCCACGAGCGTCGCGTCGTTCGACGGCACGCCCCCGTTCGGCGTGGTCGGCGCACCCGCGCTTGAGTATTGCAGCGCACCGATCGCGCCATTCGTGATGTTGGTCGTCAGGTTGGTGACGTTGGTGTTGGTCGCGAACAGCTGGCTGCCGTTGACCGCGTCGGTCGAGGTCGCGCCGAGCGTACCCGCCGCGACATTGCCGATCGCCACCGGAGCGGCCCCCGTGCCGAGACCCCCGAGCGTGACGCGAGCGCGCGTCGCGTCGTCATACTGGACCGACAGCGCGGCGAGGTTGCCGACCTGGCCGGTCACGGTGGCAAGCTGCCCGCCATTCACCGCGTCGGTCGACCCGGTCGCGACAGTGCCATCGGCTACGTTGTGAAGAGCGACCGGTCCTGCCGTTGCACCGACCAGCGCGACGTCGTTGGTCGGGACGCCACCGTTCGGCACGGTCGGCGTCGCCGCGTTCGAATATTGCAGCGCGCCGATGCCGCCATTGGTGATGTTGGTCGTCAGGTTCGTCAGCGCGGTATTGGTGTTGGTGACGTTGGTGTTCGTCGCGAACAGCTGGCTGCCGTTGACCGCATCGGTCGAGGTCGCACCCAGCGTGCCGGCCGCGACGTTGCCGAGCGCGACGGGCGCTGCACCCGTGCCCACGCCGCCAAGCGTCGCCCGCACGCGCGTCGCGTCGTCATACTGGACGGCGAGCCCGGCCAGCGTGCCGACCTGCCCGGTGACCGTGGCAAGCTGTCCACCATTGACCGCGTCGGTCGAGCCCGCGGCGACGTTGCCGTTTGCCACGTTGTGCAGCCCGACCGCGCCCGGCGTCGCGCCGACCAGCGCGACGTCGTTGGTGGGCGTGCCACCGTTCGGCACCGTCGGCGTCGCGGCGTTGGCGTATTGCACGGCACCGATCGCGCCGTTGCTGATGTTGGTCGTCAGGTTCGTGACGTTGGTGTTGGTCGCGAACAACTGGCTGCCGTTGACCGCCTCGGTCGAGGCAGCGCCGAGCGTGCCTGCGGCGACGTTGCGGAGCGCCACCGCCGGCGCGCCGGTACCGGCTCCCCCCAGCGTCACGCTGGTGCGGGTCGCACCATCATATTGGACCGCACCGCTTGCGAGCGTGCCGATCTGCGCCTGAACGCCGGTGAGCTGGGCGACGTTGACCGCATCGGTTGCCGCGGTGCCCGCCGCGACGTTGGTGATCTGGCGTTCGCCACCCGCCGCGCCGACCGAGACTTCGCCGGCCGAGTTCTGGGGAACAGCGAGCCCGATCGCGGTATAGCCTGCCAGCGGTCCGCGTGCGGCAACGCTCCCTGCACCGAGCGCGACGCCGTTCGCGCCGGTCGCGATCGCTCCCGTACCCAGAGCGATCGCGCCGGTTGCATTGGCGCCGACCGTCGATCCGGTGCCGAGCGCGATCGAGCCGAGCGCGGTCGCGCTGGTCAGCGCTCTGTTACCGAATGCGATCGAATTTCCCTCTCCTGCAGACGCTTCGGCGCCGGTCGCGCCGAGCCCGGTGATCCGATTGCCGCCGATCGCGATGCCGGCCGGCGTCCGCAACGTGAAACTGTCCGCCTGCGTATCGCAGCGGTCCGCCGGTCCGACAAGCTGTCCGTTGGCGTTGAGCACCTGCAAAGTAATGTTGTTGCCCGCCGCCGCATTCGTCAGAAGCGCGGATGCGTTGATGGTGAGCGCCGGCACGCCAAGAAACGGCAGCAACGTGTTGATGCCCCCGGTAATCGGATCGACCGTGTTCTGGATCGGCGTGACGATCCCGTTGACCACCGGCGTCAGGATATCGGTGACGACCGAGCGTGGCAGGCTGACGCCCGAGCATACGCTGACGATGTTCGGCGTGGCTGCCTGCGCCGAAGCGGCCTGGGTCGCGAGCAGCGACGTGGTCGCCAGCCCGATCAACGAAGCGCCATCGCGCAGGCGGCGCAGGGTGCGGGTAAAGGTGGGCGACTTTGCAGGATGCGAAGCGAACGTCTTGGCGCCAGTCGGCGTCACGGCGTCTCGATCTTGCGGGCGAACAAACGCGTTGGACATCAAACAACCTCCACTGACGACTGCAACAGCAGCCCTGATTTCCCGCATCGCCGAACTCTAGATTCGACTATCGGAACGGGAGGATGTTCACCCCTGTAATACTAACAGTCTGTTACCGTAATAAATAAGCATAGACGCGGAACAGACAAAGCAAATCATCGTTATTCTACACAACTTCAATCCATATCGATTGAAACATAAAACCGTTCTTGTTGCATCGATGAAGTTTGAGACCAGACTGTTGCTATATCCGGTATTTCGGATCGTTAATGATCACATCCAAACTGGTCGCTATCCAACCGCGCCAGCAAAATCACCGCAATTCGGTTCGATCGGTGCGTTCAGCCGCTCGCGCTCGTCAGCGAAAGCGAATCGCAAAACCGCGCCGTCACACGGGGTGACGACGCGGTTTCGAACGGTCATTTGGAGCGTGTTGGAGGCGCGATGGCCCCGCCCGACTACGCCTTCTGCAGATGCCGACGCCCGAGCAACTCGGCGATCTGCACCGCATTCAGTGCCGCCCCCTTGCGGAGATTGTCGCTGACGCACCACAGGTTCAGGCCGTTCTCGAGGGTCGGATCCTCGCGCACGCGGCTGATGTACGTCGCGAAGTCGCCGACGCACTCGATCGGCGTGATGTAGCCGCCGTCCTCGCGCTTATCGACCAGCATGATGCCGGGCGCCTCGCGAAGGATGTTCTGCGCTTCCTCGGCCGAAATTTCATTCTCGAACTCGATGTTGATCGCTTCGGAATGGCCGACGAACACCGGCACGCGGACGCAGGTCGCGGTGACCTTGATCTTCCTGTCGAGGATCTTCTTGGTCTCGACGACCATCTTCCACTCTTCCTTGGTCGAGCCGTCGTCGAGGAAGCTGTCGATGTGCGGGATCACGTTGAAGGCGATCTGCTTGGTGAACAGCTTGGGCTCGGCCGGATCGCCGACGAAGATGTTGCGGCTCTGCTCGAACAGCTCGTCCATGCCCGCCTTGCCCGCGCCGGATACCGACTGATAGGTCGAGACGACGACGCGCAGGATCTTCGCCGCATCGTGCAGCGGCTTCAGCGCGACGACCATCTGCGCGGTCGAGCAGTTCGGGTTGGCGATGATGTTGCGGACCTTGTAGCCGTCGATCGCCTCGGGGTTCACCTCGGGCACGATCAGCGGCACGTCGGGGTCCATGCGGTAGAGCGACGAATTGTCGATCACCACGCAGCCGGCGGCGGCAGCGATCGGCGCATAGATTGCCGAGCCCTCGGAGCCGATCGCGAACAGCGCCATGTCCCAGCCGTTCCAGTCGAAATGCTCGATGTTCGTGCATTTAATCTGCTTGCCGGTGTCGCCATAGTCGACCATCAACCCCTGGCTGCGCGACGACGCGACGCAGGCGATCTCATCCGCCGGAAACTCGCGTTCCGCCAGGATGTTGAGGATCTCACGCCCGACATTGCCGGTCGCACCCGCGACCACCACCCGATAACCCATGTTGTCACTCCGATTGGACTTGGGGCGGGCAGTACCGACGTTGCGCGGCGAGGTCCAACGGCTTTCGACTTGTTGCGCGGATAGGGGAGTTTGGGGGAGTAGATCGCGGCGACCGGTGCACCTGCTTCCTTGTTCTCCCGCGAAGGCGGGAGCCCAGTTTGGACTCCCGCCTCCGCGGGGGAACAAGCTAGCTTAGCGAGATGGATCAGCACCTGCACCAGCAGTAGCACCACCCCGGCGGAGGCCGGGGCCCAGTTGGGGGACGTTGCTAACGGCGCGCAGTCCATTACTGCGACCTTTCCAACTGGGCCCCGGCCTTCGCCGGGGTGGTGGCTGGGGAGGAGGCACGGCTAAGTGCGCTCCTCAGTCGTGCGTCCGCGCCTGCCAGGTCGCATGCTCGATCCCGTGCACCTTCGCGAGGTGATCCGTGATCGCATCCAGCTCTTCCGCCGGCACGTTCGTCGCCACCAGAGTCGCCGCGATCTCCACCCGGTCCTCCCCCCGCTCGGTTACATCCAGCTCCGCCACCTGCAACTGCGCAGCCTCCAGATGCTCGACCACCAGATCGCCGATCGGCCCCGCATCGCCCGCCGCAACCGTCACCATCACGCTATAGGTGGCTTCGATCGTCCGCCCCTCGGTCGGGATCCGGTTGATCCCGTCGACCAGCGGCCGCAGCGCGGTGTTCGCGAGCAGGACGACGAACGTCAGCAACCCAGCCTCCGCAATCATGTCGCTGCCCGCGCACGACCCCACCGCCGCCGAGCACCACAAGGTCGCCGCGGTGTTCAGCCCGCGGACGTTCATCCCCTCCTTCATGATCACGCCCGCGCCGAGGAAGCCGATCCCCGACACGACATAGGCGATGATCCGGATCGACTCGACGTCCCCGCCCAGCCGCTGCCCGAGATCGACGAACGCCGCCGACCCCAGTGCGACCAGCGTGTTGGTGCGCAACCCCGCGGTCCGCTGGCGATATTGCCGCTCCGCCCCGATCAGCGTCCCGAACACGAACGCGGCGATATAGCTCACCACCGTGTCGAGGAACGGCCACAGGTGAAACGTCTCGACGAACCGCACCGGCGTTTACTTGACCGGAACCGCAGCCGCCTCGGGCACCGGCTTGTCCTTCACCGTCCGGTCGAGGAAGTTCAGGATCGTCCCCCAGACATGCTCGCTGATCCCCGGCCCCGAAACGCGATGCGTATAGCCGGGGTAGAACATCATCTCGAACGGCGTCGCGGTCGCCTGCATCCGCGCGGCAACCTTGGTCGAATTGTCGAGGAATACATTGTCGTCCGCCATGCCATGGATCAGCAGCAACGGATCGACGATGCGGTTGGCCTCCTCGACCGCCGCCGAAGTCGCATAGCTCGCCGGGTCCTTCGCCGGATCGCCCAGATAGCGCTCGGTATAATGCGTGTCGTACAGTTGCCAGTCGGTGACCGGCGCGCCCGAGACCGCGGCCGCATACACGCCCGGCGTCTTCTCCAGCATCTTCAGCGACATATAACCGCCATACGACCAGCCATAGGTCGCGATCTTGCTCGGCTCGACGAACGGCAGCGATTTCAGATAATTCGCACCCGACAGCTGGTCCTCGACCTCCACCGTCCCCATCGCATGATAGATCTGATCCTCGAACGCCTTGCCGCGATTATACGAGCCGCGATTGTCGATCTTGAAGTAGATCCACCCGCGATCGACGAGGTATTGCGGCAGCGCACCTTGCCAGCCGCGCGTGACGACCTGACCTGTGCCGGGGCCGCCGTAATGCTCGAAAAACACCGGGTATTTCTTGCCCGGCTCCAGCGGCGGCGTGATCATCTCGTAATGGAGCGTCATGCCGTTCTTCGCCTTCAGCGTGCCGAACTTGGTCTCCTGATGGCTGGCGAGATACGGGTAATAGGGATGCCCCTCGACCACCGCATTCTCGTTGATCCACGAGAGCCGCTTGCCGGTCGCGTCCGCCAGATAGACCTGCGTCGGCTGTTTCGGGTTCGAGCGCGAGATGATGAACCGGCTCGCGGCGGCATCCATCGTGGCGCTGTTCCACCAGCCCGTCTCGGTCAGCTTGGTGATGACGTTCGGCTTGGCGACGTCGACCGAATAGAGCTGCTGCTCGAGCACGTCGTCCTTGTTGCCGAGGAAGAACAGACGACCCTTTGCTTCGTCCACGCCGACCAGATCGGTGACGACCCAGTCGCCCTTGGTCAGTTGGGTCCATTTTCCCGACGCGAACCGGTAGAGCTGGCCGTAGCCGCTCCGCTCCGACCGCCAGATCAGGCTACCATCCTTCAAAACGCGATAGGCATCGGACAGGTTCAGCCAGCTCTTCACGCCCGACTTCTCGGTGAACAGCACGGTCGATTTGCCCGTCGCCGGATCGACGCGGAGCATCTCCAGCAGCTTCTGATCGCGGCTCTGGCGTTGCACCAGCAGCATCCGGCCATCCGGCGTCCAGTCGACCCGCGCGAGATAGATGTCGGGGTTGGTGCCGAGATCGACCTTCACCTGACCCGAGCCGTCCGGCTTCATGATGTACAGGTCGACCAGCACATTGGGCGTGCCCGCCGCGGGATAGCGCTGCTCGTAGACCTTGGTCCCGGTCGCGCCGATCGACGCGCGCGTCGCGGTGTGGACCGGGGCCTCGTCGAAGCGCTCGACCGCGACATAGCGTTCGTCGGGCGACCACCAATAGCCGGTATCGCGGTGCATTTCCTCCTGCGCAACGAACTCCGCCTCGCCGAAGTGGACCGTGCCGCCGCCGCCCGTCGTCACCGCGCGCGCGTCGCCGCCGGCGAGCGGCTGCACGAAGACGTTCTGGTCGCGGACGAACGAGACGAAGCTGCCCTTGGGACTCACCACCGGGTTCAGCTCGCCGCCGGGCGTGTTGGTCAGCCGCTTCACCTTGCCGTCGAGCCCGGCGAGATACAGATCACCGTCGAGCGGCACGAGGATCGATTTGCCATCGGGTGCCCAGTCGTACGCGACGATGCCCTTCTGGCCGCCGATCCGCGCCCGCTCGCGCTGCATCTTCTCGGCCTCGGTCAGTTCGGCGCCGCTGCCGACGGTCTTCGAATCGACCAGCATCCGCGCTTGGCCCGTCGCGGTATCCACCGCCCAGAGATCGAAGCGCTCCTTCTCGTCGGCGCGGTTGCGCAAGCTCGTCAGCAGCGTGCCGTCGGGCGAAAGCCGCACCGCTTTCGGCTGCGATCCCGACAGGTCCGGATTGCCGAACACGCGCGCCATCGTCAGGTCGCCGGGCTTGGCGGCTTCGACCGGACGTATCGGTGCAGGGGCGGGTGCAGCGGGTGCAGCCGGCGGCGTGACCTGATCAGCGGCCATCGCGGCGGTTCCGACCGAAGCAAGTGCAAGCCCGAGCAACCATGTGCGCATCCTGTAGTCTCCGTGGGATCATCCCGCCGGATACCGCCCGACGGACCCGAAAATCTTCGGTCGCGCGTTATCGCGGCGGCATGGCCCGCCGTAAAGGGCGCATTGTGATGCCGAGCGAGCCGAAACGCCCCTGACTCGCATCATCGTCATTTCCCTCCAACACGGCATAATGAACGCTCCGTAAACTCCGTCTTTACGTCCTTCGTTTATGGCAAGCGGGACATCGTCGCGGATCGAGCTTTCCGTGGTGCAGCACGGCCGGGGAATGATGGTTTCGAACGCGGGCATACAGGACGGGGAGCCGAGCGAGCGGAGCGCATGGGATGCGTTCGTCACGCTCGCCGACGCGGACGGCAGCGCAGCGCATCCGCATCATGCGCGCCTGATCGCCGGCGGTCCGGGCCAGCGTAACCTCTCCGACGCGGTCCACGCGCTGTGCGCGGTCCACGGCGACCATCCCGGCCTGATCGTCGACGTGCTCGCCCGCGCGATCCAGCCCGAGGCATCGGACTGGCTCGCCGCCGCCGCCAGTGGCTTCGCGGACGAGCGCACCTATCTCGCACAGCTCACCGCGGCCGTCGGCCCCCTTCCGTCGACCCCCGGCCAGGCGGAGAGCGAGTCGGCACTGGTCGGCGAACGTCATGCGCTCGAAATGCTCGCCCGCTCGGAGCGTCGTGGTTGCGCGACCGGGGCGGTGGCCGCGCTGCTCCATGACTGGCGCGCGATCCGCCGCGTGCTCGATGTCGCCGCCGAGCGGTTCGGGGTAGCCGTCCCCGGGCTCACGCTTCCGTCAGAGACCGATACCGCCGCGCTCGTCGCGGAACTCGGTGCATCGCCCGGTTGCCAGCGCGCGATCCTGTTCGGCGCGCAGCAACTCTTCGCGCAGCATCGCGGGCTGTGGTCGCTACTCGAAGCGCGATCGAGCGCGCGCGGCGACCTCTGACCGCTTGCGCTGACCGACGCTTCCCCTCTATCCATACCCGGTATTCAGAACCGGACGGGACATCGCATGAAGCGCTTCGAGGGCACCCAGAGCTACGTCGCGACCGACGATTTGAAAGTCGCGGTCAACGCCGCCGTCACGCTGCGCCGCCCGCTGCTGATCAAGGGCGAACCCGGCACCGGCAAGACCGTGCTGGCCTACGAGATCGCCAAGGCGCTCGGTGCGCCGCTGATCGAGTGGAACATCAAGTCGACCACCAAGGCACAGCAAGGTCTGTACGAGTACGACGCGGTCGCCCGCCTGCGCGACGGCCAGCTCGGCGACGCGCGCGTCCACGACATCGGCAACTATATCCGCAAGGGCAAATTGTGGGAGGCGTTCACGCAACCCGCCCCGCCGGTCCTGCTGATCGACGAGATCGACAAGGCCGATATCGAGTTTCCCAACGACCTGTTGCAGGAACTCGATCGGATGGAATTCCACGTCTACGAGACCAAGGAAACCGTGCGCGCGGTCGAGCGCCCGATCGTCATCATCACCAGCAACAACGAGAAGGAACTGCCCGACGCGTTCCTGCGCCGGTGTTTCTTCCACTATATCAAGTTCCCCGACCGCCAGACCATGCAGGCGATCGTCGACGTCCACTTCCCCGGCATTCAGAAGATCCTGGTCAGCAAGGCGATGGACCTGTTCTACGACGTCCGCGACGTGCCCGGCCTCAAGAAGAAGCCGTCGACCAGCGAACTGCTCGACTGGCTGAAGCTGCTGCTGCACGAGGACATGCCGCTAGACATCCTCCAGAACCGCGACCCGACCAAGGCGATTCCGCCCTTGCACGGTGCGCTGCTGAAGAACGAGCAGGACGTCATGCTGTTCGAACGCCTCGCCTTCATGGCGAAGCGCCAGAAGAACCAGGGGTAAGCTATCGAGGAACCGGCGGCCGCGGATGAGCACCGCCGCCGGTCCGATAGTTCGAGCGTTACGTGACGTTCGGACCCGTCGGGATATAGTCCAGCGCCAGATGCGGCAGCGAGATCGGGCTGCGGAAGTTGAAGCGATTCACCGTCGCTGGATCGGGGATGTGCAACTTCTTGCCGAGCGTCACGAAATACCACGCCGGCGACGCTCCGCTGATCGCGATGAACGAACCGGGTGCCAGCGACAACGCCTTCGGCATGTTGTCGACGATGTAATCGCTGTTGACGATCCCGTTCCAGTCCTTGAACACGCTATTGAAGGTTGCGGGATCCGGGATCCAGTGAAGCTGGCCCCACATCACCAGATAGACTGCCCCGCTGGTGTGCGATGTAACGCGCAATCCGTCATACTGCTTCCAGTCTACAACGTTGGCCAGCAGTGCTTCTGCCGCAACTGCATCGATTGTATCGCTGATATCGACCGACATGATCACAATCCTTTTATGGTGAAGCGGTGATCACTCAGTCGGACAAGCGAAGTATTCCGATCGGGGAACCACGTAGTCTCTTTGAACGCAAATCCCAGGATCGGTCCGTCGATACGCGACCACTTCGGAGTTATTGCACGACGCCGCAGTTTTCGTGGGCCGTATTCGAGAACTATACGTATTTGAATCAACAGGATCGACGTCACCGTCCGTTCAGCTATTCCGCGCCATTGTGACCGCAATTCGTCGAGACGGTCACGGCGATTGGCGAGCAGATCGCGGCGAAGTTCGACGGATTAGATATTGATGCACATTAACCATCTGCAGCAACAATAATGCCATACCTGTCCGGCAAGGTGACGGCATGAGATTGTATGCTTTCCGTCGTTGGGCGCCGGCACTGCTGGCAATCGGCATGGCCGCCCCCGCATCCGCCTCTCTGCTCGACTATGTCGGCCAGTGCGTCCCGTTCGCGCGCGCCGCGTCGGGGATCCAGATCTACGGCAACGCCTGGACCTGGTGGGAGCAGGCCGACGGCAAGTACGAACGCACGCACAAGCCCAAGGAAGGCGCCGTCATCGTCTTCGCCAAGACCCCGCGCCTGCCGTTCGGCCATGTCGCGGTCGTCAGCCGGGTGGTCGAGAAGCGCGTCGTGATGCTCACCCACGCCAACTGGTCACGCCAGAACGGCGAGCGCGGGCATGCCGAACAGGACGTCACGCTGTTCGACGTCTCGCGCAACAACGATTGGAGCGACGTGAAGGTCTGGTACAAGGATGTGGATGGCCTCGGCGGCGGGGTGTATCCGGTGTACGGCTTTATCTACGGCCACGCGCATGCGGCCGCTGAATTGACGAGCCGCAACCCCGATTATGTCGGCGCGCTGATCGACGCGTATGTTCCGGTAAGCGGCGAGCCCATCGCCCGCTGAACCCGCGTCCGTCATCCTGACGAAAGTCAGGATCCAGAGCCAAGAAAGACAGCGTTCGTAACCCTGGATCCTGACTTTCGTCAGGATGACGGCGCGAATGGATTGCCGCCACCCTTGAAATCGTGCCACCACCGTAGCCGAAAAGACGGTGGGGATAACGATGCGGTTAAAGGCTCTGACGACGATCACGCTGGCGCTGCTCACGACGTCCGCGCTGGCGCAAAAGGAAAAGTCCCCGCCCCCCGGTGGCGATATTCCCGCCAAGTTCGTCCCCGCCAACGCCAGCTTCGACTTCGACCGCCGCGAGGTCGACATTCCGATGCGCGACGGTGTCACGCTCCACGCGGTCATCGTCCAGCGCAAGGGCGTCACCGACGCGCCGATCCTGCTCCAGCGCACCCCCTACAACGCCGAGAGCGTCGCCAGCCGATCTTCCAGCCCGAGCGGCGCGATGAACCTCCGCGCATCCGACGCGATGTTCTTCGACGCGGGCTATATCCGCGTGTTCGAGGACGTCCGCGGCAAGAACGGTTCGAACGGCGCCTATATCAACGAGCGCCCGCTGATCGGCCCGCTCAACCAGACGAAAGTCGATCACTCCACCGACGCCTACGACACGATCGATTGGCTCGTGAAGAACCTGAAAAACAGCAACGGCCGCGTCGGCATCATTGGCGGCAGCTACGACGGTATGATGGCCGCGATGGCACTGGTAAACCCGCACCCCGCGCTGAAGGCCGCCGTCCCGATGAACCCGGTGATCAACACCTGGAAGGGCGACGACGATTTCCACGGCGGCGCGTTCCGCCAGATCGGCTACGACTATTACTACACGCAGGACGCGGCGAAGGGCGAAGCCGGCGACCTGTGGCGCGACGCGTACGACGATTACGACACCTTCCTCCGCGCCGGGTCCGCTAGCGCGTTCGTGAAAAGCCGTGGACTCGAACAGCTCCCGTTCGTCAACCGCCTCCACGATCACCCAACCTACGACGCGTTCTGGCAGGGCCAGGCACTAGAAACGATCCTCCCCAAGCAGCCACAGACCGTGCAGACGCTCTGGGTCGCCAGCCAATGGGACCAGGAAGACATCTACGGTGCCGTCGCGGCCTACGAGGCCGTATCTAAAGTCGATCCGAACCACGTCAACCACCTCGCGCTTGGCCCCTGGGCGCATGGCGGCGCGAACGGCGACGGCTCGACCTTGGGCGCGATCCGCTTCGATGCGGACACCGCGCTCTGGTTCCGCAAGAACGTCCTGCTTCCCTTTCTCAACGGCGCGCTGAAGACCGGCGCGACACCGCCCGCGCTCGCCCCCGTCACCGCGTTCCAGACCGGCACCAATCAGTGGCAGACGCTCGCCGGCTGGCCGAACTCGACGGCCACGCAGAAACTCTACTTCCAACCCGCCAGCGGCCTCGCGCCGACCGCCCCGGCGAGCGACGGCCACGACGACTATATCTCCGACCCCGCCAAGCCGATCCCCTACCGCCTCCGCCCGATCCGCCCGACCTACGCGACCGGCTCGACCTGGCGGCAATGGCTCGTCGACGACCAGCGCCCGTTCTCCGATCGCACCGACGTCCTCACCTACCAGACGCCACCGCTCACCAGCCCGGTCGCGATCGCCGGCGCGCCCGTCGCGGACCTGATCGCCAGCACCACCGGCACCGACGGCGATTTCGTGGTGAAGTTGATCGATGTCTACCCAGCCGAATATTCCGACAAGCCCGAGATGGGCGGCTACCAGCTCGCCGTCTCGATGGACATTCTGCGCGGCCGCTACCGAGATAGCTTCGAGAAGCCGACCCCGATCGTCGCCGGCCAGCCCACGCATTTCCGCGTCGTCCTGCCGAACGCCAGCCACGTCTTCCTCCCCGGCCACCGCATCATGGTCCAGGTCCAGTCGAGCTGGTTCCCACTCTACGACCGCAACCCGCAGACCTACGTCGCCAACATCTTCGACGCGAAGCCCGCCGACTACCGCAAGGCCACGATCAGCGTCTTCCACTCGGCCGCGCAGCCCAGCGCGATCGAACTGCCGATCGCCGCGGCCAAGTGACGGAGTGACCCCATGTTCCTGAACTTCCTCGACGAACTCCGCAGCGCCGGCATCCCCGCCAGCCTCAAGGAGCACCTCATCCTGCTCGAGGCGCTCGACGCCGAGGTGATCGAGCGGACGCCCGAGGATTTCTACTACCTGTCCCGCGCGGTGTACGTGAAGGACGAGGGGTTGCTCGACAAGTTCGACCAGGTCTTCGCCAAGGTCTTCCGCGGCCTCGCCACCAGCTACGGCACGGCCCCCGGCGAAGTCCCCGAAGACTGGTTGAAAGCAGTCGCCGAGAAATTCCTGACCCCCGAGGAAATGGCGGCGATCAAGTCGCTCGGCTCGTGGGACGAGATCATGGAGACGCTCAAGAAGCGCCTGGAGGAGCAGAAGGAACGCCACCAGGGCGGCAACAAATGGGTCGGCACCGGCGGCACGTCACCTTACGGCAACGGCGGCTACAACCCCGAAGGCGTCCGCATCGGCGGCGAAAGCACGCACAAGCGCGCGCTGAAAGTTTGGGACCAGCGCGAGTTCCGCAATCTCGACAACACCAAGGAACTCGGCACCCGCAACATCAAGGTGGCGCTGCGCCGCCTGCGCCGCTTCGCCCGCGACGGCGCCGCCGACGAACTCGACATCGACGGCACGATCGCCGGCACCGCGCGCCAAGGCTATCTCGACATCGTCATGCGCGCCGAACGCCGCAATGCGGTGAAGCTGCTGCTGTTTCTCGATGTCGGCGGCTCGATGGACCCGTTCGTCAAGCTCTGCGAGGAACTGTTCTCAGCCGCGACCACAGAGTTCAAGAACCTCGAATTCTTCTACTTCCACAATTGCCCGTACGAAGGCGTGTGGAAGGACAACACGCGGCGCTTCGCGGAGCGCACGCCGATGTGGGATCTGCTCCACAAATACGGCCACGACTACAAGCTGATCTTCGTCGGCGACGCGTCGATGAGCCCGTACGAGATCACCCATCCCGGCGGCTCGGTCGAGCATTTCAACGAGGAACCGGGCGCGGTATGGATGCAGCGGCTGACGAATACTTATCCGGCGGCGGCGTGGCTTAACCCGGTGCCCGAGGCGCAATGGGGCTATTCGCAGTCGGTGCGGATCATCCGCGAGCTGATGACCGACCGGATGTACCCGCTGAGCCTCGCCGGGCTCGACGACGCGATGCGCGAGTTGACGCGCAAACGGTGACTTCGGCGCGGTGAGCGGCTGACCGTAACGGAACCGTCACGGACGCGATCGGTTTATCGGGCATCATCCCTTACCGAAGGACAAGCCCTATGTCGTCGATCCCCAACTCCGCCATGCCGCACGCCAAGGTCCATCACGACGACGACCACAAGCCGAAGCCCGACGCGAAGAAGACCGCGGCGACCAGCGACTGGGTCGAGGATGCGACCGACGCGGCCAAGGCCGGCCTCGCGACGGCCACGGATGCGGTGAAGTCGCACCCGAAGACCGCGATCGCGGTTGGCGCGACGGTGATCGCGGGTATCGCAGCGGCGATCGCAGCGCCTGCGTTGCGCGCGAAGGATGCGGCGGAGAAGAAGGCACCGGCAAAGAAGCCCGAGCCGAAGAAGCCGGCCAAGGCGAAGAAGCCGCACTGATACATCAATACGAAAATACGAGAATACGAGGCCGCCGCCCACTCCACCCTGCACCACCCCGGCGAAGGCCGGGGCCCAGTTGGAAAGGTCGCAGTGGTGGGGTGCAGCCTCAGTTAGCAACGTCCCCCAACTGGGCCCCGGCCTCCGCCGGGGTGGCGTCGTTTCAGGGTAAAGGCGATAGGTTGGGGAGCGGGTGCGAGTGACCCAAGCGGCGCCCCCCGCCTCCTTGTTCTCCCGCGAAGGCGGGAGCCCAGTCTGGGCTCCCGCCTTCGCGGGAGAACAAGCTTTTCCGCACCGGTCGGCAAACTAGGCCCGATCAACAACCCCACCAGCCATCGCCACCGGAACCCCAGTCGTCCCCGGAAAACTAATCGCCAGCCCCTTCAGCGTCCGAACCGCCATATACGCAAACCCCTCGGCCTCCAGCGCATCGCCGTTCCACCCGAGCACATCGGTAGGCTCCACCACCAACCCGGTCCGCTCCGCAATCATCGCCAGCATCGTCGGATTATGCCGACCACCTCCCGCCACCAGCAACCGCACCGGCCGAGCCGGCAAATGCCGCAAAGCCTCAGCTACCGTCGCCGCGGTAAACGCCGTCAAAGTCGCCGCGCCATCCGCAGCAGACAACCCCCGCGCCGGCTGGATCGTAAAGTCATTCCGATCCAGCGACTTCGGCGGAGGCGCATCGAAAAACGGGTGATCGAGCATCGCCGTCAGCACCGTCTCGTCCACCCGCCCAGATGCCGCCAACGCCCCCCCAGCGTCATACCGCGCACCAGTCTCCGCCTCGACCCAGCTATCGATCAACCCGTTCGCCGGCCCGGTATCGAACGCCACCAGCCCGTCGCGATCCATCATCTGAGCCCGCTCCGGCGACATCTCGCGCGAGTCGTGCATGTCCCGCCCGCCGGGAATGAAGGTGATGTTCCCCACCCCACCAAGGTTCAGCACCGCGACCGGCCCCTCCAGCCCCGCCGCCAACGCCGCATGATACACCGGCAGCAACGGCGCCCCCTGCCCGCCCGCCGCCACGTCCGCCGAGCGAAAATCCGACACCGTCGTGATCCCGGTAGCCCGCGCCACCGCCGCCCCATCGCCGATCTGCCACGTCCAGCGCCGATCCGGCCGATGCGCGATCGTCTGCCCGTGAAAGCCGATCACATCGACCTCCGCCGCCGCAACCCCCGCATCCGCCAGCAACTTGTGCACCGCGAACACATGCGCGCGCGTAATTAGCTCGCCCGCGGCGACCACCGGCGGACTGGCCCGCGGCTTGTCGAACGTCAGCGCCATCCGCGTAGCCTCCGCCAACTGCGCCCGCGCCGCATCCGAATAGGGCTCGCCGCGAAACGCGATCGGCCGCACGAACGCCTCGCCGTCGGTCTCGATCAACGCCGCGTCGATCCCGTCGAGCGACGTCCCCGACATCAGTCCAATCGCCAGCATATCGGTTCCTTCCCGCGTAATCCGCCCATCCATGCAGGATGCGATTCCGCCCGCCTAGAAAAAACCGAACTTTGCGCCTATGTGCGCGGGCTTCATGGCAACAACACTCCCCTCCCCGCCGAAGATCGGCATGGTATCGCTCGGCTGTCCAAAGAACCTCGTCGACAGCGAGCGGATCCTCACCCAGCTTCGCGGCGACGGCTACCAGATGTCGCCCGACTATGCCGGCGCCGACATCGTGCTCGTCAACACCTGCGGCTTCCTCGACTCCGCCAAGGAGGAAAGCCTCGAGGCGATCGGCGAGGCCATCGCCGAGAACGGCCGCGTCATCGTTACCGGCTGCATGGGCAAGGAAGCCGACGCGATCCGCGCGCGCTTCCCGCAGGTCCTCGCGATCACCGGCGCGCACGAATACGAGCAAGTCGTCGGCGCGGTCCACGAGGCCGCACCGATGCCGCCGTCGGCATTCCTCAACCTGATCCCCGACGCCGGCCTGAAGCTGACCCCGCGCCACTACAGCTACCTGAAGATCTCGGAAGGCTGCAATCACCGCTGCTCGTTCTGCATCATCCCATCCCTGCGCGGTGACCTCGTCAGCCGCCGCCCCGACGCGATCCTGCGCGAGGCGGAGAAGCTCGTCGAAGCCGGCACCAAGGAACTGCTGGTCATCAGCCAGGACACGTCAGCTTATGGCGTCGACCTGCGCCATGCCAGCTGGCCGGTAAAGACTGGCGGCCCAATGGCACGCGGTGAGGCCCGCGAAGTCCGCGCGCACATGACCGACCTGTCGCGCGAACTCGGCAAGATCGCGCCGTGGGTGCGCCTCCACTACGTCTACCCATATCCGCACGTCGACCACGTCATTCCGCTGATGGCGGAAGGCCTCGTGCTGCCGTATCTCGACATCCCGTTCCAGCACGCCGCGCCGTCCGTGCTGCGCCGGATGAAGCGCCCCGGCAACGACGCGAAAGTGCTCCAGCGCATCCACAACTGGCGGACGATCGCGCCCGACATAACGATCCGCTCGACTTTCGTCGTCGGCTTCCCCGGCGAGACCGAGGAGGATTTTCAGTATCTGCTGGATTGGCTCGACGAAGCACAACTTGACCGTGTCGGCGCATTCCGCTTCGAACCGGTCGAAGGGGCGGCGGCGAACCTGCTCCCTGACCACGTGCCCGAGGAGCTCAAGGAAGAGCGCTACGCCCGCATCATGGAAAAGACCGCAGCGATCTCCGCGGCCAAGTTGCAGGCCAAGATCGGCCGCACGCTCGACGTGATCATCGATGCGGTCGACGAAGAAGGCGCTACCGGTCGTTCAAAGGCGGATGCGCCCGAGATCGACGGCGAAGTCTTCCTCCGCGATGCCGGTCACCTGACGGTCGGCGACATCGTGCCGGTCACGATCGAAGACGCCGACGATCACGACCTCTACGGCGTGCCCGTCTAGTTAGCTGTTCCCCCGCGAAAGCGGGGGTCCAGGAATCTCGAACGATACCGTTGGTGATCCTGGACTCCCGCGTCCGCGGGAGAACGGCCAAGTTCGCGAGTCCGTCAGACGACGTTGCGACCGGTGAACAGCTTCACCAGAACGACGATGACCGCGATCACCAGCAGGATGTGGATCAGTCCGCCTGCGACATGGAAGGCAAAGCCTGCCAGCCAGAGGATCAGCAGGATGACGGCGATGGTATACAGCATGGTTGTGTCCCCTAAGACGTGAAAAGGCTCCCGGTCGGACGATGAAACGTGCGTGTAACACGGCGTGTTCCGTCAACATTTCTGCCCTAGGCTAACCCCTTCAACCGCCACGGAATAAAAATCGTGGGCGTTGCGCGCGCACGCCGGTTCTGCTTCGTTGCGCGCCATGATCCTCCGCCTCCTCGCCGTCGCCGCGCTTCTCCCCGCCCCCGCCATCGCGCAGTCGCTCACCCCCGCCGAAACCGCGCAAATCGATACGCTGGTCACCGGCGCGCTCGGCGACACCGGCGTGCCGTCCGCCTCGATCGCGGTCGTCCGCGGCGGGAGGATCGTGTTCGCCAAGGCGTATGGCAAACCCTCCGAAGCGATCGCCAGGGCAGACCCGAAACTCCCCTACCAGATCGCCTCGATCTCGAAGCAGTTCACCGCCGCCGCGATCCTGCTGCTCGAGGACGAAGGCAAGCTGTCGCTCGACGACACTGTCGCGAAATACATCCCCGGCATAACCGGCGGCGACCGCATCACGATCCGCCAGCTGCTCAGCCACACCTCGGGCCTGCAGGATTACTGGCCGCAGGATTACAGTTTCACCGCGATGGCCAAGCCCGTCACGCCGCAGCAGATCATCGACCGCTGGGCCAAGAAGCCGCTCGATTTCCAGCCCGGCACACAGTGGCAATATTCCAACACCGGCTATGTGGTGGCCGGTATGATCGTGGAGAAGGTCGCGAAACAGCCGCTGCTGAGCTTCCTCCAGCAGCGCATCTTCGAGCCGCTCGACATCCGCGCGCTCGACCAGGACAAGGCGATCGGCAAGACGTTCCCGCAAGGCTATGGCCGCTTCGCGCTTGGCCCGGTCCGCCCCGAGACCCCGAGCGCAGACGGCTGGCTCTACGCCGCCGGCGAACTCTCGATGAGCGCCGAAGACCTCGCCAAATGGGACGTCGCGCGCCTCAACCGCACCACGCTCCCCGCCGACGACTGGACTACGCAGGAAACCCCCGTCAAGCTCGCCGACGGATCGAGCAACGGCTACGGCCTCGGCGTCTTCACCGGCAGCGCAAACGGCCGCCGCTATGTCGAGCACAGCGGCGAAGCGGTCGGTTTCCTGTCCGAGAACACCGTCTATCCCGACGACAAGGCGGCCATCGTCGTCCTCACCAACAGCTGGTTCAGCGACGCAACTGGCCGCATCGCCGCGGGCGTGGCCAAGATCGTCCTGCCCACCGCACCCGCAAATGCCGAGGACACCGCCGCGCTCGCTCGAGCCCGCAAGGTTTACGACCAGCTCCGCACCGGCACGCTCGACCGCAAAGGGCTGACCGAAGACGCCAACTATTACTTCAAGCCGGTCGCGCTCGCCGACTACAAGACCAGCCTCGGCGCGCTCGGCGAGCCCACCGCGTTCGCACAAACCGGCAAGACCCGCTTGCGCGGCGGCTTCGTCAACCGCACCTACCGCATCACCTATCCCGACCGCACGCTCTCGCTCAGCACCTATGCCGAGCCCGGCGCCAGCGGCCGATACGAACAACTCCTGGTGGCGCCCGCACAATGACCGACTTCGCTTCGATGCTCCAACCCGACCGCGGCCAGCCCGCGCGGACGATCCACGTCGTCGAGCCCGACGCGTATGAAAGCTGGCTCGCCAAACAGTCGCAGCGCATCCGCACGACGATCGCCGCGCACCGCCTGACCGGCAAGCCCGGCGACCGCGCGGTCCTGCCCGGCGAGACCGCGGACGACTGGTCGATGCTGCTGGTCTGCAACGAAGCCGTCACGTCCCCCTGGCGGATCGCCTCGCTCGGCGCGTCGCTGCCGGCGGGTACCTACCGACTCGCGGAAGGCCCCGTCGGCGCGGCCGGGCTCGGCTGGATGCTCGCCCAGCACCAGTTCACGCGGTACGTGAAGCCCGACGCGACCGGCCCGCGCGTGCTCCTGACCGCGGACGCCGCGCACATCGACGAGACGGTTCGCCTCGCCGAAGCCACCGCGCTCGTCCGCGACCTCGTCAACACCGGCGCGTCCGACATGGGGCCCGCCGATCTCGAAGCCGCCGCCGAAACGCTCGCCAAACGCCACGGCGCGACCGTCACGACCACGCGCGGCGATGCGCTCGCGACCGGCTACCCGATGATCCACGCGGTCGGCCAGGCCGCGAGCAAGGACCGCGCGCCGCGGCTGATCGAACTCGAATGGGGCGACCCTTCGCACCCCCGCATCGCGCTGGTCGGCAAGGGCGTTACCTTCGACACCGGCGGGCTCGACATCAAGCCGTCCGCGGGCATGCGACTGATGAAGAAGGACATGGGCGGCGCGGCACACGCCCTGGCGCTCGCGAGCCTCGTGATGGCGGCCAAACTCCCGGTCCACCTCCATTTGCTGATCCCCGCGGTTGAGAACTCGATCGCCGGCAACGCATTCCGCCCCGGCGACGTGCTCGCCACGCGCAAAGGGCTGACGGTCGAGAACACCAACACTGACGCGGAGGGTCGCCTCGTGCTCGGCGATGCGCTGACCAAGGCGGGCGAGAGCAACCCCGAACTGATCCTCGACTTCGCAACGCTGACGGGGGCGGCGCGCGTCGCGCTCGGCCCCGACCTGCCGCCGATGTTCACCGACGACGAATCGCTCGCGGCGGACCTGCTCGCGTCGGGGCTGGAACAGAACGACCAGATGTGGCGCCTGCCGCTTTGGAACGGCTATGACGAGATGCTCAAGTCGGACATCGCCGACATGGTCAACGCACCCGATGGCGGGTTCGCGGGCGCGATCACCGCCGCGCTGTTCCTGCGTCGGTTTGTGCCCAAGACCGCCGCTTGGGCGCATCTCGACGTGTTCGCGTGGCGGCCATCCGCCAAACCAGGCAGGCCGAAGGGAGGCGAAGCTTACGCCCTGCGTGCCGCGTTCGCGATGTTGGCTAAGCGGTACGGCGCCTAGCCGTTCCCCCGCGGAGGCGGGGGTCCAGGGTCACGAAAGTCAGCCTGTGAGATCCTGGGCCCCCGCCTCCGCGGGGGAACTGGGTATTTTACCGAGTTCCGCGCAGGTCTAACTCGTGGCAAACTGCCCGAACGGCAGCAGCTTATCCGCCAGAGCCTTCGTCGCATTCGCATCGCCAGCGCGCAACGGCACCAGCACCGCCACCGCAGCTTTCCGCACATACCCGTCGATCGCGGTCGGCGTCGGGGCCTTGCTCGCCGTCTCGACCAGCGCCCGTCCCCGGGCATCGTTCGGATCCAACTCCAGCCGCAACAACCCGGCAAGCCCCGCGAACATCGCGCGGTTACCACCCAACGCCACCGACTTGTCCAAAGCCTCGAACCCGGTCGCCTTCTGCGCGCCTGCGACCGCGCGTCCAACGAACCGCCCGAGCTTGGCGATCACCCCGACATGCCACGCGCCAAGCGCCGCCTGCGCCTCGGCATTGCGCGGATAACGGACGACCAGCGCCTCATATTGCTTCCGCGCGGCGATCGCCTCGCTTCGGTTGCCGAGCAGCTTGGCGCGATACCCCTTCGCCATCGCCTGCATGATCGCGGCCTCGGCGTCGTTCGGGGAACGGCTCAGCGCCTGCCCCGCCGCCGCCGCCGCCCGGTCGATCCGCGCCAGCGCGACGTTGCGATCGCGGTCGACGAACCCGGCCTGCGTCAGCAATTCGCGCGGCGTCTCGGCACGCGCCGCGATCGGGCACAGGACGGCGCTCGCGATCAGCGAGGCACTCACGCAACCGGGGAACCACCTGGCCATATCAACCCTCGCACCGAAGTTATCCGATTAACGCTCCGGCCCGAAACTCGACCGTCGAATCGTGTCACGGACCATAAGACCGCCATGTTTATCGAGACTTAACACGCTCTACCCGAGATCCGGATCATAAACGTCCAGATCAGGATCAAGATCGACCGGACCGACCGTCACAGTCCCGCCGCAGCCTCGATGATCGGCACGAACTTGTCCGCGGTCAGGCTCGCGCCACCGACCAGCGCCCCGTCGACGTTCGGCGTATCGAGAATCGACGCCGCATTCGCCCCCGTCACCGACCCGCCGTACAGGATCCGCACCCCGGCCGCCGCATCACCGATCAGCATCCGCAGTTTCGCGCGCGCGATCGCGTGGATCGCCGCGATCTCGTCCAGTGTCGGCGTGCGACCCGTCCCGATCGCCCAGCGCGGCTCGTACGCGAGCGTGAACCAGCTGCCGTCCGCATTGTCCGGCACCGACTTCTCGATCTGCGCCTGTACGACTCGCTCGGCACGGTCCGCGTCGCGCTCCGCCTCGGTCTCGCCGCAGCACAGGATTACGTTCAGCCCCTGCCGCCGCGCCGCCGCCGCCTTCGCCCAGGCGTCATGGCTGGTCTCGTGCTGGTCCGCGCGACGCTCGGAATGACCTACGATCGTGAAGCTCGCGCCGACTTCCTTGACCATCGACGCCGACACGCACCCGGTATGCGCACCCGAATCCGCCTCGTGCACATCCTCCGCGCCGATCGCCAACCCCGGCACGCGCTGCGACGCCGCGTCGATCAGCGTGAACGGCACCGCCACCGCGACATCGACGCCCGGCGCGGCGGCCGCTGCCGCAGCGATCGTATCGAGCTCGGCCAGCGCCGCGCGCGACCCGTTCATCTTCCAGTTTCCGGCTACAAGCTTACGCCGCATCGTCATCTCCCGCGTGTTTTGCCCAGCGATAGCGCCGCACCCGCCCCGCACAACCCCACACAACCCCAAGCAACGTTGCGCGCCCGACTTGAAGAGCCGCCCTCGCCCCCGTAAAGCAACCGCGTTCCCATCCCTGTCGATCGGCTGTCCATGCTCGCTTTCTTCCGCCGCCTTACCCATTCGAAGGTCGGCGTGATCATCACGTTCCTGGTACTCGGCGTGATCGCGCTCGCGTTCGCGGCGGGGGACGTCACCGGGCTCAGCTCGATGACCGGCGGTGCCGGGATCACCGGCGGCGACGTCGCCAAGGTCGGCAAGGCGGACGTCACCGCGAACCAGCTGAAGACGCAGGCGCAGACCGAGATGGAGGGCTTCCGTCAGCAGCAGCCGACGCTCGACATGGCGACCTTCGTCAACCAGGGCGGCTTCGACGGCACGCTCGACCGGATCATCTCCAGCATGGCGCTCGAGCAGTTCGGCCGTGCGCAGGGCATGGTCGTCAGCAAGCGCGCGATCGATGGCCAGATCGCCAGCATCCCCGCCTTGCAGGGCCCGACCGGCAAGTTCGACGAGAATCTCTACCGCCAGGTGCTCGCCCAGCGGAAGCTGACCGACGCGCAGATCCGCAGCGATATCGAGCGTGACACCTTCGCGCAGCAGCTGACTCTGCCCTCGAACGGCGCGACTCAGGTCGCCAGCCAGCTCGCGCTCCCCTACGCGTCGCTGCTGCTCGAAAAGCGCACCGGCACGATCGGCTTCATCCCCGCCGCCGTGGTCCCCGCCGGCCCAGCGCCAAGCGATACGGACCTCAACACCTTCTATCAGCGCAACATCGCCCGCTATACCGTCCCCGAGCGCCGCGTCGTCCGCTACGCGATGATCACGCCCGAGGCCGTCAAGGCACAGGCCGTCCCGACCGACGCCGAGATCGCCAAGACCTACCAGCAGGACAGCGCACGCTACGCCGCGACCGAGAAGCGTGACATCACGCAGGTCGTCGTCGCCGACCAAGCCGGTGCCGCCGCGATCGCCGCCAAGGTGAAGGGTGGCACCAGCCTCGCCGACGCCGCTCGCGGTGCCGGTCTCGAAGCCTCGACCCAGACCGGTGTCGAGAAGGCTGCCTATGCCGGAACGACGTCCGCGCAGGTCGCCGATGCCGTCTTCGCGGCCGCCAGCGGTGCAGTGATCGGCCCGGTCCGCACGCCACTCGGCTGGACCGTCGCCAAGGTCGACAAGATCGAAAAGGTCGCGGCGCGTTCGCTCGATCAGGTCCGTGGCGAGATCGCTGCCGCGCTCGGTATCCGCAAGTCGGCCGAAGCGTTGTCGGCTATCCACGACAAGATCGACGATTCGCTGTCGAAGAATGCGACGTTCGACGAAGTCATCGCCGACCAGAAGCTCGCGGCCGTCACCACGCCCGCGCTGATCGCCAGCGGCATCAATCCCGACGATCCCGCCAGCAAGCCAGACCCTGCGCTGACGCCACTCGTCGCCGCAGCGTTCCAGGCGGCCGATGGCGACGGCTCGCAGCTGGTCCAGGTCGGCACCGATGGCGGTTTCGCCGTCGTCGCGCTCGGCCGCGTCGTCCATTCCGCCCCGCGTCCGCTGGCACAGGTTCGCGCCGCGGTGCTCAAGGACGTGACCGCCGATCGCGCTCGCCAGGCCGCCCGTCGCGTCGCCGGCGAAGTGCTCGCGCGCATCAACAAGGGTATGCCGATCCAGCAGTCGCTGGCGCAGACCAAGCTGCCGATGCCGCCTGCCCGTACGCTGACCGCTGCCCGTGCGCAGCTCGCCGCCGATCCGCGCGGTGCACCGCCCGCACTCGCGCTGATGTTCAGCATGGCGCCGAACACCGCTAAGACGCTGGCCGCCCCCGACGACAGCGGCTGGTTCGTCATCAAGCTCGACAACGTCCAGAGCGGCAACGCGGCTGGCAACGACGCGGCGATCAAGGCAGCGCGCGGCAACATCGCCCGCTCCGTCGGTCGCGAATATGTCGAGCAGTTCGCCAAGGCGGTCCGTGCCGATGTCGGCGTGAAGACCAACCCGTCCGCACTCGCGCGCGTCCGTGCCGATTTGCTCGGCCAGGGCGGCGCCGGGAACTGATCGTATGACGAGCGCGCTTGAAGCCTTGGCCGAAGGGCGTCCCGCGCTCGTCTGGCGTCGTCAGGTCGCTGACACCGAAACGCCGGTCGCCGCCGCGCTGAAGCTCATCGAGCCCGGGCGCGGCGACTTCCTGCTCGAATCGGTCGAGGGCGGCGAGACCCGCGGCCGCCATAGCCTGATCGGCCTCGCCCCCGACCTGCTGTTCCGCGCGCATGGCCACAGCGCCGAGATCAACCGCAACTGGGCAACCGATCGCGAGACGTTCGAGCCATGCCCGGTGCCCACGCTCGATGCGTTGCGCGCGCTGGTTGCGGAATGTCGCGCGGAGGTCCCCGCCGAACTGCCGCGCGCGCTCGCCTGTCTCGTTGGCTATTTCGGCTATGAGACGATCGGCTTGGTCGAGACTCTGCCGCAGCCGCCGGTCGACCCGCTCGGCCTGCCCGACATGATCTTCGTACGGCCGACCGTCATCCTCGTGTTCGATCGCCTGACCGACGCGTTGTACCTCGTCGCACCCGCCTGGCCCGATCCCGCCCGCGATGCCGACGCTATCGTGACCGAAGCCGAGGAGCGTCTCGACGCGGTCGCCGCCAAGCTTGCCAGTACGCCGGTCCCCGCGCCGATCCGCGCGGACGTCGCCGAACCGACCTACACGCCCGCGCTCCCCGAAGGCCGCTACGGCGAGATGGTCGCCGCGGCGAAGGACTACATCCTCGCCGGTGACATCTTCCAGGTCGTGCTCGCGCAGCGCTTCAGCACGCCGTTCGCACTGCCGCCGTTCGAGCTTTATCGCTCGCTCCGTCGCATCAACCCGTCGCCGTTCCTGTATCACCTCGACCTCCCCGGCTTCGCGCTGATCGGCTCGAGCCCCGAGATCCTCGTCCGCGTCCGCGACGACGAAGTGACGATCCGCCCGATCGCCGGCACGCGGCCACGCGGCAAGACCGCCGCCGAGGACGAGGCGAACCGCATCAGCCTGCTCGCCGACCCGAAGGAGCGTGCGGAACACCTGATGCTGCTCGATCTCGGCCGCAACGACGTTGGCCGCGCCGCGGCACCGGGGTCCGTGAAGGTGACGGCCAGCTACGGCGTGGAATTCTACAGTCACGTCATGCACATCGTCTCGAACGTCGTCGGCACGCTGTCCCCCGACAAGGACGCGCTCGACGCGCTGTTCGCCGGGTTCCCGGCCGGGACGGTCAGCGGCGCGCCGAAAGTCCGTGCCTGTCAGATCATCGCTGAGTTGGAACCCGAACGCCGCGGTGCGTACGCGGGCGGTGTCGGATATTTCTCGCCCGACGGCTCGATGGACTCCTGTATCGTCCTCCGCACTGCGGTGGTGAAGGACGGCACGATCCACGTCCAGGCCGGTGCCGGCATCGTCGCCGACAGCATCCCCGAATACGAACAACGCGAATGTGAGGCCAAGGCCGGCGCGATCTTGGCGGCAGCACGGGAAGCCGTCAGCCGAGCTAAGGCGTCGGGCTTCGGCCAGTAGACCATAGCCGATTAGCGCCACCCCGGCGAAGGCCGGGGCCCAGTTGGAAAGGCCGTAGTAACGAAGCGCAGCGATCCGTTGGCGCCGTTCCCCAACTGGGCCCCGGCCTTCGCCGGGGGGGGGGTGTACATCTCAAAATCTCTTACGAAAAAAAGCTTACGGCGTCGTATTCGTCTCGCTCGCCGGCGCACGACGCTCCTGGGCATAGGCATTGTTCCGCGCGAGGAAGCAGCCGGACTGGCCGCCGGTCCCGACCGCCGAGCACGTATCCGGCAACCCGCCAGCAACACGCCCTAGCTGATCCATCGACGCCGCACGATTGACCCAGCTCTGGTTCTGCGCCGCGATCGGCTTGTCGTCGCGCAACTGCTTCGGGATGCGATACGGCTGGTCGAGCGTCGAACACACCACGACTTCACCCGCGGTCGACTTCGGGCACGCCTGGTCCCCGGTCAGCGTCACGCTGCGGATGCGCTGCGGCGGGGTGTCGACCTGCGCCTCCTGCGCGTACGCCATGGCGGGGAATGCGATCAGTGCGGCGAGGACGGCGGTACGAAACATGGATCAGGCTCCTTTGAGCGAATAACGTCCGTCATGCAGCATTGCTCCGCACTGAATGATGGTCGCCTGCCCAGGCGATATAGGAACCGCCATCGCCGTTCGCGACCTAGCCTAGGACAATTAGCGCCGAACCGTCCCGGCCGAGCGCTGTTGCACCGCGCTCCGCATCGGCTATGGCGGCGCCATGATCCTCGTCGTCGACAATTACGACAGCTTCACCTGGAACCTCGTCCATTATCTGATGGAACTGGGTGTCGAGGTCGAAGTCGTCCGCAACGATGCGATCTCCGCCGGGCAGGCTCTGTCGTCGGGCGCGGACGCGTTCCTCATTTCCCCCGGCCCCTGCACGCCGACCGAGGCGGGCGTAAGCCTCGATCTGGTCGCCGCCTGCGCGGACGCCGGCAAGCCGCTGCTCGGCGTATGCCTCGGCCACCAGGCGATCGGCCAGCATTTCGGCGGCAAGGTCGAACGCGGCGGCCTCATGCACGGCAAGACCTCGCCCGTCGTCCACGACGATACCGGGCTCTACGCCGGCCTGCCCTCGCCGTTCATCGCCACGCGCTATCACTCGCTGATCGTCAACGCAGTCCCCGACACGCTGGTCGTCAACGCGACCGCGCAGGACGGCACGGTCATGGGCTTCCGCCACAAGACCCTGCCGATCCACGGCGTCCAGTTTCACCCGGAAAGCATCGCGACCGAGCATGGCCACGAGATGCTCGCGAACTTCCTCAAGATGGCGAACATCCCCCACCAACTCCCCTCCCGCCTGCGGGAGGGGTCGGGGGAGGGCCGCGCCGCACCCACGACCTTAGCTGAACAGGAAGCCCCTCCCCTAACCCCTTCCGCAAGCGGGAGGGGAATGTGACCACCGTCGCCCTGCTTCCCGACCCGTTCTCCCCCCTCTCGCGCGAATCCGCCCGCGAAGCGTTCGCCGACATCCTCGACGCCCGCGCGAGCGACGACGCGATCGCCACCTTCCTCACCGATCTGGCGACCCGCGGCGAAACCAGCATCGAGATCGCCGAAGCCGCGCGCGCGCTCCGCAACCGAATGATCCCGATCGACGCCCCCGCGGGCGCGATCGACGTCTGCGGCACCGGCGGCGACGGCCACCACACGCTTAACGTCTCGACCGCCGTCGCGCTGGTCGTCGCGGCAACGGGTGTCCCGGTCGCCAAGCACGGCAACCGCGCCGCCTCCAGCAAGGCCGGCGCCGCCGACACGCTCGAAGTCCTCGGCCTCGACATGGACCGCGCCGGCGCCACCGCGGAGGCAAGCCTCAACGAAATCGGCATCGCCTTCCTGTTCGCCGCCAACCACCATCCGGCGATGAAGCGCATCACCCCGATCCGCCAACGCATAGCCAAGCGCACCATCTTCAACCTGATGGGCCCGCTTGCCAACCCGGCCGGCACCACCCGCCAGCTCATCGGCATCGCTCGCCCCGACTACGTCACGCTCTACGCCGAAGCACTCGAACAGCTCGGCACCGAAGCCGCGTTGGTCGTCTCGGGCGAAGAAGGCCTCGACGAACTGTCGGGCGCCGGCCCAAGCATCGTCGCCTCGGTCGGCACCGTCGCGCTCCCCGGCAAGGTTACCCCCGAAGACGCCGGCCTCACCCGCCACGCCATCACCGACATCCGCGGCGGCGACGCACACCACAACGCCGACGCACTCCGCCGCCTGCTCAAGGGCGAGGCCGGCGCCTACCGTGACGCCGTCCTGCTCAACGCCGCCGCCGCCTTGATGGTGGCCGGCACCGTCCCCAATCTTGTCGACGGCGCGGCCAAGGCTGCCGCCGCCCTCGACACCGGCAGCGCCGACGCGCTGCTCGCCCGCTGGATCGCCTACTGACATGACCATGCTCGACCGTATCCTCGAGACCAAGCGCGCCGAAGTTGCCGCGCGCAAGGCAACCACCTCGCTCGCCGACATTGATGCCGGCATCGCCCGCATGTCGAAGCCGCGCGGTTTCCGGGCCGCGCTAGACGCGAAGACCGGCTACGCGCTGGTCGCAGAGGTCAAGAAAGCGAGCCCCTCGAAAGGCCTGATCCGCGCCGATTTCGATCCCGTAGCCCATGCCCGCGCCTACGAAGCTGGTGGCGCCGCATGCCTGTCGGTCCTGACCGACGAAAAGTGGTTCCAGGGCTCCGATGCCTATCTGACCGCGGCGCGCGACGCTGTTTCGATCCCCGTCCTGCGGAAGGACTTCATGGTCGACCCGTGGCAGTCGACCGAGGCGCGCGCGATCGGCGCCGACTGCATCCTGATCATCGTCGCCGCGCTCGACGACATCCAGATGGCCGAGATCGAAGCCTCCGCGCTAGAATGTGGCATGGACGTGCTGGTCGAAGTCCACGACGCGCACGAGATGGAGCGCGCGCTGCGGCTCAAGTCGCGCCTGATCGGCGTCAACAACCGCGACCTGCGCGACTTCTCGGTCGACTTCCAGCGCACCTACGACCTCGTCGGCAAGGCGCCCAAGGACTGCACCTTTGTCGCCGAGAGCGGGCTCACGACGCGCGCCGAACTCGACGCGATGGCCGCGCACGACATCCACTGCTTCCTGATCGGCGAAGCGCTCATGCGCCAGGACGACGTCGAAGCCGCTACTCGGGCGCTCGTCGGATGACCGGCCTAACCCACATCGACGAAGCCGGCGCGGCGAGAATGGTCGACGTCGGCGGCAAGGCGGTCACCGCCCGCGAAGCCGTAGCCTCCGGACGCATCACCATGTCCGCCGAAGCCGCCGCGGCGATCGGCGCCGGCACTGCAAAGAAGGGCGACGTCCTCGCCGTCGCGCGCGTCGCCGGCATCATGGCGGCCAAGCGCACCAGCGACCTGATCCCGCTTTGCCACCCGCTCCCCCTCACCAAGGTAGAAATCGACCTGGTCGTCGACGAAACCGGCGTAACCGCCACCGCTAGCGCCTCGACCGAAGGCAAGACCGGCGTCGAGATGGAGGCGCTCACAGCAGCCACGGTAACGCTCCTGACGATCTACGACATGGCCAAAGCGATCGACAAGACGATGGTCCTCACCGACATCCGCGTCCGTGCAAAGTCCGGCGGAAAATCCGGCAACTGGACCGCGTAAAACAAAACCCTCTCCCCCAGGGGAGAGGGAAAGACGCCAAAGTCGGCGAGGGTGAGGGCAAGCCAAGCCAAGCAGAACGCGCTTAGCTAAAGCCCCTTAGTCATCATCGATAGACCAGTCGTGGCTCTCGACGATCGTCGACTCGACCGGCCGCCCCGCCGCATCCAACGACGGGTCGTACCGGAATCGCTGCTCGATCAACCGACACGTCAGTGCATCAAGCTCCCGGCTCCCGCTAGACCGAGTCACCCGACACCCCGACACGCGCCCATTGGTTTCAACCACGTACCGCACGAATACGCGCCCTCTGATCCCGGTCTCCGCACCGTCATCCGGATAATCCGAATCCTTCAACCGCCCCTTTCGCCACCGCGGCGGCGTCTCCTCGCCACCCCCGCCGTCGCCATCGCCATATCCCCCACTCCCGGTGCCATTGCCGATCCCCCCACTCCCGGTCCCCGGCCCGCGAATATCCGAAGCGCCCGCCGTCGCCTGCGCCCCCACCCCAGCCTTCTCCGCGACCACGACCGGCGGCGGTATAACGACTGGCACCACCGGCGGCGGCGCCACCACCTCCGTAGCCTTCGACTTCAGATTAGGCGGCGACGCAGCCCCCTCCGGCTTCCGACTAGGCGACGGTCGAGGCCTCACCTTCTCCTCGGGCGGCGGTGGCGGGGGCGGCGCCGCATCGAACACCTTCAACGCATCGCTCACCGCCGCCGGCATCGTCACCACCAGCCCGTTGAGCAGCGCATAGCCCAGCACCCCCGGCAACAGGACAGCACCCACCGCCGCCCCGATCCTGTCTCTCGCCCGAGGCTGATTACGTGTCATCATACTGATCTGGTGTCTCTTTCCCCCAAACAAAGCCCCGTTCAGGATGAACCGGCGCTGGCCGAGCGTTTGGAGAAGACGATGCCGACTAGCCCGAACTCCTTGTCGGGCCGCGGAGAAAACAGCGGAACACTATCAGCACCACCCCGGCGAAGGCCGGGGCCCAGTTGGGAAAGCCGAAGTAATCCGTAGCGACCGCTCCGCCAAACCCATGTTTCACCGCGAAGGCGGGGACCCAGACTGGACTCCCGCCTTCGCGGGAGAACAAGGGTGCACCAGCCGCGCCGGACCGCCCCGCCGCCCTCCGAAACCCCAACAACACCTGTCCTACGTCCCAAACCCATGGCAAAGCGCCAGACACGCCAAAACTCCCCTCCCGCCGGACCTTCTACCGGACGAGACCGTTCCAAACCTGACCCCCAGAACCGCACCCGCCAAATGTCTCCCAGCGTGTGAACTTCCTGCACTTCCAGCAGGAGAGCCGCCCAAAAACAGAGTCTTACGCATGACCCTAGTCCCCGTCGCAGAAGCCCAGACCCGCCTCTTCGCCATGGCCCCCCGCGTCGGCCACGAGACCGTGACGCTACGCGAAGCCGCTGGCCGCTGGGCCGCCGAGAACATCCTCGCCCGCCGCACGCAGCCCGCCGCAGACCTGTCCGCGATGGACGGCTACGCGATCCGTTACGCCGACCTCCCCGGCCCCTGGACCGTCATTGGCGAAAGCGCCGCCGGCCGCCCCTTCGCAGGCCAGGTCGCCCCGGGCCAAGCCACCCGCATCTTCACCGGCGCCGCCATGCCCGAAGGCACCGACACCGTCATGGTCCAGGAAGAAGCCGAGCGTGACGGCGAAACCCTGATCCTAGCCGGCGAAGGCCCCCCGACGCTCGGCCGCAACACCCGCCGCAAGGGCCTGGATTTCTCCACCGGTACCCGCTTGATCGCTGCCGGCGACCGCCTCAGCCCCGCGCGCATCGCCGTCGCCGCAACCGGCGGCCACGGCAGCCTCACCGTCAACCGCCGCGTCCGCGTCGCCGTCGCAGCCACCGGCGACGAACTCGTCCCCCCCGGCTCGACTACCGACGGCGTCGCGCTTCCCGAATCGAACGGCATCATGCTCGCCGCGATGCTCGCCGACATGCCGGTAGACATCATCGATCTCGGCATCCTCGCCGACAATCTCGAGATCCTCCGCGAAGCCTTCGCCAGCGTTCAGGCAGACCTGCTCGTCACCACCGGCGGGGCATCGGTTGGCGATCACGACCTAGTCCGCCCGGCGATCGAAGCCGCCGGCGGCACGATCGACTTCTGGCGGATCGCGCTGCGCCCCGGCAAGCCGATGATGGCCGGCCGGATCGGCGACATGATGGTGCTCGGCCTCCCCGGCAACCCGGTCTCCGCGTTCGTTACCGCGACGTTGTTCGTCAAACCCGTCGTCGCGCACATGGCCGGCGCACGCGACCCGCTCCCCCAGTCGACGCACGCGCTGCTCGGCGAAGACCTCCCCGCCAACAACGCCCGCACCGACTATCTCCGCGCCGAACTCCGCGACGGCAAAGCCTATGCCTCCACGATCCAGGACAGCTCGATGCTGCTCACGCTCGCCCGCTCGACGTGCCTGATCGTCCGCCCCGGCAACGCACCCGTCGCAAAGACAGGCGAATCGGCGGAAATCCTCGTGATCGCGTGAAGCGAGCGCTTGACGGCGTTAATTATGTTCCATAGAAGTTCCCAGTCTGTTCCGGACGGAGAACCGCCATGCTCACGCGCAAGCAGCACGAACTCGTCTGCTTCATCAACGATCGCCTCAACGATACCGGCGTCTCGCCGTCGTTCGAGGAGATGAAGGACGCCCTCGACCTCAAGTCGAAGTCGGGCGTCCACCGTCTGATCAGCGCGCTCGAGGAGCGCAACTTCATCCGCCGCCTGCCAAACCGCGCGCGCGCGCTCGAAGTGCTGCGCATGCCCGAACGTGCGGAAAAAAAGACGCCGTCCAAGCCATCGAACGTGAAGGCAGCCCCCGCCGCTGCAACGCCACAACCGGCCAACGACGTCATCGAGATCCCCTTGCATGGCCGCATCGCCGCCGGCGTCCCGATCGAGGCGTTCGAGGGCAGCACGATGCTAGCCGTCCCCGCCGCGCTGCTCGGCACCGGCGAACACTACGCACTCGAGGTTTCGGGCGACTCGATGGTCGAAGCCGGCATCCTCGACGGCGACTACGCCCTGATCCGCCGCACCGAAACTGCCCGCGACGGCGAGATCGTCGTAGCCCTGATCGAAGACAGCGAAGCCACTCTAAAATACTTCCGTCGCGAAGGCGCCATGGTCCGCCTCGACCCGGCAAACCGAGCCTACGACCCCCAACGCTACGCCCCCGCCCAAGTCCGCGTCCAAGGCAAACTCTCCGGCATCCTCCGCCGCTACGACTGAACTGCCTGGACCGGCCTCCGTCATCACGACGCAGGCCGGTTTCGGTTTCTGGTTGCTCGGGAAAAGCGACAGCCTAGCCTTAAGCCAAGTCGCTTCTCCGGCCGACAACAGCGGCCGGATCTCTTGGGCAAGTTAAGCGAGATGTACTGGGCGTGTCGAAAAGCGGCTAGTTTTTCGACACGCCCAACCAGCCCCCAAGCGTCCGGAAGCCCCTCTCACGCTCTGATGCATAGTCGCGTTCTCGACTCGAATGCCCAATCTCTGCGTCTCTGCGCCTCTGCGCGAACATCTCGTCCTCAATCTTCAGCGCGGCCGAAGAATTGG
This sequence comes from Sphingomonas sp. PAMC26645, assembly GCF_004795835.1. NCBI lineage: Bacteria > Pseudomonadati > Pseudomonadota > Alphaproteobacteria > Sphingomonadales > Sphingomonadaceae > Sphingomonas > Sphingomonas sp. PAMC26645. The sequence continues at coordinate 2,909,856 of NZ_CP039249.1, forward strand.
TTTACGTGGAGACGCGGAGGGGTTGCGCTTAGGGAAAACGAAGCACCTCCAAACGTCTTCGGAAGGAAGACTAAACAGTCCCCAGCCCGAGCCACCCCGTCATACAACAACCTTCTCCGCGTCTCCGCGTGAACCAGTTCGTCTTGCTGTGACCGCACGGGAAGACGAAAGATTTTGTTCAGGCGAAGGCGCAAAGGCGCGAAGATATGGTGCCTGGATCAGCGCTTACCGGCTTTCGCTGGCGGCAAAAAACTGACGTCGGCTTATCGTTCATGGAGGTGTAAGGCCTCCCAAGCCGCATCACCTTCGCGCCTTTGCGCCTTCGCGTGAACAGTTCTATTTTTGACGGCCTTGGCCGGCGCGAAACGCCGATACAGTACCGTGAAACCGATCATGGCGCGGCCTAAACGAGGACGCGGTGCGTTCGAGGAGAGGCGGATCGCGCCAGGGGTGACGATCGCCTGCGTTCAGGATGGTCACGACTGTCCCGCTCCCCAAGGTCAGCGCGACGCCGCCCGTACGCCGAAGGACACGACGATCCAGTTTCAGCCACCGCGGTACACACCGTTTCGGCAGACCGCGTTCGCTGACGACGACATCGGCGCCGTGACAGGCGGCGATGAACTCAGCAATCGGAACCATATAGGCGCTGCGGGTCGCGAGGATGCGCCACGTCCGTCCCCGTGCGGCGATATCGGTGACGCACAGATCGCGACTGCACCGCGCATCGGGTTGGTCCGCCAGCAGCAGCGGCTCGCCATCCACCCCGCCATTCTCGGCCAGCATGTCGCGCGTGTAGTCGCCCGCTCGGTCGCGCAGCATCGCGAGCCCCGCCGCGGTTCGTACCGCAACGTGGCGCCCGTCTCCCGTCACCAGAACGTCAGGCGCTGGCGTGGTCAGCGCCCAGACCGCGCCGGCTGCTAGCGGCATCAGCCCGAGGCGTCGCCACCGCGTCCGCCAGAGCGCAATCCAAATCCCCCCGACGATCATCAGCGCGAACGCCGCCGTCGGCATCGCGGGCAACGACCGCACCGAACCTGGTGCGCTGGCAACACCGTGTGCCAGCCACAGCAGCGCATCGAGCGATCGCTGCACCAGCCACCATATCGGCGCCCCGAGCCCGGCCGCATCGAGCAGCAACGCCAAAGCTTCCAGCGGCATAACGACGAAGGTCGTCAAGGGAATGGCGACGATGTTGGCGAACGCGCCGTAGAGCCCGGCCTTGTGGAAATGATAGACCGCGATCGGCATGAGCGCGAACTCGACGAGCAGGCCGGTTAGCAACAGCGATGCTACCCCACGAGCGAGACGGCGCGGTCGGCCCTCCTCGTGTGGCCCGAAGAATACGCGAATCGCTGGATGTTCGTGCAGCGCCATGATTGCGGTGATTGCCGCAAACGAAAGCTGGAAGCTCGGTCCCGCCGCCGATTCGGGCAGCACGAGCATGACGCACGCCGCCCCCGCCGCGACGAGGCGCAAGGTCATCGCCTCACGCCCCATTGCGAGCGCCGCCAGCACAAGCAATGCCGCCACGCACGACCGGATCGTCGGGACCTGGCTACCGGTCAACAACGTATAGCCGATCGCTGCCGCCGCTCCCGCCAACGCAGCGATCAAAGGCAAGCGCGCATGTAGCGCCAACCACGGGCTCAGCGCCAGCAGCCGCAGCACGATCAACATCGTCGCCGCCACCGCCGCGGTGATGTGCAATCCGCTCACCGACAGCAGATGCGCGAGTCCGGCGCGGCGCATCGCTTCCGAATCCTCCTCGCTGATCGCACCGACGTCGCCGGTTGCGAGCGCTGCAGCGATACCGCCTGCGCTGCCGTCCAGTCGCGACACAATATGGTGCGACAACGCGACACGGATACCGGCTCCCGATTCGCTTCGCGTCGTCACGACTATTGGTGCGAAGCCCCGCCCCGTCGCACCGATCTCGCCGAACCACGCGACCCGGGCGAAGTCGTAGGCGCCGGGCACCGCAGGCAGTGGCGGCGGCATCAGCCGGGCTCGCAGATGCACGACCGCCCCAGGCCCCAACAGCTTAGGCGCATCCGCCTCCGCCAGATTGACGCGGACGCGGTATGGCAGGGCAACCGGTTGCCCGTCGGTCTCCGCGCCTTTCCCGATCGGCAGCAGCGTCAGCCGGACCAGCTTCCGCGCGACCAGCGGTTCGATCGCCTCCACCTTGGCCGAGAAACTCGCGATCGTCGGGCCGCCCAACACCGGCCGCGCTACCGACTCCGAGCGCGCCCAGATCAGCCCAAGCCCCAACGCCGTCGTCAGCAACCCGATCGCCAGCGACCGCGCCGCGCGGCCGCCCTGCCCCACTGCGAGGCACCCCAACCCGCTCGCCACCAACAGCAGCATCGCCACGGACCACGCCGCCGGGTCCGGCAACGCGAACCACAACGCGATCCCGCCACCCAGCATCACCGGCAGCCACAACACCAGCTGGTCGCGCTCCACCTCGAGCCAGCGTTCCACGGCAAGCCCGACGACAGCCCCCCATCGCGGCACGCCCATTTGTCGCCGCCAAGGACGCATGCTAGGGGCGGCGACGGCTGTCATGGCCATCGTTTCTCCATCGTTTCATCAGTCTGGGAGCACCCGCGGTTGGGCGCAATATCTGATACGGGCACCGCCGCTTCGGCCGCACCCGTGGTTACCCGTTTCGCTCCGTCGCCGACGGGGTTCCTGCATCTCGGCGGCGCGCGCACCGCGCTGTTCAACTGGCTGTTCGCCAAGGCGAACGGGGGTAAATTCCTGCTGCGGATCGAGGATACCGACCGGGTCCGCTCGACCCAGCCGGCGATCGACGCGATCATCGACGGCATGCGCTGGCTCGGGCTCGACTGGGACGGCGACGTCGTCATGCAGTTCGCGGGCGCCGAGCGTCACGCGCAGGTCGCCCACGAGATGGTCGCGAACGGCCACGCCTATCGCTGCTACATGACCAACGACGAGATTGCGGCGATGCGCGCCGAGGCACAGGCCGCGAAGAAGCCGCTCCGCATCCGCAGCCCCTGGCGCGATCGCCCCGAGAGCGAAGCGCCGAACCTTCCCCACGTCGTCCGCCTGCGCGCGCCGCAGGAAGGCGCCGTCACGATCGAGGACCGCGTGCAAGGTGCGGTCACGGTCAAGAACGAAGAGATCGACGACCTCGTCCTGCTGCGCTCGGACGGCACGCCGACCTACATGCTCGCGGTTGTCGTCGACGATCACGACATGGGTGTGACGCACGTCATCCGCGGCGACGATCACCTCAACAACGCGTTCCGCCAGTTGCCTATCTACCGCGCGATGGGCTGGCCTGAGCCGATCTACGCGCACATCCCGCTGATCCACGGCCCCGATGGCGCCAAGTTGTCGAAGCGTCACGGCGCGGTCGGCATCGAAGCGTATCGCGACGAGATGGGCATCCTTCCCGAGGCGTTCGACAATTACCTGCTCCGGCTCGGCTGGGGTCACGGCGACGACGAGATCATCAGCCGCGAGCAGGCGGTCGAATGGTTCGACCTGTCGGGCGTCGGCAAGTCGCCGTCGCGCTTCGACCTGAAGAAACTCGAAAACCTCAACGGGCATTATATCCGTGAGGCCGACGATGCACGGCTGGCTCAACTTGCCGCCGACCGGCTCGGTCACGACCTGCCGAGCGGCGGACTCGATCTTCTGACCCGCGCGATGCCCGTCCTGAAGCCGCGTGCCGCAAACCTGAACGAGCTGGCCGAAGGATCGAATTTCCTGTTCAGCCAGCGTCCTTTGGCGATGGATGACGCCGCGGCGAGCCTTTTACAGGGTGAAGCGAGTGCGATTTTGGTCAATGTCCATGCCGAACTTGACGCGCTCGCCACGTGGGATACGGAAGCGCTCGAAGGCGCGGTACGGCGCGTGGCCGAAGCGCGGGGCGTCAAGCTCGGCCAGGTCGCACAGCCGCTTCGCGCCGCGCTGACGGGACGCAAGACGTCGCCGGGGATCTTCGATGTGCTCGACCTGCTCGGGCGCGACGAGAGCCTGGGACGGATCGCCGACCGGATGGCTAGCTGATAAGATTTCGAGGAAGGATACAAGCATGAGCGAGACCGCAACCCTCAAGGTCGACGGCAAGGATTTCGAGTATCCGGTGATGTCCGGTACGGTCGGACCCGATGTCATCGATATCCGCAAGCTGTACGCGCAGACGGACAATTTCACCTATGATCCGGGCTTCACTTCGACGGCGTCGTGCCAGTCGAAGCTGACCTATATCGATGGTGACGCGGGCACGCTGCTGCACCGCGGCTACACGATCGGCGAGTTGGCCGAGCAGTCGAACTTCATGGAGGTCGCGTACCTCCTGCTCAACGGCGAACTGCCGAGCGAAGACGAGCTGGCGAACTTCTCGACCACGATCACGCGCCACACGATGGTACACGAGCAGCTTGCGCAGTTCTTCCGTGGCTTCCGCCGCGACGCACATCCGATGGCGATCCTGTGCGGTGTCGTCGGCGCGCTGTCGGCCTTCTATCACGATTCGACCGACATCCACGATCCGGCGCAGCGCGTCATCGCGTCGCACCGCCTGATCGCCAAGATGCCGACGATCGCCGCGATGGCGTACAAGTACAGCGTCGGCCAGCCGTTCGTCTATCCGGACAACACGCTGAGCTACACCGGCAATTTCCTGAAGATGACGTTCGGCGTCCCCGCTGAGAAGTACGTCGTGAACCCGATCGTCGAAAAGGCGATGGACCGCATCTTCATCCTCCACGCCGATCACGAGCAGAACGCGTCGACCTCGACTGTCCGTCTCGCCGGCTCGTCGGGCGCCAACCCGTTCGCGTGCATCGCCGCCGGCATCGCCTGCCTGTGGGGCCCCGCGCATGGCGGTGCGAACGAAGCCGCGCTCAACATGCTGCATGAGATCGGCACCGTCGACCGCATCCCCGAGTACATCGCCCGCGCCAAGGACAAGAACGATCCGTTCCGCCTGATGGGCTTCGGTCACCGCGTCTACAAGAACTACGATCCGCGCGCGGCCGTCATGCAGACGACCGTCAAGGAAGTGCTCGGCGAACTGGGCGTCACCGACCCCGTGTTCGACGTCGCGATCGAGCTCGAGCGTCTGGCGCTCAGCGATCCGTACTTCATCGAGAAGAAGCTGTTCCCGAACGTCGATTTCTACTCGGGCGTGATCCTGTCGGCGATCGGCTTCCCGACCTCGATGTTCACCGTCCTCTTCGCGCTCGCCCGCACCGTCGGCTGGGTCGCGCAGTGGAACGAGATGATCACCGATCCCGACCAGAAGATCGGCCGTCCGCGCCAGCTCTACAGCGGCCCGACCGCGCGTGACTACGTCCCGATGGCGTCACGCTGATGAAGACGCTCCGGCCGATCCTGATGGTCGTCGGCGTGCTCTGCGCGCTGATGGGTTTGCTCTGGATCGGTCAGGGGCTCGGGTACGTCCACTGGCCGCAGTCGAGCTTCATGCTCGACCAGCGGCCATGGGCGGATCGCGGCGCATTCCTTGCCGCGTTCGGCCTCGCGTTGATATTAGTGGCGCGCCGGATCCGCCGGTAACGTCAGCACGAACCGCGCGCCTTCGCCGGGCGCGCTCTCGACCGTGAGATTCCCCTGCATCGCCCGCGCGAGACGCCGTGCGATATACAGGCCGAGCCCGTTACCGCCGGCCTCCGACGGATCGACCCGCTCGAACTTCTCGAAAATCCGCACCTGATCCTCGGGCGCGACTCCCTTGCCCTTATCCGCGACCGCGACGACCGCATGGGTCTGCGTGCGCGTCACCGTGACGATCACCTGCGCACCGCGTGGCGAGTAACGCACCGCGTTGCCGACCAGATTGACCAGAACCTGTAACACGCGGCGGAAATCGCCGAGCGCCGGAACACGCACGTCCAGCGCCGGGCGCGTGATCGTGACGCCTGCGTTCGCCGCGCGCACCGACAACAGCCCGGCCGCCCGTCGCGCCACATCGGCAAGGTCGATCGGCTCGGGCAACAGCGCAAAATCTGGCCGCTCGACCGCCTGGAGATCGACGAGGTCATCGACCAGTTCGAGCAGATGCCGTCCGGCGCTGGCGATATCCGCGGCGTAATCCGCGTAATCGCCCTGCACCGGGCCATCCGCCTGCGCATTGATGCTGTCTGCGTTGGCGACAATACGCGCGAGCGGAACCCGCAACGCCTTGTCGAGTCCGCTCGTAAAGGTCGGCGACAGTGTATCGGCCGAGGCAGCAGGGGACGGCGCGTCTTCGACCACCATGCGTGCAGCGCCAACGAACCCGGCAAAGTCGCCCGCCGCATCGTGTCGAACATTGGCCGTCAACGTCACCGCGCGTCCGGAACTCCGCAGCCGCGCGGGCTGCGCCGTCATCGGGCGTCGCCGGGCGAGAGAATCGAGGATCGGCAAAGCCCCATCCGTACCGGCATCCAGCGAAAACATCGCCGTCAGCGGTTGGCCGAGCAGCGCGAGGGCGTCGAACCCGTGCTTCGGCCCTGCATCGAGCGTGACAAACGTCAGCCGCAGCGCGGAATCCGTCTCCCACCGCCAATCCGTATCGCTGCCGTGGAAATCGTCCTGCGTATCCGGCGACGGTCGGGCCGGCCGCCAAGCCGCGATCTCGCGCCAGCCGCTCACCGTCAGCCGTACGTTCTCACCATCCGGTTGAGCCCGCACCCAGAGGTCCACATCCGTTTCGTCGTCCGCGACGACCACGCCGCGCGACACGACGATCCCCAGCCGACGCGCCAACCGGGCGATCGTCGCAAGCTGCGGCACCGCGAGTGGCGCACCGCGCATCCCGCCCGCCCGCTGGTTGAGCGCAACCAGCGCCGGGTCCGCAAACGACAGCGAACCGTCGGGCGCCACGATCGCGTGCGCAATCGGACTTTCGATCGAAGGGTCGAACACGCTCATCGCCGATCCGTACGCGCCAGAGCGCGCAACGCCATCCGAAAATCGCGGTTCAGCGCCAATGGCGCGAGCGACGCACGTGCATCCTCGACCCCGACCGACACGATCGCATCGAGCGCATCTGCAAACGCCTCGATATCGCGCCGCGGATCCGCCTCCGATAGCGCCAGCCCGATCCGTGCGATCGTCGGCCGATCGAGATCGATCGCACGCAACGCCAGCCACAGCCGATCGCCCTCCGGGTCCAGCGTGATCGCCCGCGCCTGATCGAACGCGATCCCGATCGCATGCGCCAGCACCGCGACGAACAACGACAGCCGCCGGTCGCCGATCGATTCGACCAGTACCGCGGGCAGTTCGTTCGGTCGGGCATCGAGCGCACCGGCAAGCCGCGTCGCCACCGCATCGGGCCGCTCGCCCTCGTCATGCGCGGCGAGACTACGCTGCGCCGCATCGGTGATCGCCCGGTCGCTTTCCCCCGTGACGGACTTCAAGCCGTCGCGCACGGCCGCCGCCACCCACCAGACCAGCCGGTGATGCAGTTCGGCGGGTAACTCACTGCCCCCGACCGATCCCTGCTCGTTCGCCACCCGCCGCCGGCTTTCCGCAGCCAGCAATGCAGACGCCGCCGATGCCACCACGCTGTCCGGCACCCCCGCCAGCCTCACCAGCAGGCTCGCTTCGTCGGGTTCCGCGACCTCGACCGGCAACGACGCGGCGATCAGGTCATGGCGTACGCGCGCGATCAGTTCGTCCATCAATTCTTCATCGCGGAGCAATCCCGCACGCGTTAGCCGATCCAGAACGCCCCCCGCCCCGGCCTTCAACATCGCCTCGCCGGCCTGCGTCGCGCCGCCGCCCGCCAGCAGTCGTGCGGCATGTCGGCGGATATCCCATTCGATCGCCCCGACGATCGCGCCAAGCACCTGCGCGAGCATCAGTCGCGTCCGGTCGTCGAGCCGTGCATCGGCATCGAGAAAGAAATCCGCGATCGTTCCGGTCAGCCGCGCGTCCGCGCGCAGGCGTGCATCCTCCGCTCGCGCAACGGGATCATAGGGCGACACGACGTCGCGCACTGGGTCTGGACCGACCGACATGATCCCGTGCTTAGCCTCCGGACGTTAAGGTCCGCCTAAGGCGTTCGGCGAAGTCGCTCGATCACGACCGCCAGCGTCGCGGTCGCATACACCGCGGTCAGGCCGAGCCCGAACACCGGGAACCCCAGGATCGCGAACAGCGCGACGATCAACAGATAGGCTGCCGGACTTCCCCACCACATCTTCCGTTCGCGCTCGAGTATGGCGCGTTCGGCCAGCGCGCCGATCGCGACGAGCGCGGTACCGATCGCCAATGCGGTGTTGTTTCCCGCATAGCCACTGACGAAAAACGCGAAGACCAGGATCGATGCCGCCGCCACGCCGCCGATCGCGAGGGTCTGCCCACGGGCCATCGGCGCATCGTCGCGAAGTCCACTGAGCACCGAGCCGAGTGCCAAGGCTATGCATCCTACGAGCGACAGGACCAGGCCGATCGACGGCAGCCCGAAGCCGATCGTCACCAATCCGGCCACGCCCAGCGCTGCGCCGACCGCTCCAACGGTTGTACCAGCCGCACCGCGATCGACCAGCAGCGGCAAAGCGAGCCGCGCGATCGGTGCGAGAACAAAGCGGTCGAACCAGCCTCGCCGCCCCGACACGATCGTCATCAGCACCGCGCGCCCGCGCTCTTCCAGCGTCCGCGCCTGGCGCTCGATCCCGTGCCCACCGCGCACCGCATCGGTCGGCAACAGCACGTGTGTCGCGCGCGACTGCACTGCGAACCGCAACAGCGACGACTGGAGATCGTAATCCTGCGGCAAGCCCGCGACTTCGGCGATCCGGCTCGAACTCAGCCGAGCGACGCCGGCCCACGCCATGTGCCCGCCGACACGCTCGAACCCCGGCCCCGCGTCGCTCTCGGGGACGACGAGCAGGCAGTCGCCCTCTTCGACCGCCATCGCCTTGACGATCGCGTCGGTGGTGACGAGCCCGTCGCCGAGCATGAGCACCGGTGCCAGCGGGTGAAGTTTCTCGCCCGCTTCCATCGCGGATCGTACCGTATCGACGCTCACGCCGCGTCGTCCGATGCGGTTGATCGCCCCGAGCAATTCTGGGGTCATGCGCGCGACGACGATGATGATCTGCGAAACGCCGGCGGCGATCAGCAACCGCGCCTGATACTCGATCAACGTCACGCCGCTGAAGGGCAAGGTCGCAGCAAGACGATCGGGGCGATCGTCGGCGTCATGAATTGCAAATAATAGGCCGGCAAGCATTGCAGGCTGTTAGGCGGTACGCGCCGTCCTGCAAAGCCCGCGTTCGGCCGAACCGCCCTGCGCCAAGGCTCGGTTCGGCGTTGAGGGCACGAAACCGCACGTCGATCGATGCTCGAATTCTCGCGCGTTCCGTCGATCAAGGGTCCCTGACCTTATGGTCGCCGGATCGTACGCCGTGCCGCCCTGCTTACCGGACGGATGAACGCGCAAGGATCGCATCATCCGTTTTGTCCCGCCGCAATTCATGATACTTCCGCAGTTCATGAACGGGGGTTCGTCAATGATCGGGTTTCGCGCGTCGGCAGGCAATGCCCATCCCATTTGCGCGGATATCGTGATGGATCCGGTGATAGAAAACATGTCCGACACCGTCACAGAATCCAGTTTCGATGAGGTTTATGAAGACCCTGCGCCCGACCGCGGACGCCTTTACGTAGGTATCGCGGTTGCCGTCGTGGTCGTCTGGCTGGCGGCGATGCTGTGGCTCGCGCGCCGTTCGCTTGCGACGATCGAGCCGGTTGCCTTGGTCCAGTTCATCGCTGCGCTTTGCGTCGTCCCCGCGCTGATCGGCATCGTCTGGCTGCTCGCGATGCGCACCAGCCGTAGCGAGGCGCACCGGTTCGGCATCACCGCGCAGGCGATGCGTGACGAGGCCGCCAGCCTCGAACGCACCGTCGCCGCCTTGTCGAACACGATCGACGCCAACCGCCAGCAACTCGCCGAGCAATTGAACGCGTTGATGGCGATGGGCGGTGGCGCGACCGAACAACTCGCGGCGATCGGCCGCGGCATGGTCTCCGAGATTGACCAGGCCGCCGCGCACGCGCGCAATCTCGCGACCTCGACTGCCGGCGCGCAGACCAGCCTCGGCGTCCTGATCGCCACCCTCCCCCGCGCGCAGGCGGATATCGACGACGTCGCCAAGCGCCTCGAACGCACCGGGCTGTCTGCGAGCGAACACGCCGCAGCGCTCGACGCGCAGATCGTAGCGCTGGCCGAACGCGGCCGAGACGCCGACGCGATGGCGAGCGGCGCCGCACAGCGCCTCGCCGCGCATATCGTCCGCATGGAGGCGACCAGCCAGACTGCCGGCGCGCATCTCGAATCAGTCACCGACGGCATGTCCGCAGCAGTCGACGCACTGCTCAACCGCACCGCCGACGCGGTCGATCACTCGCGCCGTGGCATCGCCGCGCAGGGTGACGCGATGCTGGCGATGGTCGGCGCGAACCAAGCCGCACTCGACAGCGCCGCTCGCGACAGCGCCGAAGCGCTCGCCAAGCGGATCGCCAGTGTCGAGGACGCGATCGAACGCGTCGCGATCCGTCTCGACCTGCAACGCAGCGCCGGCGACCGTATCGTCGACGATCTTCACACCGGACTCGGCGAAGTCGAATCCCGGATCGAACTGCTCCATCGCCACGGCACCGAGCGCACGCAGGATCTCGCGGTATCGATCAGCGCGCTAGGCGGCTCCGCGGATGCCATGACCGAAGCGCTTCGGGCTGGCGACGACATGGCGCACCGGACTATCGCGACGACCGAAACACTGCTCGTCGCCCTCGACTCTGCCGCGCGCGAAATCGACGAAACGATGCCAGCCGCACTCGGCCGCCTCGATACGCAGGTCCTCGCCAGCAAGAGCATCGTCGTTTCGGCACGCCCCGAACTGCTCGCGCTCGTCACTGCCGCGGAGAGCACGCACGACGCGATCGAGGCGATCGCCGGGGTGATCGGCGAACAGCGCCATGTGCTCGACACGCTCTCGACCGACCTGCTCAACACGCTCAACACAGGCCGCGCGAAGGCCGATGCGCTCGGTCACATGGTCGACGAGGCGATCGGCCGGACTCAGCATTTCGTCGAAGACGCCGCGCCGCAGTTGATCGAGGCGCTCCACCGCGTCCGCGAGACCGCTGCCGTCGCCGCCGACGAGGCGCGCGAGACGCTGTCGAAGGTCATCCCCGAAGCCGCCGCCGCACTCGAAGCGGCCAGCGCCGACGCGATGCGCCGCGCGACCAACGACACTGTGGAACGCCAGGTCAAGGCGCTCACCGACGCCACCGGTGCCGCGGTCGACGCCGCCACAGGCGCGACCGAACGCCTCGCGCGCGAAGTCCAGGCGATCGTCGACCAGACCGCGATCGTCGAAACGCGGCTCCAGGAAGCGCGAACCGAGCGCGAGGACGCCGATCAGGACACCTTCGCACGCCGCGTCTCTCTGCTGATCGAATCGCTAAATTCGGCGTCGATCGACATCACCAAGGCGATCGCCCCCGAAATCTCCGACAGTGTCTGGGGAGCATATCTCAAGGGCGACCGCGGTGTCTTCACCCGACGTGCCGTCCGTATCCTGGACGCCAGCGAAGTCCGCGAGATCGCCGGTCTCTATGACGAGGACGAGCCCTTCCGCGAGATGGTCAACCGCTACATCCACGATTTCGAAGCAATGCTCCGCACGATCCTGACGCAACGCGACGGCTCGCCGCTCGGGGTCACGTTGCTGTCGTCCGACATGGGCAAGCTGTACGTCGCACTGGCACAGGCCATCGAACGCCTGCGCTAGTCCCGTCGACCGTCGCTGTTTCGGCTGGCCTATCGGCAGGACATCTCCGTCGCCCCGGACTGGTTCCGGGGTCCACCCTTCAGCACACCCATGACCATCGAGCATGTGGAACGGTGGATGCCGAAACGAGCCCAGCATGGCAGAGAAATTGGCTGATCTGGTTGCTCCCAACGCGCTGCCACACGAGCAAACACATAGGAGTCGTCGAAATAATCCAGCGTCACCGCTGACGCGGCCTTCGCCGGGGGAGCAATCCGCGGACCGGACAATTATTTTGAGGTTCACATGCCAAGACTGAACAACAAGATCTGCGTCGTAACCGGCGCAGCGCGCGGTATCGGCCGCGCCATCGCGGAGCGGTTCCATGACGAAGGCTCAATCGTCATCCTCACCGGCATCGACGAAACCGCTGGCGTCGAAACTGCGGCGGCGATCGGCTGCCGGTTCGAAAAGCTGGACGTCCGCGAGGAGGCGGATTGGCAGCGCCTCGCGGAGATCGTTCCGGTGGTCGACGTGCTCGTGAACAATGCGGGCGTAACTGGTTTCGAGCAAGGCATGGTCGCGCATGATCCCGAGCATGCGACCTTGTCGGATTGGCGCGCGGTCCATGCGGTCAACCTTGACGGCACGTTCCTCGGCTGTCGCTATGCGATCGGTGCGATGAAAACGGGGGGTACCGGCTCGATCATCAACATCTCGTTGCGGTCGGGGCTGGTCGGCATTCCCCTCGCTGCAGCCTATGCGTCGTCAAAGGCGGCGATCCGCAATCACAGCAAGACGGTCGCGCTGTATTGCGCGCAGCAGGGGTGGAAAATCCGCTGCAACTCGGTGCATCCAGCAGCGATTCTGACGCCGATCTGGGAGCCTATGCTCGGGGATGGGATGGACCGGGAGACGCGGATGGCGGCTCTGGTGGCCGATACGCCGTTGAAGCGGTTCGGGATGTCGGACGAGGTGGCTGCGGTCGCGGTAATGCTCGCGTCGGACGAGGCGACGTATATCACGGGGACCGAGATCAGTATCGACGGCGGTTTGCTGGCAGGGTCCGCTGCCACGCCGGGATAACGCCGACCGTGTGATCCTCCCCTGCCAGGGGGAGGTGGCACGAAGGTGACGGGGGGAGGATACGGAGCAGAGGTTTGCGCTTACCTCCCCCTCCGTCTGGCAATAGCCAGCCACCTCCCCCTTGCGGGGGAGGATCGCTAAGGTAATTCAGCGCGTGACCATGTTCCCGCGGTCGAACAGGTCGACGCTCTGTGGCGTAATCCACCCGTACGAATAGTTCAGCTGGAACAACACAAACAATACCGTCGCGACCACAGTCACCCGCCACGCCGTCCGCCCCGACCGAAACTCGTGCGGCGCGCTTTCGGCCTGGCCGGGGACGTGTTCGCCCCCGACCTCACGCGTCGTCTTTACGCCGAACGGCAGGACCAGGAACACCGAGAACGACCAGAACAGAACGTAGATCGCGAGTGCCGAGGTCCAGCGCACCCGATCAGCCCTCGATCAGCAGCACGTCGACGATCGGCTGCTTGCCGGTCCAGCGCTTGGCGACCTTGCGAACCGCGAGACGGATCTGCTCGCGCATCTTCTCGCTCTCGCGCTTGCCGCCACGTACCGTATCCGCCGCCGCCTGCACCGCATCGGCGATGAACGCCGCGCGGTCTTCCTCGACCGGCACACCCTGCACGCGAACCTGCGGCTGGCCGACCATCCGGCCGTCCTTGCCGAGCGCGACACCGACCGAGATCTGGCCGTTGATCGCCAGCTTGCGGCGCTCGGCGATCGTCGCGCCGTCCGCCGGCAGGATCACGTCGCCGTCGAGCACCAGACGCCCGACCGTCGCGTTGCCGATCTTCGCCGGGCCCTTAGGGGCCAGGCGGATGATGTCGCCATTGCTCTGCACGATCGCGCGCGGAATGCCTTGCTCGAGACCGAAGCGCGCATGCTCCATCATGTGGCGCATCTCGCCGTGCGTCGGCACGAGCACTTCGGGACGCAGCCAGTCGTACATCTGCGCGAGTTCCGGCTGACCCGGATGACCCGACACGTGAACGTGCGCCTGGCGCTCCGTGATCATGCGGATGCCCTTGGCCGCCAGCGTGTTCTGGATGCGACCGATCTGGACCTCGTTGCCCGGGATCTGCTTCGACGAGAAGATCACCGTGTCGTCGGCCTCAAGCGTGATCGTGTGCTGGCCATTGGCGACGCGCGCGAGCGCCGCGCGCTCTTCACCCTGGCCACCGGTAGCGACGACCAGCACCTTGTTCTTGGGCAGGCGCATCGCCTCGTCGGGGCTGATCGTGTCGGGGAAGTCCTTCAGATAGCCCGTCGCACGCGCGACCTTGATGATCCGATCGAGCGAGCGCCCGGTGACGCACAGCTTGCGCCCGGTTTCTTTCGCGACTTCACCGAACGTGTGCAGCCGCGCGGCGTTCGACGCGAAGCTGGTGATCATCACCCGGCCCTTGGCCTTGGTGACCTCCTCGAACAGACCCTTCCGCACGGTGCTCTCGCTGCCCGATGCGGTGGTGTTGAAGATGTTTGTCGAATCGCAGACCAGCACGTCGACGCCCTTGTCGCCGATCGCCATGAAGCCCTCGGGCGTGGTCGGGTTGCCGATCACCGGGTTCTTGTCGAGCTTCCAGTCGCCGGTGTGGAACACCCGACCATAAGGCGTGTCGATCAGCAGCGCGTTCGCTTCCGGAATCGAATGCGACATCTCGACGAAGGTGAAGCCGAACGGCCCAAGCTGGAAATTGCCGCCCATCGGGATCATCTTGAGCTTCACGCGGTTGGCGATGCCCTCTTCCTCGAGCTTGCCGCGGATCAGGCCCATCGTGAACGGTGTCGCGTAGATCGGCACGCCGAGGTCCTCGGCGAGGTACGGCAGCGAACCGATATGATCTTCATGACCATGCGTGATGACGATGCCGAGCAGGTCGTCGATCCGGTCCTCGATAAAGGACAGGTCGGGCAGGATCACGTCGACGCCCGGATATTGCGGATCGGCGAAGGTGATGCCGAGATCGACCATCACCCACTTGCCCTGGCAGCCGTACAGGTTGACGTTCATGCCGATTTCGCCGGAGCCGCCAAGGCCACAGAAAAGGAGTTCGTTCTTCGGAGTCATTGATTACTTTCAGGATTATACAGGAATATGGCCCGCAGGCCGGTCGGCGCGAGCCCAATGGCCCTAGATATGGTGACGATCCCACATCATCGCCAGCCCCTGGATCGTCAGGTCGGCTTCGATGACGTCGAACACGTCGGTCTGTTTCTCAAATAATGTGGCGAGGCCGCCGGTGGCGACGACCTTCACGGGACGGCCGATCTCGCGCTTCATCCGCGCGACCAGCCCCTCGATCATCGCGACATAGCCCCAATAGATGCCGATGTGCATCTGCGAGACGGTGTTGAGCCCGATGACACTCGTGTCTACCGGCGCCTCGATCGCGATCCGCGGCAGTTTCGCGGCCGCGGTCACCAGCGCGTCGAGCGAGAGGTTGATCCCCGGCGCGATGATCCCGCCCTTGTACGCGCCGCTATAGTCGACGACGTCGAACGTGGTCGCGGTGCCGAAGTCGATCACGATCAGGTCGCCTGGATGCAGCGCGTGCGCGGCGATCGTGTTGACCGCACGGTCGGCGCCGAGCGAGGCCGGCTCGTCGACGTCGATCGCGATGCCCCATTCGACTGGCGCGTGGCCGGCGATCAGCGCTTCGGTGTCGAAGTATTTCGACGCGAGCACCTGGAGATTGTGCAGCGCGCGCGGCACGACGGTGGCGACGATCACGCCCTCGATCGCATTACGATCATGCCCGCCGAGCTGCATCAACTGGCTCAACCACACCGCATACTCGTCCGCCGTGCGCCGCGGATCGGTCGCGATCCGCCAGCGCGCGACGATCTCGCCGCCCTCGACGAGCGCGAACACGACATTGGTATTGCCGGCATCGATCGCGAGCAGCATCAGCGGGGCCTCAAAGCAGGAAGACGTCGGCAGCGTGAATGACACGCCGCTCGCCAGACGCCAAGCGGAGGATCAGCGCACCGTCGGTGTCGAGCCCGACGAACAGACCGTCGATGCCGCTGCCATCGGGGAGGCGAGCGGTCAGCGCGGTGCCGGCGGGATGGGCGCAATCGACCCAGCGCTCGCGGACGGGGGCGATGCCCTCGGTGCGCCAGCGGCCGATCCATCGCGCGAAACTGTCGGCCAGGATGTCGAGGAACATAGCCGGGTCGACCACCACGCCGTGAGCCGCAAGATCGGTCGTCGCACGGTCGGCCAAATCCGGATGATGCGCAATGTTGACGCCGTAGCCGACGATCACCGCGTCATCCGCGCGTTCAAGCAGGATGCCCGACAGCTTGGCATCCGCGAGCAACAGATCGTTCGGCCATTTCAGGACCAGCGTTTCGCTCGCGTCAGTCGTACCCTGGCAGATCCCGGCGACGAGGAACGTCGAGACGGTTTCCTGCAAGGCTACCGCGGCGACCAGCGCGAGGCTGGCGGCCGGCGGATCGTTCGGTCGAAGCCACACCAGCGTGCTCGCGTAGAGGTTACCCTCGGGCGACGACCATTCGCGCCCGAGCCGCCCCCGCCCCGCCGTCTGCCGGATCGCGCGCAACCAGAGACCGTCCTCGGCACCGCCGCGTGCAAGCTCCAGCAGGTCGGCGTTGGTCGATCCTGTCTCCGCGACGGTGCGGATGATGCTCAGAACAACGCCCGTGCGGCCGACATCGTCCACGCACCAAGCACGGGGATGAGGAGGTAGCCGGCTGGCGACACGAACACCGCGGCGATGGCGATCAGGCCACCCTCGACTTTGCTCTCCATCGGCGCGAACGCGGGTGCCGGATCGTCGAAGTACATCGTCTTGACGACGCGCAGATAGTAATACGCGCCGATCACCGAAGCAGCGATACCGACCACCGCCAGCGGGAACAGCCCGGCATCGACGGCTGCGCTGAACACTGCGAACTTCGCGTAGAAGCCGAACAGCGGCGGGATGCCGGCAAGGCTGAACATGAAGATCGCGAGTGCCGCGGCCAGCGCAGGCCGCGTCCGCGACATGCCGGCGAGGCTGTCGATCGTCTCGACCGGCTGCCCGTCGTCACCACGCATCTGCAACACGACCAGGAACGAACCGAGCGTCATCGCGACGTAGATCGTCAGGTACATCAGCACGCCCGACACGCCTTCCGGCGTCCCAGCCGCAAGACCGATCAGCGCAAAGCCGACGTTATTGATCGACGAGTAAGCAAGCAGGCGCTTGATGTTGGTCTGGCCGATCGCCGCGACCGCACCGAGGATGATCGAGGCGAGTGCCGCGAAGATCACGATCTGACGCCACTGGTCGGTCGCCGGGCCCATCGCATCGACTGCCACGCGGACGCTGAGCGCAAGTGCGGCGACCTTGGGGGCGGACGCGAAGAACGCCGTGACTGGAGTCGGTGCGCCTTCGTACACGTCGGGCGTCCACATGTGGAACGGCACGGCGCTGATCTTGAACGCGAGCCCTGCGAACACGAACACCAGAGCGAATAGCAGGCCGAGCGACTTGCTGCCGGCATAGGCTTCCGAGATGCCCGAGAACAACGTCGTACCGCTGAACCCGTAGACCAGCGATATGCCGTACAGCAGGATGCCGCTGGCCAGCGCGCCGAGCACGAAATACTTCAGACCGGCTTCCGCCGAACGCCCGTCACGCCGCATGAAGCTGGCGAGGACGTAGGCCGCAAGGCTCTGGAGCTCGAGACCGACATACAGCGTCAGCATGTCGGTGGCCGAGACCATAATCCCCATGCCGCAGGCCGACAGCAGGATCAGCACCGGATATTCAGGACGCAGATCGTCGCCGTGCGTGCGTGCGAAGAAGCTCGGCGCCATGACGATCGCGACCGCAGAGGCGATGTAGATCAGCACCTTGGCGAACGCGCCGAACGCGTCCGCGCGGTACAGGCCGTCGAACGCATAGCCACCCGAAGAGGCGGGACCGACCAGTGCGATCCCTGCCCCCACGAGGACGAACACAGCGGCGATCGAGACGGCGCGCGTCGATTTGTCCCCGCCCCAGGCCGAGACGAGCATCAGGGCGATCGCACCCAACGCCAGGACCAGTTCGGGCAGCGTCATTGCGATATTAGCGGCGTAATCCATCAGTGTGCCTCCCCGTGCGCGGCACTATGGACGGTTGCGGCGGGCTTCCCCGCAGTTGGGTTGGAGTCGCTGGCCGGCTTGGCGCGGTCGACCCGGGCGAGAAGTACGCCCACGTCCTTGCGCATCGGTGCCAGGAAGCTCTCGGGATACACGCCCATCCACAGCACGACGGCTGCGATCGGTGCGAGCAGCCACATCTCGCGGCCGGACAGATCGACCATCGCACGGACGTCGTCCGACTTGATCTCGCCGAACACGACGCGACGGTACAGGAACAGCATGTATGCAGCGCCGAGAATGATGCTCGTCGTGCAGAGCAGCGCGGTCCAGGTCGAGACCTGATACGTGCCCATCAGCGACAGGAACTCGGCGACGAAGCCGCTGGTGCCCGGCAAGCCGATCGAGGCCATCGTGAAGAACAGGAAGAAGATCGCGTACTTCGGCATGTTGATCGCGAGGCCACCATAGCGCGAGATCTCGCGGGTATGGAGCTGGTCGTAGATCACGCCGACGCACAGGAACAACGCACCCGATACCAGGCCGTGGCTCAGCATCATGATCATTGCGCCTTCGATGCCCTGCCGGTTGAACGCGAACAGGCCGATCGTGACGATCGCCATGTGCGCGACCGACGAATAGGCGATCAGCTTCTTCATGTCCGACTGAACGAGCGCGACGAGCGACGTATAGATCACCGCGACCGCCGACAGGCCGAAGATCAGCCAGGTCAACTGGCCCGAGGCTTCGGGGAACATCGGCAGCAGGAAGCGCAGGAAGCCGTATCCGCCGAGCTTCAGCAGCACGCCTGCCAGGATCACCGAGCCAGCGGTGGGCGCCTGAACGTGCGCGTCGGGCAACCAGGTGTGGACCGGCCACATCGGCATCTTGACCGCAAACGATGCGAAGAACGCCAGCCACAGCCACGTCTGGACGTGCGCCGGGAAGTCGTAGTTCATCAGCGCCGGGATGTTGGTCGTGCCCGCGGTCTTCGCCATGTACAGCATCGCGATGAACATCAGGACCGAGCCGAGCAGCGTGTACAGGAAGAACTTGTACGACGCGTAGATCCGGTTCGCACCGCCCCAGATGCCGATGATCAGGTACATCGGGATGAGCCCGGCTTCGAAGAACACGTAGAACAGGAACAGGTCCTGCGCCGCGAACGTGCCGATCATCAGCACTTCGGTGAACAGGAACGCCGCCATGTATTCGGGCACGCGCGTCGTGATCGAGCGCCAGCTGGCGCCGATGCAGATCGGCATCAGGAACACGCTGAGCATGATCAGCATCAGCGCGAAGCCGTCGATGCCGAGCGACCAGCCGAACGGACCGAAGATGCCAGGGGCATGCTCGACGAACTGCCACTGCGCGCCGCCGATGTCGTAGTTCATCCACAGCATGATGCCGAGCACGAAGTCGATCAGCGTCGCCGCCAGAGCCAAAGTCCGCGCCGTGTTCGCCGAGACGAACAGGCACACGACGGCTGCGATCATCGGGACCGCGATCAGGACGGAAAGGATAGGAAAGCCGGTCATTACAGTCCGATCGCCCAGGTTACGGCTGCGGTCAGCCCGATCAGCATGACGAAGGCATAGGTGTAGAGGTATCCCGTCTGGAAGCGGTTGGCGACACGGGCGCCGATCTGGACGACCCAGGTCGCGCCGTCGGGCCCGAACCGGTTGATCGTCTTCTCATCGCCGCGGTGCCACAGAAAACGGCCGATCGCGAAGGCCGGGCGGACGAAGATCAGGTCGTACAGCTCGTCGAAATACCACTTATGCAGCAGGAAGTCGTAGAGCACGCCGAACTGTTCGACGACCTTGGCCGGGAACATCGGTGCCTTGATATAGGCGTACCAGGCGGTCAGCAGGCCGAGCAGCATCGCGATCGTCGCCGACAGTTTGATCAGCAACGGCACGCCGTGCATCTCGTGCATCAGATGTTCGCGGAACGCGAGTGCGCCCTTCCAGAACTCTTCGCCTGCGGTCGGCTCGATGAAGAAGCCATGGAACACGAAGCCGGCGAGGACCGCGCCGATCGACAGGACGATCAGCGGGATCAGCATCGGCAGCGGGCTCTCGTGCGGGTGATACCCACCGTCGCCCTCGGCCGGCGCATGCGCTGCGTCGTGATGACCGTGTGGCGCATGACCTGCGTCCTCGGCCTGCGCCGGGTTCGCCTGGTGATCGTCGACATGATGCGCGTCATGCGCCTGGTCATCGTGACCGTGTGCGTCATGGAGCGCATGCTGGATGTGCTCCGATGCGGCCCAACGCGGCTTGCCCCAGAAGGTCAGGAACATCACGCGCCACGAATAGAAGCTGGTCAGCAACGCGACGAGCACGCCGACAAACCACACGCCCGGCTGACCCGCAGCCCAGCTCGCCTCGATGATCGCATCCTTCGAATGGAAGCCTGCGAAACCGATCGCGGTGTTGCCGAAGATACCGGGGATGCCGACGCCGGTGATTGCGAGCGTACCTGCCATCATCGCCCAGAAGGTCACCGGGATCTTCTTACGCAGGCCGCCATAATAGCGCATGTCCTGCTCGTGGTGCATCGCGTGGATGACCGAGCCCGCGCCGAGGAACAGCAGCGCCTTGAAGAACGCGTGTGTGAAGAGGTGGAACATCGCCGCGCCGTACGCGCCGACACCGGCCGCGAAGAACATGTAGCCGAGCTGCGAACAGGTCGAATACGCGATCACACGCTTGATGTCGGTCTGCACGAGACCGCAGGTCGCCGCAAACAAACAGGTCGCGGCACCGACCGAGGTGACCACGGTCAACGCGACCGGGCTCATCTCGAACATCGGCGACAGGCGGCAGACCATGAACACGCCAGCGGTGACCATCGTCGCCGCGTGGATCAGCGCCGACACCGGGGTCGGGCCTTCCATCGCGTCCGGCAACCAGGTGTGCAGGCCGAGCTGTGCCGACTTGCCCATCGCGCCGACGAACAGGAGTAAGCAGAGCACCGTCATCGTATCGAAGCGGTAGCCGAGGAAGCCGAGCGTCGAGCCCGCCATGCCAGGAGCCGCGGCGAGGATCTCGGGGATTGAGACCGTGCCGAACACCAGGAACGTGCCGAAGATACCGAGCATGAAGCCAAGATCGCCGACGCGGTTGACGACGAACGCCTTGATCGCCGCGGCGCTGGCGGAAGGCTTGCGGAACCAGAACCCGATCAGGAGGTAGGATGCGAGACCCACGCCTTCCCAGCCGAAGAACATCTGGACAAGGTTGTTCGCCGTCACGAGCATCAGCATCGCGAAGGTGAACAGCGACAGATACGCGAAGAACCGCGGCTGGTCGGGATCCTCGTCCATATAGCCCCAACTATACAGATGGACGAGCGCCGAGACCGACGTGACGACCACGAGCATCACCGCAGTCAGCGCATCGACGCGCAGCGACCACGCGACGTTCATGTCGCCCGAGTGGATGAAGTCGAGCAGCGGCGCGACGGTGGCCGTGCTGGCGCCCGAAAGGAAGCCGATGAAGATCGGCCAGGACAACAGGCACGACGCGAACAGCGCAGCCGTGGTGACGAGTTTCGCCGGCACGTTGCCGATCGCGCGATTGCCGAACCCGGCAACGATCGCGGCCAGTAACGGCAGGAAGACGATAAGCTGGATCAACCGTATTACCCCTTCATCCGGTTGACGTCGTCGACCGCGATGGTGCCGCGACCGCGGAAATAGATCACGAGAATGGCGAGGCCGATCGCGGCTTCACCCGCGGCGACCGTCAGCACGAACATCGCGAACACCTGTCCGACGAGATCGTGGAGGAACGCCGAGAACGCGACGAGATTGATGTTCACCGCCAGCAGGATCAGCTCGATCGCCATCAGGATGACGATGAGGTTCTTGCGGTTCAGGAAGATGCCGAGCACCCCCATCGTGAACAGGATCGCCGCGACGACCAGATAATGGACGAGACCGATCGTCACAGTTCGACTCCCTGCCCGACGACCGGGCTCGTGTTGCGCGTGGCGTCCTGCGGACGACGCGCGTTCTGGCGGCTGATGTTCTGCGCCTTGACGCCGCCACGCTGGCGGTGGGTCAGCACGATCGCACCGATCATCGCGACCAGCAGCACCAGGCCGGCACCCTCGAATACGAACAGATAGCGCGTGTAGAGCAGGTTACCAATCGCCTGGATGTTGGGCACGGTGTCGTCGATCGGTGCGGCACGACGTGCGAGCTGGATCGGACCGGTGCTCCAGGCGCCGATCGCGATCATCACCTCGGCCGCGAGTGCAACCGCGAGTGCGAGACCGATCCCGAAATACCGGGCGACGCCTGCACGAAGCTCGGTGAAGTCGATGTCGAGCATCATGACCACGAACAGGAACAGCACCGCGACCGCGCCGACATAGACGATGACGAGCAGCATCGCGATGAACTCGGCACCGACCAGGATCATGAGCCCCGCCGCGTTGAAGAACGCGAGGATCAGCCACATCACCGAATGGACCGGGTTGCGCGACGCGATCGTCAGCGCGCCCGACAGGACGACGACGAAGGCGAAGAGGTAGAAGGCTAAGGCCTGAATCACGATTGCGGCCCCTTAGACGCCCACGAGAAGAATGAGCGCGCCATTAACGGTACGGCGCATCGGCGGCAAGGTTAGCCGCGATCGCGCTTTCCCAACGGTCGCCATTATCGAGCAGCTTCGACTTGTCGTAGATGAGCTCTTCGCGCGTCTCGGTAGCGAACTCGTAGTTCGGTCCCTCGACGATCGCATCTACCGGGCACGCCTCGGCACACAGGCCGCAGTAAATGCACTTGGTCATGTCGATGTCGTAGCGCGTGGTGCGGCGTGAACCATCGTCGCGCGGCTCGGCTTCGATCGTGATCGCCTGCGCGGGACACACGGCCTCGCACAGCTTGCACGCGATGCACCGCTCTTCGCCGTTCGGATAGCGACGCAGCGCATGCTCACCACGGAACCGCGGCGACACCGGATTGCGCTCGTACGGATAGTTGATCGTCGCCTTTTCCTTGAAGAAATAGCGAAGCGTCAACGCGTGCGCCTTCACGAATTCCCACAAAGTAAACGACTTGATGATCTGAGCGACGCTCATGAACCCACTCCAACGCGCGTCAGCATGAGATAGCCCGACACGAGGAAAACCCAGAACAGCGAGACGGGGAGGAAGACCTTCCAGCCGAGCCGCATCAGCTGATCGTAGCGATAGCGCGGCACGGTCGCCTTCACCCAGCTGAACAGAAAAAAGAAGAACAGGATCTTGGCAAACAGCCAGATGATCCCCGGCACGTAATACAGCGGTGCCCAGTCGACCGGTGGCAGCCAGCCGCCCCAGAACAGCGTCGCGTTGAGCGCGCACATCAGCAGCACGTTGGCGTACTCGCCGAGCCAGAACAGCGCGAACGACATCGACGAATATTCGGTCTGGTATCCGGCGACGAGCTCGCTCTCCGCCTCGGTCAGATCGAACGGCGCGCGCTGCGTTTCGGCCAGCGACGAGATGAAGAACATCACCGCCATCGGGAACATCAGCGGATTGAGGATGTACCCGTTGAAGAACCAGACATGCGACTTCTGCGCCATCACGATCGCCGACAGATTGAAGCTGCCGGTCCACAGCACGACCGAAATCAGGATGAAGCCGATCGCGACTTCGTACGACACCATCTGCGCGGCCGCACGAAGCGCCGAGTAGAACGGGTATTTCGAATTCGACGCCCAACCCGACA
Organism: Sphingomonas sp. PAMC26645; assembly: GCF_004795835.1. Lineage (NCBI taxonomy): Bacteria > Pseudomonadati > Pseudomonadota > Alphaproteobacteria > Sphingomonadales > Sphingomonadaceae > Sphingomonas > Sphingomonas sp. PAMC26645. The sequence continues at coordinate 2,933,539 of NZ_CP039249.1, forward strand.
GGATGATCCCGTAGACGCCGAGCGACGAGGCCGCGAGCACGTAGAGCAGCCCAACGTTGATGTCCGCGAGCACGACGCCGACGCCGAACGGCACCACCGCCCAGACGATCAGCGCGACCGTGAAGGTAATGATCGGTGCCAGCAGGAACAGCGTCCGGTTGGCGGCTGCGGGGACGATCGTCTCCTGCAGGAACACCTTCAGGCCGTCGGCAAAGCTCTGCAGCAAGCCGAACGGACCGACGACGTTGGGACCACGCCGCAATGCCATCGCCGCCCAGATTTTCCGGTCGGCATAGATGATCATCGCCACCGCCAGCATCAGCGGCAACGCGATCACGAGGATGTCGATGATCGTCGCGAGGAAGAACGCCCAGTCGTAACCGAGCGAGGATTCGAACCAGGAGATCATTCGGCTGCCTCCGCGTAATCTTCTCCGTGGAGAAGTTCGGCCGAGCAGCGCTGCATCGTCGGCGACGCACGGCAAATCGCGTTGGTCAGGTAGAAGTCCTTGATCGGATAGCCGGCGAGGACACCCTCACCTGCACCGTTGAGCGAAGGCGGGTTCCACTCGAACGTCGCGAGCGCCTGATGCCGCAACGCAGGCACGTCTGCGTACATTTCCTCGCGCAGCCCCTCGAAGCTGTCGAACGGCAGCGTGTGGCCGAGCGTGTCGGACAGCGCTCGGAAGATCGACCAGTCGTCACGCGCGTCGCCCGGTGCGAACACAGCGCGCTCGCCGCGCTGAACGCGCCCTTCGAGATTGACCCACGTGCCCGACTTCTCGGCGTAGGTGACACCCGGCAGGATTACGTCGGCAGCCGCCGCACCTTTGTCGCCGTGATGGCCCACAAACACCTTGAAGCCTGCGAACTTCGCATAATCGACCTCGTCCGCGCCGAGGAAGAAGCCGAGCTTCGCCCCCATCACGTCGGCGATCCCGCCCTTCTGCGCGTAGCCGAGCATCAGCCCGCCCATCCGCGAGGCCGCCATGTGGACAACGTTGAAGCCGTTCCAGCCGTCCTTCACGACACCCAGCGTATCGACGAGCTTGAGCGCAGCCGCATGGCCACCCTTCAGCGCGCCGCCACCGACGATCACCATCGGGCGTTCTGCTTTCGCGAATGCCTCGGTCACCGCCTCGGGCAGATTGCCGAGCAGCGCCAGATCGTCGCCGAGCCACTCGACCTTGTAGGTCAAATCCGTCTCCGGCCCGATCGCAAAGACCTTTGCGCCCTTCTTGATGGCTTTGCGCACCCGCGTGTTCACCAGCGGCGCTTCCCAGCGCAGGTTGGTACCCACCAACAGGATCGCGTCGGCACGCTCGGTACCGGCGATCGTCGTGTTGAAATTGACCGCGGCAATGCTCGTCGCGTCATAGTCCATACCGGTCTGACGACCTTCGAGCAGGCTCGACCCCATCTTCGCGAGCAGCGCCTTGGCGGCGTACATCGTCTCGCAATCGACCAGATCGCCGGCAACCGCCGCGACGCTCGACCCGGCGTTCACCGCCTTGATCGCTTCGAACGCTTCATCCCACGTCGCAGGCTGTAGCTTGCCGTTCACCCGGACATAAGGCTTGTCGAGGCGACGACGGACGAGGCCGTCGATCGCGTGGCGCGTCTTGTCGGTCGCCCACTCCTCGTTCACGTCCTCGTTGATCCGCGGTACGCAGCGCAGCACCTGACGACCACGGCTGTCGAGCCGGATGTTGGTGCCGACCGCATCCATCACGTCGATCGTCAGCGTCTTGCGCAATTCCCAAGGGCGCGCCTCGAACGCGTACGGCTTCGACGTCAGCGCGCCCACCGGGCACAGATCGACGACGTTGCCGCTCAGCTCGCTCTTGACCGCATTCTCGAGATACGAGGTGATCTGCATGTCCTCGCCGCGGAAGATCGCACCGATCTCCTCGACGCCGGACACTTCCTCGGCGAACCGGATGCAGCGCGTGCACTGGATGCAGCGGGTCATGACCGTCTTGACGATCGGACCCATATACTTCTCAGTGACCGCGCGCTTGTTCTCGTCGTAGCGCGAGTGGCCGCGGCCGTAGGCGACAGACTGGTCCTGGAGATCGCACTCGCCACCCTGATCGCAGATCGGGCAATCGAGCGGATGGTTGATCAGCAGGAATTCCATGATGCCCTCGCGGGCATTCTTGACCATCGGCGAGTTGGTGAAGATCTCCTGCTTGTCCGCCGCCGGCAGCGCGCACGACGCTTGCGGCTTGGGCGGACCAGGCTTCACCTCGACCAGGCACATCCGGCAATTGCCGGCGATGCTCAGCCGCTCGTGATAACAGAAACGCGGGATCTCCTTGCCGGCAAGCTCGCACGCCTGCAGCACGGTGGCACCCTGCGGCACCTCGATCTCTACGCCATCGACTTTGACTAAGGGCATTACTCTGCGGCTTCCATCATCGGCGCGGTGTCGCCACCGCGCTCACGGATACGGCGCTCCATCTCGGGGCGGAAATGCTTGATAAGGCCCTGGATCGGCCAGGCTGCAGCGTCACCGAGCGCGCAGATCGAGTGACCCTCGACCTGCTTTGTGACCTGCTGGAGCATGTCGATCTCGGACAGCTCGGCGTCTCCGGTGCGCATCCGCTCCATCACGCGCCACATCCAGCCGGTGCCTTCGCGGCACGGCGTGCACTGGCCACAGCTCTCGTGCTTGTAGAAATACGAGATGCGGCTGATCGCGCGGACGATGTCGGTCGACTTGTCCATGACGATGATCGCCGCGGTGCCGAGGCCCGAGCCGACCGCCTTCAGGCCGTCGAAGTCCATCGCGCAATCCATGATCTGCGCGGCGGGCACGAGCGGCACCGAAGAACCACCCGGGATCACCGCGAGCAGATTGTCCCAGCCGCCACGGATGCCACCGCAATGCGTCTCGATCAGGTCGCGGAATGAGATGCTCATCTCTTCCTCGACGACGCACGGCTTGTTCACATGGCCGCTGATCTGGAACAGCTTGGTGCCACGGTTGTTCTCCGCGCCGAAGCTGGAGAACCACGCAGCGCCACGCCGCAGGATCGTCGGCGCAACCGCGATCGATTCGACGTTATTGACCGTCGTCGGGCAGCCATAAAGACCGGCACCCGCCGGGAATGGAGGCTTCAGCCGCGGCTGACCCTTCTTGCCCTCGAGGCTTTCCAACATCGCGGTCTCTTCGCCGCAGATGTAGGCGCCGGCGCCACGATGCACGAACACGTCGAAGTCGTAGCCCGAGCCGCACGCGTTCTTGCCGATGAAGCCGCGGTCGTAAGCCTCGGCAACGGCTGCGAAGAGCACTTCGGCCTCACGAATATATTCGCCGCGGATGTAGATGTACGCGGCACGCGCGCGCATCGCGAACCCGGCGATCAGCGCGCCTTCGATCAGCTTGTGCGGATCGTGGCGGATGATCTCGCGATCCTTGCAGCTGCCCGGCTCGGACTCATCGGCGTTGATGACGAGGAAGTTCGGCCGGTCGGGCTTGGGCTCCTTCGGCATGAACGACCATTTGGTGCCGGTCGGGAAGCCCGCACCGCCACGGCCGCGCAGACCCGACGCCTTCATCACGTCGATGATCGCGTCCTGGCCGAGCGCCATCAAATCCTTGGTGTTGTCCCAATCGCCGCGCATGATCGCTGCGGCGATGTTCCACGGCTGGAAACCGTAGACGTTGGTAAAGATGCGGTCCTTGTCGGCGAGCATCAGGCCCACTCCCCCCGGTAATCGTGGTTCGCGTCGACCATCGCCTTCAACGAGGTCGGGCCGCCTTCGGGGCAGCTCGCGCGACGACCGAATTGCGGACCCGGCGTCGGGTGCCCGCCATTGGCCAGCGCCTCGAGGATCTCGGTCGTCTTGTCGTAGTCGAGATCTTCGAAGTTATCGTCGTTGATCTGCACCATCGGCGCATTCGCGCACGTGCCCAGGCACTCGACCTCGGTCAGCGTGAACATGCCGTCCGGCGTCGTGCCGCCCTTGACCAGCCCGCGATTCTTGCACGCGGCCAGAACGTCGTCCGACCCGCGCAGCATGCACGGCGTCGTGCCGCAGACCTGGACGTGGAAGCGACCGACCGGCGCGAGATTGAACATCGTGTAGAAGGTCACGACCTCGTACACGCGCATGTACGGCACGCTGATCTGACGCGCGACGAACTCGATCACCGGCACCGGCAACCAGCCCTGCGTCTGCGTTTCCGCGCCGACCTGGCGTTGCGCCAGATCAAGCAACGGGATCGACGCCGACTGCTCGCGACCCTTGGGATAGCGCCCGAGGATCTCGTTCGCCTTCACCTGATTCTCGTCCGTCCACGCGAACGAACCCCAGCGTGCGCGAGTCTCGGCCTCGTCGGGAATTTTCGGAGCTTCAGCCATTAGCGGTCACATTCACCAAAAACGATATCCATCGCGCCGAGGATCGCGGTCGTATCCGCCAGCATGTGGCCCTTCGCCATGAAGTCCATGGCTTGCAGATGCGAGAACGCGGTCGGGCGGATTTTGCAGCGGTACGGCTTGTTCGAGCCATCGGCGACCAGATACACGCCGAACTCGCCCTTGGGGCTTTCGGTCGCGACATAGACGTCGCCGGCGGGCACGTGGAAGCCCTCGGTGTAGAGCTTGAAGTGATGGATCAGCGCTTCCATCGACTGCTTCATCTCACCGCGCTTGGGCGGCACGACCTTGCGGTCGAGCGACGCGATCGGCCCCTCGGGCATGTCGCGCAGGCACTGCTTCATGATCCGCGCGGACTGACGCACTTCCTCGACGCGTACCATGAACCGGTCATAGCAATCGCCGCGCGTGCCGACCGGCACCTCGAAGTCCATCTTGGCGTAGGCGTCATAGGGCTGCGACTTGCGCAGATCCCAGGCGATACCCGAGCCGCGGATCATCGGGCCGGAAAAGCCCCATTTGATCGCGTCGTCACGGCTGACCACGGCGATGTCGACGTTGCGCTGCTTGAAAATGCGGTTGTCCGCGACGAGCGAAATAGCGTCCTCGAACAGCCGCGGCAGGCGCGTGTCGAGCCAGTCGCCGATATCGGCGAGCAACTTAAGCGGCGCATCCTGATGCACGCCACCCGGACGGAAATAGTTCGAATGCATGCGCGCGCCACTGACACGCTCGAAGAAGTTCATGCAGTCTTCGCGGATTTCGAACAGCCACAGGTTCGGCGTCATCGCGCCGACGTCCATGACGTGCGAGCCCAGATTGAGCATGTGGTTCGAGATGCGCGTCAGCTCGGCGAAGAACACCCGCAGATACTGCGCGCGCTCGGGCACTTCGAGATCGAGCAGCTTCTCGACCGCCAACACCCAGCTATGCTCCATGCACAACGGCGAGCAGTAATCGAGACGATCGAAATACGGCAGCGCCTGCGTGTAGGTCTTGTATTCGATCAGCTTCTCGGTGCCGCGGTGGAGCAGGCCGACATGCGGATCGACGCGCTCGACGATCTCGCCGTCGAGCTCCATGACGAGGCGCAACACGCCGTGCGCGGCGGGATGCTGCGGACCGAAGTTGATCGTGTAGTTCTGGATCGTGACGTCGCCGGTCGTGGGATCGGCTGCGTCGGCCTCGCCCAGAAGCTCTTCGACATACAGACTCACTGGTTCTGTCCTCCACCCTTAGTCGGGACCACGTCGGGGTTCGCAGGCTTCGGCGTCGCATCGGACTCCGACTTGCCGGCGCCCGTCTGTGCGGTCGACTCGGTGCTCTTGGGTTCGGTCGGCGCCTGGGTAGGCGACTGCGCCGCGTCCGCCTTTACGATGGTGTCAGCCTTGAGCGGCGTCGGAGCACCCTTGGCCTCGGGCAATGCGCCCTTCTCGTCACCCGGAAGGACGTAGTTCGCGCCCTCCCACGGGCTCATGAAATCGAACGTACGGAAGTCCTGCGCAAGCTGAACGGGCTCGTACACGACGCGCTTCGACTCTTCCGAATAGCGCAGCTCGACATACCCGGTCAGCGGGAAGTCTTTCCGCTGCGGATGACCGCGGAAGCCGTAGTCGGTCAGGATGCGGCGCAGGTCCGGGTTACCGCTGAACAGCACGCCGTACATGTCGTACACTTCGCGCTCGAGCCAGCCGGCGACCGGCCAGATGTCCGTCACCGACGGCACCGGCTTTTCCTCGTCGGTCGCGACATGCACGCGCAGGCGGTGATTCCGCGTCAGCGACAACATGCAATAGACGACCTCGAAGCGCTCAGCACGATCCGGATAGTCGACGCCGGCGATCTCCATGAGCTGCTGGTAGGCAAGCCCCGGCGTATCGCGCAGCGCGATCATCGCGTCGTACAGGTCTTCACGACGAACGTGCAGCGCGACTTCGCCGACATGATCGACCGCGTCGATCAGCATGCCGCCGAGCGCCGCGCGGGCGCTGTCGATCACGCCGTCGTTCGACGCGTAAGCTGGTGCGGGAGCCCTCAACGCTCGATGCTCCCGGACCGCCGGATCTTCCGCTGCAACTGCATGATGCCGTACAGCAGCGCCTCAGCCGTCGGCGGGCACCCAGGAACGTAGATATCCACCGGCACGATCCGATCGCAGCCACGCACGACGCTGTAGCTGTAATGATAATAGCCGCCGCCGTTCGCGCACGATCCCATCGAGATCACGTACTTGGGCTCGGACATCTGGTCATAGACCTTGCGGAGTGCCGGGGCCATCTTGTTGCAGAGCGTGCCGGCAACGATCATCACGTCCGACTGACGCGGCGACGCGCGCGGTGCGGCACCGAAGCGCTCCAGATCGTAGCGGGGCATGTTGACGTGGATCATCTCGACCGCGCAGCACGCGAGCCCGAACGTCATCCACCACAGCGAGCCGGTACGGGCCCACTGGAACAGCTCTTCGGTCGACGTGACGAGGAAACCCTTGTCCGTCAGTTCACCGTTCAAACCGTCGAAAAAGCCCTGGTCGGGTGGCACCAGCGAACTGGGCGAACCGGGTGCGGGCTGAAGCTCTACTCCCAATCGAGTGCTCCCTTCTTCCATGCGTAGACGAGGCCAAGGGCCAATTCGCCGATAAAGATCATCATCGAAATCCACGCGGTCCAGCCGAGCGTGAAGACCGAGACGGCCCAGGGATACAGGAACGCGGCCTCAAGATCGAAGATGATGAAGAGGATGGCGATCAGGTAGAAGCGTACGTCGAACTGGCTCCGCGGATCCTCGAATGCGGGAAAGCCGCACTCGTATTCGCTGAGCTTCTCAGGCGTAGGCTTGTGTGACCCCGTGAGGCGCGAGACGGCCATCGGCAGGAACACGAACGTGCTCGACAATGCGATGGCGACCCCGAGGAACAGGAGGATCGGAAGATAGTGCGACAGGTCGACCAAATTGCTTCTCGCAAGTGCGAACGGAACGGGGCCGCTTTAGGCCGATGGGGGGTGATGGGCAAGGCGTGGAGGGTGTGAGAATCACTCGCAAGTGGACGGACGGAGTGACGGGAAACATGCGTTACCTGGCGTGGACGAGCGTTGGCGCCCCATGACGTCGCCGATACCGATCCGTCACCTCGGACGTGTCCGGCGCCTTGCTGAGAAGCAAAGACGACGCCGCGTTCGAAAGACAGCCCCCGCCTCCTTGTTCTCCCGCGAAGGCGGGAGTCCAATCTAGATCCCCGCCTTCGCGGGGAGACAAGCTAACTTCGGCTCTAGGGGGTACACCGAGTAGTCCCGAAGTCCTCCGGTATCGCAAACAGACGACGGAAGATGTTTTGCGCGAGTGGATGCCGGAACAAGCCGGCATCACGGACTGCGCGCTGATGCCCTCCAACCTTACGATCCTCCCCCGCCAGGGGGAGGTGGCACCGAAGGTGACGGAGGGGGAGGACGCGGAACAGAGGTTGCCCTACCTCCCCCTCCGACTGGCAAACGCCTGCCACCTCCCCCTTGCGGGGGAGGATCGTTCATCCGCCTTAGCGCAGCGCTCCGGCCACCAGCTTGTGCAGACGCGAGTGCAATGCATCGTTCGCAGCGAGGAACTCGTTACGCTCCATTGCACGATCGCCGCCACGGAAGTCGGTGACGAAGCCACCGGCTTCCTTAACCAGCAGCATGCCAGCCGCAACGTCCCAAGGCTTCAGGTTCGATTCCCAGAAGCCGTCGAACCGACCGGCCGCAAGCCATGCCAGATCGAGGGCCGCAGCACCAAGACGACGGATGCCCGCAACCTCAGGCGCAACCGCGCCGAAAATCCGGCTCCACTGAGCGAAGTCACCATGCCCCAGGAACGGAATCCCCGTCGCGATCAGCGATTCGGACAGATCACGCCGCGACGACACGCGCAGGCGCTGGTCGGTGAGCCAAGCACCCCGACCCTTCTCCGCCCAGAAGCTTTCATCGGTCAGCGGCTGATACACCAGCGCGGTGGTCACCTCGCGCTTGCCGTTCGGCATCGGCTCCTCGACTGCGATCGAGATGCAGAAATGCGGGATGCCGTGGAGGAAGTTCGACGTACCATCCAGCGGATCGACGATGAAGCGCGGCTTGTTCGGATCGCCCTCGACCTCGCCGCGCTCTTCCATCAGCATGCCCCAGTCGGGACGGGCGTGGCTGAGTTCTTCGAAGATCGTCTGCTCGGCGCGCTGGTCGGCCTGGCTGACGAAATCGGCTGGACCCTTGCGGCTCACCTGGAGCTGCTGGACCTCGTTGAAGTCGCGGCGCAGGCGCGGCGCGGCCTTGCGGGCGGCGCGCTCGATGACGGTCATGATGCCGGAATGGCTGGGCATTAGAAATCTCCTCCCCTCCCGCTTGCGGGAGGGGTCGGGGGAGGGCTTGAACCGATACGCGAAGCTGGAAGAAGGCCCTCCCCTAACCCCTCCCGCAAGCGGAAGGGGAACTCAGTCCGCGCGACGCACGTAGGTCTGCTCGTACACATCGACCACGATCCGCGTGCCCGCACCGATATGCGGCGGCACCATTACGCGCACGCCGTTCTCCAGCACGGCAGGCTTGTAGCTCGACGAAGCAGTCTGCCCCTTCACGACGGCGTCCGCCTCGACGATCAGCGCCTCGATCGTGTCGGGCAGCTGGACCGAGATTGGCCGTTCTTCCCAGAGCTCCATCACCACGTCCATGCCGTCCTGCAGGAACGCCGCGGCGTCGCCCAGGATGTCGGCGTCGAGCGAGATCTGCTCGTAATTGATCTTGTCCATGAAGGTGAGCATGTCGCCTTCGCGGAACAGGAACTGGAAGTCGACGGTCTCGAGCCGCACCTTCTCGACGCTCTCGGCGGAGCGGAAGCGGGTGTTGTTCTTGCGGCCGTCGATGAGGTTCTTCATCTCGACCTGCATATAGGCACCGCCCTTGCCGGGCTGGGTATGCTGAATCTTGACGGCGCGCCAAATGCCGCCCTCATATTCAAGAATGTTGCCGGGACGAATCTCGACCGCGTTGATCTTCATGACCGATTCCTGCTGGAAAGAGCTAGGGGCTGTCCGCGAAGCATGGCCATCAAGGCGTGGCTCTGCGGAAACCCGAAGCGGCGGGCTTTAGCGGGCGCGCTCGCGTCCGGCAAGCAGCGGGTACGGGTTCACGTTCTCGCCCTGCCACCAGCGCTCACCCGGCTGCATCTTGGTCAGCCCGAAATGGAGGTGGTAGTTGCCTGCCCCCGCATCGCCGGAGTCGCCGACATAGCCCAAGGTGTCGCCCGCCTTGACCGCCATCCCCTCGCGAATGCCGGCCGCGTACCCCGCAAGATGCGCGTAATAATAGGTCCAGCGGCGATCCGGCGAGCGGACGTAAAGCGTGATGCCGCCAAGCCCGCTCTGAAACAGCTTTTCGACCCGCCCCGGCGCAGCCGCGACGACGGGCGTGCCGCCCGGTGCCATGATATCCGTGCCATGATGGCCTCGCAGCCCGCCGCCCCGCGCATCGTTCCAACTGTTCGCAATCGCCTTGCGTGGGACGCCTGCCACTGGGACAACCAGCGCCCCCGGCGTCACGGAAACGGTAGCGACCTCAGCCGGGGGCGCCGACTTACGCCAAGGCACCCGCCGCTCGATGCCGCTACCGCTGCTCCCGAACGACACCATCGACGCAAAGCCGCCGACCACAACCACGATCAGCCCGAGAATGATCCAGAACGTCCGCGTCATCGCCTCAAGCCTGGAACACGGCCTTGGTCCCCGGCTTGATCATCATCGACAATCGCGCCGCATCCCAGTTGGTCAGGCGGATGCAGCCATGGCTCTCGGCACGCCCGATCGTCTCGGGGTTCGGCGTGCCGTGAATGCCATAATGCTCCTTCGACAGATCCATCCATACGACACCGACCGGACCATTCGGCCCCGGCGGTAACATCTCCTTCGTCTGCCCCTTCTTCGCATCCCAGAACAGTGCCGGATTGAAGTGGAACTTCGGATTGTAATCGGAGCCCTTGATCGTCCACGTGCCGAGCGGCAGCGGATCGTGGCTCGACCCCATCGTCGCCGAGAATTGCGCGATCAGCTTGTCGTTCGCGTCGAGCACGCGCAGCACGCCGTCCGACTTGTCGACCACGACATGGTCCGCCTGCGGCTGCTTCGCATCGACGTTCAGCATGGTGAGCGTGGCGATCCAGTCGGGCTTGAGCTTCGGATCGTACGCGCGCGACGATGGCAGTGCGTTGGGAAACACGACCTTGGTGCCCGGCGCCAGCTTCGTCGTCGGCGAGTTCAGCGCCACGATCACCGCCGGCGTCGTGTGGAACATCTCGCCGAGCTTCTCCATGACATTCTTGTAGCCCAGCGACGGCAGTTCAGCCTGCTTGGCAGGATCCTTCGGGAACGGATTAACGAACGGCCCTGCCAGCATTTCCGGCGTCAGCGCGACCGTCACCGTCGGCCGCGCGGCGCGGTACGGATACAGCGCCTGCAACGTCCGCGCGTCAGACTTGCCGGTAATTGGCAGCCCCTTCGCCTCCTGAAACCCCTTCAGCGCCGCCACCAGCGACTGCCCGCCGCGCCCGTCGAGCACGCCCGGCCCGAAGCCGAGATGGTCGAGGATAACCTGTACGTGCAGGATGTTGCGATCGATCGGTACGGGCTTGGCTGGTGCCGTCTGTGCCAACGAGGGCGACGCGGCACCCAGCAGGCATGCCGCAAGAACCGAAGCCTTCATCGCAAATGCCGTCATGCCCATCATCCCAAACCGTTACGCTGCTGCATCAAACGGTCAGGACGACGGTTGTTTCCAACGGCTCAGCGCTTCGCGAGAACCTCGCCGAACGCCTTGATCGCAGCGACCTCGTCGCTACCCCAAACGGCGCTCGACACCGCAATGAAGTCGGCACCCGCAGCAATCAGCGGACCAGCATTCTCCGGCGTAATCCCGCCGATCGCGACGCATGGCATCTCGAACAGCGTCGACCACCACGACAGGATCACCGGCTCAGCGGTGTGCGTCGCGACCTTCGTCGTCGTCGGATAGAACGCCCCGAACGCAACGTAATCGGCCCCAGCCTCGCCCGCTTCCATCGCCAGATGGCGGCTGCCGTGACAACTCACCCCGATCTGCGCATTGGGCCCGAGCTGCGCGCGCGCCTCGCGCGGATCGCCATCGTCCTGCCCTAGATGTACGCCATCCGCGTCGAGCCGCTTGGCCAGTCCGATATCGTCGTTGACGATGAACGCGACGTCGCGCTCGGCACAGATCGCGCGCAACGGCTCGCCCAGCGCGGCCGCCGCATGCTGGTCGATATCCTTCACGCGGAACTGGAACGCAGCCACGGGGCCAGCATCAAGCGCGCGAGCAAGACGCTCCGGAAAGTCACCCCCGACGTCCAGCGGCGATACCAGATACAACTGGCAAGCCGGCCGGCGCATGTCGCGGCGGAAATTCTCGGCGAAATTGGGATCGAGCGGGCCCAGCGGATCTTCGAATTCGGTCATGTCCGCCCCCTAGCCGCTCATACCCGCCACGTCACCCCGGCGCATGACCGAGGTGAGGTGCAAGCAAACCGAGGCTATTCTTCGTTCTTGTAGATCCGGATGATCCGGTCGAGCATCGCCAGCGCTTCGTCACGCGGACGCTGGAAGGTGTTGCGGCCGATAATCGAGCCGTTGCCGCCGCCGTCGCGGATGTCGCGCGCGTCCTGGAAGATCGCGTCCTCGCCCTTCGACGCGCCGCCCGAGAAGACGTTGATGCGGCGCCCGGCAAAGCTCGACTGGACGACGTGCTTCACGCGGTCCGACTGCTTCGACCAGTCGGTGTTCGCATACAGCGGCTTGGCTTCCTTCTGCTCGATATGCGCGGTCGGCAGCTTGGTCTTGATGATGTGAGCGCCGAGCAGCGCCGCGATATGCGCGGCATAGGCGCCGACGTCGAGCGCGAGCTCGCCGTCCTTGGTCAGCTCGCCGCCGCGCGGATACGACCAGATCACCGTCGCGATGCCGACCGACTTCGCCTCTTCGCTCAGTTCGCGGATTTCCTCGACGAGGTCGAAGAACTGTTCCGCGCCAGGATAGATGGTGAAGCCGATCGCCGCCGAGCCAAGCCGCACTGCATCCGACACCGTGGCCGTCACTGCCTGATCGATCGTCGTCGCCCAGCTGTTCGAGCTGTTGCACTTCAGGATCGTCGGAATTTGCCCGGCAAACGTATCCGCTCCCGCTTCGAGCATTCCGAGCGGCGCGGCATAGGCACTGAGCCCCGCGTCGATCGCCAGCTGATAGTGGTAGTGCGGGTCGTACGCCGCCGGATTGACCGAGAAGCTGCGCGCCGGGCCATGCTCGAACCCCTGGTCGACCGGCAGGATCACCATCTTGCCGGTGCCGCCGAGCTTGCCCTGCATCAGGATGCGCGCGAGGTTCGCCTTCACCGCCGGGCTGGTGGCTTCGTATTTGTCGAGAATGGTTTTGATTTGCGGGGTGATTGTCGAGGTCATGCTGAATTCCTGTCTAGAGTTCGAGCCAGCGGCGCAGTGCGTCGTCGACCCGGGTCATGGTGGTGATGGGTATCGTACCGATGATTTTTACGATCGCGTTGCGGTCGAGCGTATCAAGCTTGTCGACCTGGATATCGCTGTCGCGGAGAAGGCCGGTCTCGGGAGACGCCTCGAGCGAGACGCGAAACAGGTTCGTCCCGCTGATGACACTCGTCAGCGGGCACAGAGAAATCGTCGCATGATCCGCAAAGAGGTCGGACTGGACAACGAGAAAAGGGCGCGGTTTTCCAGAGAAATCGCCCTTGCCAGTCCCAACTACGATCATACCGCGCACGAATTTCATGCAAGTGGCGCCGCGATCAGTGCGTCCCAATCTTCTTCACCGGCCCGACGATCATGGTCCGCCGCCGCGAGCGACTGACGCCGTGCCTCCGCAAGGAACGCCTCGTCGTGGCGTTCGACATAGCGTCGCACGGCTTCGCGTGCGATATCGCTTTTGCTGCGCCCTTGGGTGCGCGCAACTGCCGCGAGTCGTTCTTCGAGTTCGCTATCGAGCCTGACGCCGAGCATCCGAGTCTCCGTTTAACATGTTAAACATAGGCGCGCGAATGGCCGGGATCAATCCCCTGCCCGCTCGGTTGGCCGCGCGATTGACGGAAGGTCGTCGGACGCGGAGAATGTCCACAGGGGGACGAGGGCGATGACGATTTTGCGCGGGATCATAACGTGCGCGATGCTGATGGCGGCATCCGTAGCACCGGGACCAGCAACGGCGGCAGTAAAGATCGGCGAGCGTGCACCCGATTTCGAACTGACGCTCATCGACGGCAGCAAGGTCCGCAGCGCCGACCTTCGCGGCCAGGTCGTCGTCCTGAATTTCTGGGCGACCTAGTGCGGCCCCTGCAAGGCCGAACTGCCGCTGCTCGATAATTACTATAGGCTTCGAAAGGACAATGGCCTGCGCGTTTTCGCGGTGGCGACGGAGGATTCACTGTCCGCGGCGAGGCTCAAGCCGCTGTTCGCCGCGATGGCGATCCAGTCCGCACGGCGGATCAAGGGACCGTTCACGCACCTGGGCGCCCTCCCCACCAACTTCATCATCGATCGCGCCGGTATCGTTCGCTATGCGAAAACCGGCGCGTTCGACCTTAACGACTTGAACTGCCTGCTGGTCCCGCTGCTGCGGGAACCAGCGCCCTAACGGGTCAGCGCTGCAACGCCGGGAAGGTCCTTGCCTTCCATCCATTCCAGGAACGCGCCGCCAGCGGTCGAGACGAACGTGAAGGCGTCCGCGACACCGGCGTGATTGAGCGCAGCGACCGTATCGCCGCCACCGGCGACAGAGACGAGCGAGCCGCCTTCGGTCAGAGCCGCCGCCGTCCTGGCGAGCGCGACGGTCGCCTTGTCGAACGGCACCGTCTCGAACGCACCGAGCGGGCCGTTCCAGACCAGCGTGCGGCAGTTCTTGAGAACGTCCCCGAGCGACTCGACCGCGGCCGGGCCGACATCGAGGATCATCTCGTCGGCGGCGACTTCGTGGACGTTGACGGTGCGGGTGGCGGTGTTCGGCTTGAACTCCTTGGCGACCACCACGTCGTACGGCAGGTGGACCGTGCAGTTCGCCTTGTCCGCCGCTTCCATGATCTGTTCGCAAACGCTCGCAAGCTCATGCTCGCACAGGCTTTTGCCGACATCCACGCCGCGCGCCGCGAGGAAGGTGTTGGCCATGCCGCCGCCGATGATCAGATGATCTACCTTGGTGACGAGATGGCGTAGCACGTCGAGCTTCGAAGATACCTTGGCGCCACCGACGACCGCCGCGACCGGATGCTCGGGCGCACCGAGCGCCTTCTGGAGCGCGTCGAGTTCGGCTTCCATCGCGCGGCCGGCAAAGGCGGGCAATAAGTGTGCAAGGCCTTCGGTCGAGGCGTGCGCGCGATGTGCAGCGGAGAAGGCATCGTTGACGTAGAGATCGCCGAGGCTGGCGAACCGCTGGACCACCGCTGCGTCGTTAGCCTCTTCACCGCCGAAGAAGCGCGTGTTCTCCAGCACCGCGATGTCGCCGGGTTCCAGCGTCGCAACCGCGGCGTCGGCGCCTTCCCAATCGATATAGCGGACTTCGCGACCGAGCACTTCGCTGTACGGCTTCACGACCTGCGACAGCGAGAACTCCGGGCTCGGCACACCCTTGGGACGGCCGAAATGTGCTAGGACAAGGACGATCGCACCCTTGTCGGCGAGTTCCCCAACGGTGGCGACGGTCGCGCGCAGGCGGGTGTCGTCGGTGACGCGACCCTCGGCCATCGGCACGTTCAGGTCTTCGCGGACGAGCACGCGCTTGCCCTGGATGTCGCCCATATCATCGAGCGTCTTGAATGGCTTGGTCATGGTTCTTCGATCCTGATCTCATCACCGACGGCGATACTGCCGCCCATCAAAACTCGGGTACAGGCCCCGCCCCGCCAGTCGGGCGTCAGCGCGGCGAACAATCCTGGCGCCAATGCCTCCATGCGTTCGCACGGATCGGTGTGGCGCGTCACCTCCAGCACGACGTCCGCGCCGATGCGCAGCCGGGTGCCGGGTATCTGGGGTAAGTCGAAGCCGTCGACGAGCAGGTTCGCGCGGCGTTCATACCATGGGATATCCTGGCCGACCTCGGCCATCGCCGTGGCCCAGTCGCTGCGTTCCAGCAACGTGACCTGGCGCCGGCCCATGCCGCCGGGCTTCACATAGCCGCGGAAGTCGCCGTGCAGCCCGGCCTCGATGGTGATCTCGACATGGTCGATGACCTCCATCGGGGCTTTCGCGCGGGGGTGTCGGGCGATGCCGGCGATGGTGCCCACCATCCCGAAGGCCTGAGCCACCGCCCCCTCCCCGTTCGTGTCGAGCGCAGTCGAGACACCATCTGTCACGGGAGACGACTTCTCGACTGCGCTCGAAGCGAACGGAAGAGGGGGGGCATGGATCGCAGGCTTAGATGAACTTCGCCATCGCGGTCGCCGTATCGACCATCCGGTTCGAGAAGCCCCATTCGTTGTCGTACCAGCTGACCACCCGGACCAGCTTGCCGTCGATCACCGCGGTCTCCAGGCTGTCGATCGTCGACGACGCCGGGGTATGCTGCAGATCGATCGACACCAGCGGCTCGTCCGACCAGTCGAGCACGCCGACCAGCGGGCCGCTCTCGGAGGCCGCCTTCAGCACCGCATTCACCTCTTCACGCGTCGTATCGCGCGACGGGGTAAAGGTCAGGTCGATCAGCGACACGTCCGGCACCGGCACGCGGATCGCCGAGCCGTCGAGCTTGCCCTTCAGCTCCGGCAGCACTTCGGCAACCGCACGAGCGGCTCCCGTCGTCGTCGGGATCATCGACATCGCAGCAGCGCGTGCGCGACGCAGGTCAGGGTGGATCTGGTCGAGGATCTTCTGGTCGTTGGTGTACGCATGCACGGTCGTCATCAGGCCGCGCTCGATACCGATCGCATCGTTCAGCACCTTGGCGACGGGCGCCAGGCAGTTGGTGGTGCACGACGCGTTCGAGACGATCGTGTGCTCGGCGGTCAGCTTGTCGTGGTTGACGCCGTAGACGACGGTCAGGTCGACGTTCTTGCCCGGTGCCGAGATCAGCACCTTCTTGGCGCCGGCATCGAGATGCTTCTGGCAGCTCGCCTTGTCGGTGAAGAAGCCGGTGCATTCGAGCACGATGTCGACGCCCAGCTCGGCATGCGGCAGGTTCGCCGGGTCACGCTCGGCGGTGACGCGGATGCGCTTGCCGTCGACGACCAGCTCGTTGCCCTCGGCCGAAACCTCACCCGGATACTTGCCGTGCACGCTGTCGCGCTTGAACAGCCAGGCGTTCGACTTGGCATCGCCGAGATCGTTGATCGCGACGAGTTCGAGTGCGCCGTTCGACTGTTCGAGTACCGCACGGGCGACGAGACGGCCGATGCGCCCGAAACCGTTGATCGCAACCTTGACCGTCATTGCTGTATCTCCGCTACGCCCGCGAGTCCGTTCCGGGCGCGCAGCCTTTGCGGGGCGGTGGGGCGCCCTGTCAACACCGTGGATGGTGATGGGTTTCGCCTAAACCGACTTGTCGCACCCCCCGTCCATGCTATCTCGCATGGCATGTCAGAAACACTTCCCGACGGACCAACTGCCGTCGAACGGATCGACGCCGCGATCGCACGGATCGAATCCGCCATTGCAGCCCGCACCGAAGCCGGCGACGCGCTCGCCAAGCGCCACGCCGCTCTCAAGGCGCGGATGGCCGAAGCCGTCGCCGCGCTCGACGACGTCATCACGCGCGGGAGCCCCAACTGATGGCCCAGGTCATGCTCGATATCGGCGGCCGTCCCCACGCCGTCGCCTGCCGTGACGGCGAAGAGTCGCGCGTGCGGCTGCTGGGTGCGATGGTCGCCGAACGCTGGGCGACCGCGGACCGCGCGGCGGGTGGCCTCAGCGCCGAGCGGGCGATGCTGTTCGTCGCGCTGATGCTCGCCGACGACCTTGACGAAGCCGCGCACCGCCCACCCGAAGGCTCCGCGGTCAGCGAGATCGCACTTACCCGGATCGCCGATCGTCTCGAAGGGCTTGCACAAGCCCTTGAGCTAAGCCCTCCGAACGCCTAGATTGGCTGTGGCGGGTTCTGCCCGGTACGAGCCTTTATTATCCCTGAGGCTATTCATCATCCATAGGGGGCTGTCCCTGTTAGGATCCTGGTCCGAAGCACATGGTCCCCACCTGACGTACCGTGCGTCAGTGGATAACCCGGCACACGGCCATGGTGGGCCCGCCACACCACCATCTTCCAAGGTCGCCGCATGACCGACAAGAGCGCGCTGAGAGCCTCGCTCCGCGCCGCGCGGGAAGCGCGCCCGCCGGTCGAGCTTCCTGTGCCGTCGGCGTTTCTGGCACGGCTGAAACCCGGATTGACGGTCGCCTCCTATGTCCCGTTCGGCGGCGAGGCCGATCCTTCGCCCTTCGCGCGCGCCGCCGTCGATGCCGGGTGCGTCATCGCCCTGCCCCATGTCGTCCGCCGCTCGCTGCCGATGCGCTTCCTGTCCTGGGCAACCGAGGCAGCCCTGATCGCCGGGCCATTCGGACTGCACCAGCCCGCCGAGGACGCGGCCGAACTCGAACCCGACATCATCCTGACACCGCTCGTCGGCTTCGATCGCAGCGGCAACCGGATCGGCCAGGGCGCCGGCTATTATGACCGCGCGTTCGTCGCCCACCCGAACGCGTGGCGCGTGGGGGTTGCGTTGTCGGTGCAGGAGGTCGAAACGCTGACCCCGGACCCGTGGGACGTCCCGCTCCACGCCATCGCCACCGAATCAGACTGGATCACGCCATGACGCCAACCTGGCGCAAACCCGTCGGGATGCTGGGCATCCTTCTGCTGATCCTGGTGTGGTGCGTGGCTATCGTTAGCTTGTCGAACATCGTCGGCAGCTGGCACTGGCTGGGGCAGTTGGTGTTCTACCTATTCACTGGCCTGATCTGGATCGCACCGCTGAAGCCGGTCCTGCGCTGGATGGAGCTCGGGCGGTAGCCCGGCGTTTCCCTAATCCGGTGCGCTGCACCGCCGCCGGCTCCCTTGCCGTTCGTCCTGAGTAGCCATCGAGTAGCCGCGCAGCGGCGTATCGAGAGGGCGTATCGAAGGACAGGTTGGCGGCGGAACCCATGCTTCGATACGAGCCCTCGATACGCTCCTAACGGAGCTACTCGGTCTCTACTCAGCACGAACGGAAAGGGGTTGGTGGTTCCGGATGATCTACGGAACGGAATGCTCGCAGCACCCAAAATCTTTAAGAATCTCGGCCACCCATTAGGGTGGCGCGAGTGACGGGACTCGAACCCGCGACCTCCGGCGTGACAGGCCGGCGCTCTAACCAACTGAGCTACACCCGCATTCCCAATGACGAACCCTAGCGTCCCAAAGGACACGCGGGAAGGCTCGTCAAAACCTCGACACGATCTCGAACCATCTACCCGGTCAGGGCAAACGATGGCGCGAGTGACGGGACTCGAACCCGCGACCTCCGGCGTGACAGGCCGGCGCTCTAACCAACTGAGCTACACCCGCTGAAACAGCGTGGAGGCGGCAACTAGGCGAGGGTTCGAATACCGTCAACCCAAATTATCCGCCAGTTTCACGTTGTGCCTCGGGCGGGT
Organism: Sphingomonas sp. PAMC26645; assembly: GCF_004795835.1. NCBI lineage: Bacteria > Pseudomonadati > Pseudomonadota > Alphaproteobacteria > Sphingomonadales > Sphingomonadaceae > Sphingomonas > Sphingomonas sp. PAMC26645. The sequence goes on from NZ_CP039249.1 coordinate 2,952,581, forward strand.
CGCCACGACGGCGGTTTCGCCCGGTCTTGGGCTGCACCAGCGTTCCGTGCTCGAACAGGAACCCGGCGATATCGGGCTTACCAGCGGCCTTTACGATTGTCTGGATGATGATCAGCAGCGGGACCGCGAGCAGCGCGCCCGACGTGCCCCACACCCATCCCCAGAAGCTCAGCGAGATCAGGATCAGCAACGGACTGATCGTCAGCCGGTGCCCGACCACGAACGGCGTGATCGCGTTCGCCTCGACCAGGTGCAGTCCGTACATCAGCGCCGGCGGCAGCATCGCCATCCAGATGTCGGAGAACGTCATAAGCCCGCCGAGCGCGAGCAGGAACGCACCGATCACCGGCCCGAAATACGGGATGTAATTGAGCAGCGCGACGATCCCGCCCCACATCGCCGGATACGGCATGCCGATGAACCACAGCGCCACCCCGGTAATGATCCCGAGCACGATATTGATCAGCGTGATCGTCCCCAGATACGCCGACACGTCGTCGACGATGTCCTGGATCACGCGAGCTGTCGCCATCGCCCCGTCGAAGCTGGTCCGCCCCGTGATCGTTTGCCGCCGCATCCGCGTCCAGCCCGACAGGAAGAAGAACACAATTAGAATTCCGAACAGGAACTGGACGATCACGGCCGGCGCCGACGTCGCCGCGAGTTCGAGGATCGAGCCTGGTGCCGCAACCCCCGCGGTCGCCGGCTGCTTGATCGGCGTCGACGCGACCTGCCGCAGCGTCTTGTTCACGTATTTCTCGAGGCTCGAATACAGATCGAGCAGCGGCGCGAGATTGTTCTGGATCCGATCCAACCGCGTCGGCAACAACCGGAAGAAGTCGGTCGCCGGTACGAGGATCGCGGCGATCGCAATGTTCGCGGCGATTAAGAAGACGAGAATGCACAGGATCGCGGCAAGCGGCGAAGGAACATGCCGCCGCTCGAGCCATTCGAGCACCGGCACCAAGGCCACTGAAATCACCAGCGCGATCGTCAGCGGAAGGAAGAACTCCGCTCCGGATTTCAACGCGAACGGCGTCGCGAGTATGAGCCCAACGCCCGCGGTCAGCGTCAGCGCCGCCAGCAACCGATCGCGACGCTGCGCGATTCGCATCGCATCCTCGACCCCGACCGCGATCGGCAGCCCGAACGCACTCTCGGCCGGCGGACCTTCGGTAACGGCGCTGTCCCCGCCTTGCGGCTGGTTCGTTTCGTGGCGAAGGCCCTCGTCCGTCATGGCATTTTCCTTTGTTCCCCCATCCCGTAATCGTGGCTAGCATTCAAGCATGCCGAACGACGTCACCGATCTAATTCTCGTCATTGACGAGGGCACCACCTCCACCCGCGCCATGCTTTTTGCGACCGACGGCCGCTGCATCGCCAGCGAAGCCCGCGCGCTCGACCAGACATACCCGCGCGCGGGCTGGGTAGAGCATGACGCGGCCGAGATCTGGCGCAAGACACTCCGCGTGACCGCGGCGATGGTCGCGCAGGCAGGCGGCGCGCACCGGATCGCCGGGGTCGGCATCACCAACCAGCGCGAGACGATCGTCTTCTGGGACCGCGCGACCGGCCAACCGCTCGCGCCCGCAATCGTCTGGCAGGACAGGCGTACCGCCGCGATCTGCCGGGACTTGCGCGAGAAGGGTCACGAGGAGGAGGTTCAGGCCAAGACCGGCTTGCTCCTCGACCCATATTTTTCCGCCTCGAAGATCGGCTGGGCCATGCGGGAGTGGCCCCAACTCGCCGACGCGGGAGCGCGCCTTGCGATCGGCACGGTCGACAGCTGGCTGATCTGGAAACTGACCGGCGGGTTGCACGTGACGGACGCGACCAACGCCTCGCGCACCGCCTTAATGGACGTGCATACCGGCGACTGGGACGATGGGCTCTGCGCGCTGTTCGGCGTGCCGCGCACGGCGTTGCCAGAGATCGTCGACTGCGCCGGACGGTTCGGCGAGACGACCGCGTTCGGCGCGGCGATCCAGGTCTGCGGCATCGCTGGCGACCAGCAGGCCGCGGCGATAGGCCAGGCCTGCCTCGCACCCGGGCAGACCAAGGCGACGTTCGGAACGGGCGCGTTCATCCTCACCCATGCCGGCGCGACGCCGCCGACATCGGGGCACCGGATGCTCTCGACGGTCGCATGGCAGTTGGGCGGCGAGCGCGCCTATGCGCTGGAGGGATCGGTGTTCGTCGCCGGCAGCCTCGTCCAGTGGCTTCGCGACACGCTCGGCCTGATCGGCACGGCCGCCGAAACCGAAGCACTCGCCCGCAGCGTGCCCGACACCGGCGGCGTGTATCTCGTGCCCGCGCTCAGCGGCCTCGGCGCACCGTGGTGGGAGCCGGACGCGCGCGCGAGCATCTCGGGACTGAGCTTCGCCACTGGCAAGGCGCATGTGGCCCGCGCGGCGCTGGAGGCGATGGCGTACCAGGCGCATGACCTGATGACCGCCTTCGCCGCTGACGGCATCGACTGGCACAGCCTGCGAATCGACGGCGGCATGGTCGCCAACGACTGGATGGCGCAGGACATGGCGGATTTGCTGGGGATCGAGGTCGAGCGGCCGAAATTTGCGGAGACGACCGCGTTGGGCGCGGCGATGCTGGCTGGGGTAGGTGCGGGGCTGTTCGGAGGGCTGGAGGAGGCGACGGCTATGCGCGGCGCGGTCGAGACGTTCACGCCGTCGCTGGAAGAGGACGAGCGGCAGGCGCGACTGGCGGGATGGAAGGCTGCGGTCGATGCGGTCGTCGCAGGGTCTAAGCGCTAGAACCGATCGCTCGCCGCAACCCCAACCACCACCCCGGCGGAGGCCGGGGCCCAGTTGAGGAACGTCGCCAACGTAGGGCAGCGCGTCGTTACCACGACCTTCCCGACTGGACCCCGGCCTCCGCCGGAGAGGTGCGCCCGGGCAGGCACGCTGCGGCTAAGCCACCACCCCCACCCGATGCTCGAACAACACCTGCAGATCCTTCTTCAAGATTTTCCCATTGGCATTGCGCGGCAGAGTCTCGTGCACGAAGCGCACGGCGACCGGCGTCTTGAACGCTGCTAGATGTTGCCGCACCCAGCTCTGCAATTCCGCCTCGGTTGTCACCGCACCCGGCGCGAGGTGCACCACCGCTGCGGGCTCCTCCCCCAAAATACGATGTGGAATACCAATCAGCGCCGCGTCGGTCACTGCGGGGTGAGCGTATAGGACGTTCTCTACTTCGCTGGAGTAGATGTTCTCGCCGCCGCGGATAATCATGTCCTTGGCGCGGTCGACAATGTAGCAGAATCCTTCGTCGTCGAGGCGGGCGAGGTCGCCGGTCCGGACCCAGCCGTCGACGAAGGTCGCGGCGGTTGCGTCGGGCTTGTTCCAATAGCCCTTCACGATCATCGGGCCGCGTGCCCAAAGTTCGCCGACCTCGCCCAGAGGCATCTCCGTCAGGCCGTCGTCCGCCATGATCTTCAGGTCGGCAGCCGCGACTGGTGGCCCCGCGCTGGTCGGGCGGTTGAGGTAGTCCTCGCCGCCGTGATGCGTGACGGTCGCCATCGTCTCGGTCATGCCCCAGCCATTGCCGGGCATCGCGCCAAACTCGGCATGGATGCGCTTCACCAGTTCGGGGGCAGCGGGCGCGCCGCCATAGGCGATCGATTCGAGCGACGAGAGGTCGTAACGGCCACGGTCAGGGTGTTCGAGCAACTGCCAGGCAATGGTCGGCACTCCACCGGTGATGTTGACCTTCTCGCGCTCGATGATCTCCATCGCGCGGATCGTGTCCCATTTCCGCATGAAGATCATCGTGCTGCCCGTCGCGATCACCCCCATCATCCCCGCCGAGCAGGCGGTAACGTGGAACAGCGGAATCACGGTCAAGGTCACGCGAGGCGTTGGCTCGGGCGGCGCCTCGCCACGTCGCAGGAACGAGCGCGCCGACGAATAGCCGCCCGACAGGATGTTCGACATCATGTTGCGGTGCGTGCCGAGCGCCCCCTTCGGTGCGCCGGTGGTGCCGCTGGTGTAGAAGATCGTCGCATCGTCGTCGGGTGCGATCGTCGCCTCCGGCAGGCCAACGTCAGGCAACGCAGCCCAGTCATGCGGCGTGCCGATCACGTCCTCCAGCCGCGTGACGATCCCGGTCAGCGGCTCCGCGGCGCGCGCGACGAACACGTGCTCCAGCGCCGGCAGCGTCGCGTAGGCCGCCTCCAGCCGGTGATGCCGCTCGTCGTCGGTGATCAGCACGCGCGCGCCCGAATCGGCGAGGCCGTATTCCATCTCCGCGCCGGTCCACCACGCATTGAGCGGCACCATGATCGCGCCGATGCTCGCGCCTGCAAAGAACGCGACCGGCCATTCGGGCAGGTTGCGCATCGCCAGCGCGACGCGGTCGCCGGGACCGATACCCATCTCGCGCAACCGGTGCGCCAGCACGGCGATCGCCCGAAAGTTCGCCTCGTAGGTGACGCGCTCGTCCTCATACGCGGTGAACACCCGCTCGCCATGCGCTCGCGCCGCCTCGGCCAGCCACCTGAGCGACGGCGGCGCGTTCTTCCAGATGCGCGTCTCGATCCCGTCGATCGTCAAAACCTCCATCTCGAACTTCGCGCCGGGCGCGGTCAGGAGTCGCTCGGCATCGGCGAGCGACATCGCCGGCCAGGAGGGATCGAGTGCGATGATCGGTTCGCTTGCCAAGACCGGTTGCCTCCAGAGTTGAATTTCGGGTTTGGCTTATCGCCTGTTCGAAGACAGGTTATAGTTGATTCCTGCCGCACTCAAGGCAATAGAGGCACCAAGTTCGAACTAGGGGTATGGAGCGAGTCATGACACGGACGGTCGAATCGTGAAAATCGCTGAACCTGCCGCGCACGGCTTCGATGCGAGCCGATTGGCGGCGATCGATACGCTGCTCCAGACCCGCTACGTTGATTCGGGCAAGCTGCCGAATGCGCAGTTGCTGATCGCGCGCGACGGCGAGATCGTCCATTTCTCGAACGCGGGCGCGGCGCGCGAAGGCGGCAAGAGCGTCGACGAAGGATCGCTGTTCCGGATCGCGTCGATGACCAAACCGATCACCTCGGTCGCGTTCATGATGCTGGTCGAGCAGGGCCTCGTCGCGGTCGATACGCCGGTCCACCACGTGCTGCCCGAGTTCAAGGATATCGGCGTCTATGATGGCGGTGGCGGCGGCGTGCCGTTCGTGACCAGGCCGACGGCCGAGCCGATGCGGATGATCGACCTGCTCCGGCATACCTCGGGGCTGACGTATAGTTTCCAGAACCGGTCGAACGTCGATGCCGCCTACCGCGAGGGCAAGATCGAAGGCTGGCATGGCGGGTATGACCTCGACGGGTTCATCGGCGCACTGGGGAAGATCCCGCTGGAATTTTCGCCCGGCACCGCGTGGAATTATTCGGTCGCGACCGATGTGCTCGGCGCGGTCGTGCAGCGCGTGTCGGGCCTGCCGCTCGATCAGTTCTTCAAAGAGCGCATCTTCGCGCCGCTGAAGATGGACGACACCTTCTTCCAGGTCCCTGCCGACAAGCTCAATCGTCTCACCGATTGCTACACGCTCGCGCCCGGCAAGGGCCGCGTGATGTACGATCGCGGGGCGGAGAGCGCATGGAGCCGGCAGCCGAAGCTCGTGTCCGGCGGCGGTGGGCTCGTCTCGACCGCGCTCGATTACCACCGTTTCAACACGATGCTGCTCAACGGTGGCGAACTCGACGGCGCGCGCATCCTCGGACGCAAGACGCTCGACCTGATGACGCAGAATCATCTCCCCGGAAAATCCGATCTCGCGGCGATGTCGAAGTCGCTGTTCAGCGAGGCCTCGAACGCGGGTACCGGCTTCGGGCTCGGGTTCGCGATCACGGACGACGTCGCGAAGACGATGGTGCCGGGGTCGAAGGGCGAGTTCTACTGGGGCGGAATGTTCTCGACCGCGTTCTTCGTCGATCCCGTCGAGCGCCTGTCGATGGTGTTCATGACGCAGCTTTCGCCGAGCAGTTTCTATCCCATCCGTCGCGAGCTGAAGACAATGATCTACGCGGCGATGACCTGAGTTTTCGTTCTCCTGCGCACGCAGGAGTCCAGTATCACACAGGGCTGCCGATGTGGCCCTGGGCTCCTGCTTTCGCAGGAGAACAAGGAGAATAGTATGACCCCGTCGACGAACACTGGCCCGATCCGCACCGAACGCCATGACGACGTGCTCGTCATCATCTCGAACAACCCTCCCGTCAACGCGCTCGGCGCCGCGGTCCGCCAGGGTCTCGAAGCGGCGATCAAGGACGGCGTGAACGACGACAGCATCACCGCGATGGTGATCCGCTGCGACGGCCGCACGTTCTTCGCGGGTGCCGACATCACCGAGTTCGGCAAGGAGATGGTCGAGCCCGGCTTGCCCACCGTCGTCGACATGATCGAGGCCTCGTCGAAGCCCGTCGTCGCGGCGATCCACGGCACCGCACTCGGCGGCGGCTGCGAAGTCACGCTCGGCTGCCATTACCGCGTCGCCGTTCCCTCGGCGAAGATCGGCACGCCCGAAGTGAAGCTTGGCCTGCTCCCCGGCGCAGGCGGCACGCAGCGTATCCCGCGCATCGCCGGTGTGAAGCTCGCGCTGGAAATGACCGCGAAGGGCGATCCGATCTCGGCCAAGAAGGCACTCGATGCCGGTCTGATCGACAAGATCGTCGGCGAGGACTCGCTCGAAGCCGATGCCGTTGCGTTCGCGCGCGAGATCGCGACCAAGCGCCCCCTGCCCCGCGCGTCCGAGAAAACCGCGCAGGCCGATCCCGACGCGGTCGCCGCGTTCAAGAAGGAGAATGCGCGGCGTTTCCGTAACTTCGACGCGCCGGCCGCGAACATCGCCTGCGTCGAGAAAGCCGCGGATGGCTCCAGCTTCGAGGACGGCATCGCGTTCGAACGCCAGGAGTTCATGAAGCTCATGATGGGCGTGCAGTCTGCAGCCCAGCGCCACATCTTCTTCGCCGAACGCCAGGCCGCCAAGATCGACGACGTTCCGGCCGACACCAAGCTTCGCGAGATCAAGCGCGTCGGCGTGATCGGCGCGGGCACGATGGGCGGCGGCATCTCGATGAACTTCCTGTCCGCGGGCATCCCGGTCACGATCGTCGAGATGCAGCAGGAGGCGCTCGACCGCGGCACCGGCGTCGTACGCAAGAATTACGAAGCGACCGCCGCCAAAGGCCGGATGAAGCCCGAGCAGGTCGAGCAGGCAATGGGTGCGCTGAAGCCAACGCTCGACTTCGCCGATCTGGCGGAATGCGACCTGATCATCGAGGCGGTGTACGAGACGATGGAGGTGAAGAAGGAGATTTTCACCAAGCTCGACGCGATCGCCAAGCCGGGCGCGATCCTGGCCTCGAACACGTCGTATCTCGACATCGATGCGATCGCGGCGTGCACCAAGCGGCCGCAGGACGTGGTCGGCATGCACTTCTTCTCGCCCGCCAACGTGATGAAGTTGCTCGAGGTCGTGCGCGGCGACAAGACCGCGGACGATGTGCTGGCGACCGTCATGGCGCTCGCGAAGAAGATCAAGAAGGTCGCTGTCGTTGCCGGCGTTACGTACGGGTTCATCGGCAACCGCATGCTGATGCCCCGGCAGGTCGAGGCGACCAAGCTGCTGCTGGAAGGCGCGAGCCCGGAGCAGATCGACAAGGTCCATGTCGCGTTCGGGATGCCGATGGGGCCGTTCCAGATGAGCGATCTCGCGGGCGTCGACATCGGCTGGCATCGCGATCCGAGCCGGATCGAGAACATCCGCGATGCGCTGGCGGCGGAGAATCGCTGGGGCCAGAAGACCAAGGCCGGCTTTTACGATTACGACGAGAAGCGGACGCCGTCGAACTCGGCGCGGGTCACGGAGATCATCGACGATTTCCGCAAGAAATCCGGCGTGACGCCGCGCGAGATCAGCGACGAGGAGATCGTCGTGCGGACGCTCTACACGATGGTGAACGAAGGCGCGCTGATCCTCGAAGAGGGCAAGGCACAGCGCGCGTCGGACGTCGATGTGGTGTGGATCTATGGATATGGCTGGCCGGTGTACCGCGGCGGGCCGATGTTCTGGGCGCAGTCCGAGGGCTTGGCCAAGGTTGTCGCGGGGCTCGAGAAATACGGGTTCCCGGTGGCGAAGTCGCTAAAGGACGCGGCGGCATCGGGCGGTCGGCTGAAGTGATCGGTCGCGGTCGTTTCTTGCCGGTAGTCGATCGCTGATGGAACGGTCTGCGCTCCAGACGGCGGCGGCGATCCGTGCGGGCGAGACGACCGCGCTCGCCGAGTGCGACGCCGCGATCGCGCGGATCGAGGCGCGCGACGGTGCGATCAACGCCGTCGTCATCCGCGATTTTGCGCGGGCGCGAGAGGCGGCGCGGGTACTCGATGCGGAGGCTCCGGACGACCGGCCGCTGTTCGGCGTACCGATGACGGTCAAGGAATCGTTCGACGTTGCCGGCTTGCCGACCAGCTGGGGCGTCGGGGTCCACCGCGACAACATCGTCGACCGGGATGCGGTCGCCGTCACGCGACTGAAGGCGGCGGGCGCGGTGATCCTCGGCAAGACCAACGTGCCGGTGCGGTTGAGCGACTGGCAGGCGGACAACCCAATCCATGGCCGGACGAATCATCCCATCGATCCGACGCTGACACCCGGCGGATCGTCGGGTGGTGCCGCGGCGGCGCTCGCGTCGGGGATGGTACCGCTCGAGCTCGGCTCCGACATCGGCGGCTCGATCCGCGTGCCGGCCGCGTTCTGTGGCGTCTGGGGGCACAAGCCGACCTATGGCGCCTTGTCCGATCTCGGCCACCGCGTGCCCGGCACCGATGGGGCGAGTGCGGCTCTCGGCGTGATCGGACCGCTCGCGCGCAATCCCGAGGATCTGGCCGTTGCGCTGGCCATCCTCGCCGACATCCCCTTGCCGCGCGCGACCGTCGACTTAGCCCGACCACGCATCCTGCTGCTCACCGCGCATCCCTCGGCACGCGTCGATTCGTCGATCGTCGGCGCGATCGGGCGCGTCGGCGATGCCCTCGCCGCGGCCGGCGCCATCATTTCAAGCGCACCCCCGCCGATCGACCTCGCTGCTCAGCACGCCGACTATATGCGGATGCTCGGCATCGCGATGACCCGCGGCGGACCTGCGCGCGACGGCAAGGTCGCGACGTTGTCGCACTGGTTCGACCTGCTCGATTCGCAGGCGCGGATGCAACGCGCCTGGGGTGCGCTGTTCGAGCAGTTCGACGCGGTGATCGCGCCGGCGAGCGGCGTTAACGCCTTCCCGCACATCGCCGAGCGCAACGTCGCGCGGCGCACGCTGTCGATCGACAGCGAGGATACCCCGTTCGGCGTCCAGTTCGCCTGGGCAGGCCTCGCCACCTTCCCCAATCTCCCCGCGACCAGCGTGCCCGTCGGGACCGACCCGCGCAGCCTGCCGATCGGCGTGCAGGTCATCACCAACCGTTACCGCGACCACGACGCGATCGCCGTCGCCGCGCTGTGCAATCGACTAAGCAGGAGCTGATCCGATGTCCGACCTCGATACTTTCCGGTCCGAAACGCGTGCGTGGCTCGCGGAGAATTGCCCGCCCGAGATGCGCAAACCGGTGCGCTCGGAGGACGACGTCTGCTGGGGCGGGCGCCAGTTCAAGCCGTCGTCGCCGGCGCAGAAAGATTGGCTCGACAAGATGGCTGCCAAGGGCTGGACCGTGCCGGATTGGCCCAAGGCGTATGGCGGCGGCGGTTTGTCGCCCGCCGAGACCAAGATCCTGCGTGAAGAGATGGCGGCAATAAAGGCGCGCAACCCGCTCAATTCGTTCGGGATTTCGATGCTCGGGCCGGCGTTGCTGAAATACGGTACCGAGGAGCAGAAGCTCGACCACCTCACCAAGATCGCGCGGGGCGAGATCCGCTGGTGCCAGGGCTATTCGGAGCCGAATGCGGGGTCCGACCTTGCCGGGCTCGCGACCTCGGCGGAGGACAAGGGCGACCATTATCTCGTCAACGGGCAGAAGGTGTGGACGTCCTATGCCGACAAGGCCGACTGGATCTTCTGCCTCGTCCGGACCGACAAGACGTCGAAGCAGGGCGGGATCAGCTTCGTGCTGTTCGACATGGCCTCGCCCGGCGTGTCGACCAAGCCGATCCTGCTGATCAGCGGCAATTCGCCGTTCTGCGAGACGTTCTTCGACAATGTCGAGGTGCCCAAGGTCAACCGCGTCTACGAGGAGAACAAGGGCTGGGACGTCGCGAAATATCTGCTTGGGCATGAGCGCGAGATGATCTCGGGGATGGGGCTGGGGTTGAGCGGCGGGAATCCGCTGATCGACGGCGCGATCGCGACCGTCGGGCTTGGGCATGACGGGCGTCTTGCCGATCCCTTGTTGCGCGCGTCGATCGCTCTGTTCGAGGTTCGGGCTAAGGCGTTCGGGGCGATGTCCGAGCGGTTCATCGACGAGTTGAAGGCGGGCAAGGCGCACCCTGCCCAGCCGAGCATGATGAAATATTACGGCACCGAGCTGAACAAGGGCCGGTACGAATTGATGATGGCGGCGGGCGGATCGGATGCGCTCGAATGGGACAGCGATCGGTCGCGTGGCGGTGCGATCCCGCGGTCGTGGCTGCGCACCAAGGCGAACTCGATCGAGGGCGGGACGAGCGAGATCCAGCTCAACATCATTGCCAAGCGGATCTTGGAATTGCCTGCCTGACCTTGACCGTTCTCCCGCGAAAGCGGGAGCCCAGAATCACGAACGCTGCGCGTGGGGCTCCTGGGCCCCCGCCTCCGCGGGGGAACCAGAATGCCACTGTATCTAGACGACGACCAGACCGTCCTTCAGGACACCATTCGCGATTTCGTCGCGGAGCACGCGCCCGTGAGCCACATGCGCGCGTTGCGCGATGCCGACGACAAGACCGGTTTTTCGCGCGACCTGTGGAAGCAGTTCGCGGAGATGGGCTTTAACGGCATCCTGATCGGTGAGGACCAGGGCGGGCTCGGGCTCGGGCATGTCGAGGCGGGCGTGGTGCTGGAGGAAATCGGCCGCAACCTGTCCCCCTCCCCGTTCCTCTCCACCGCGGTCGCGGCGGTCGAGGCTTTGAAGGGCACGGCTCAGGCCGAACGCTGGTTCCCCGGTATCATCGCCGGCGAGACCGTGGCGGCACTCGCGATCGACGAGGGCGCCAAGCACCGCGACACCGTCGCGATGACCGCCGAACGCTCGGGCAACGGGTTCAAGCTGACCGGCGCCAAGCGGTTCGTCACGCACGGCCACACCGCCGACCTGATCATCGTCGCCGCGCGCACCGGTGGCAGCGCCGACGACACGGACGGCATCACGCTGTTCGCCGTACCGAAGGATGCCGCAGGACTGACGGCAAACGCCGAACGCCTCGCGGATTCGAGCTTGGCCGCGCGGCTCGAGTTCGAGGGCGTCGAGGTCGATGCGGATGCGGTCATCGGTGAGGTCGACGCTGGGCGTACACCGCTCGATCGCCTTCTGCGCGCAGGGCGGACCGGGGCGTCGGCGGAACTGCTCGGTGTGGGCGGCGGCGCAATGGACATGACGATCGGCTACATGAAGGAGCGCAAGCAGTTCGGGACGCTGATCGGCAGTTTTCAGGCGCTCCAGCACCGTGCCGCTCATCTGTATTCGGAGATGGAGGTGGCGCGGGCCGCCGTCCTCAAGGCGCAGCAACTGCTCGATCTAGGCAGCGACCGCGCGGACGAGGCGGTGTCGGTGGCGAAGGCGATGACCGCGCTGGCGACGACGCTTAGCGTGCAGGAGGGCGTGCAGATGCATGGCGGCATCGGCATGACCGACGAATACGACATCGGCTTCTATATGAAGCGCGCGCGGGTGCTGGCCGAGATGTTCGGGGATGCGAACTTCCATGCAGACCGGCTGGCGGTAGCGGCGGGGTATTGACCGTAGGGTGCGCCCCCGCGAAGGCGGGGCCCCAGTCTGGGAGTGCTGGGTCGGATCGTCCGCCGGACGATCCTTGCGCATGCGGGGCATGCGCATCCCAGCACTCGCCTTCGCGGGTGAACACGGAGGTCAGATGAGCTTGGATACTGTCGATACGTCGCCCGAAGCACTCGCGCAGGGGCTCGTCGACCTGCTCGAGATCGAGGAGGTCGATACCGATCTCTACGTCGGCAAGCGCCAGCCGGGCGGGGTTGGTCGCGTGTTCGGCGGGCAGGTCATCGCGCAGGCGTTGCAGGCCGCGCAACGCTCGACCGAAAGCCCCAAGGCCGCGCATTCTTTGCACGCGTATTTCATGCGGCCGGGGAACGAGGATTATCCGATCGTCTTCCGCGTGGTCCGTGACTTCGAGGGGCGCAGTTTCGCGACGCGGCGCGTGATCGCGATGCAGAAGGGGCAGCCGATCCTCAACATGGCGGCGTCGTTCCAGACGCCCGAGGACGGACTCCATCATCAGGATGCAATGCCCGATGTCGCACCGCCCGAATACCTGCGCACCGATCGCGAACTGCGGCTGGAGAGCATCGACGGCATCCCCGAGAAGTTCCGCGCGCACATGCTGCGCCAGCGGCCGATCGAGATCCGTCCGGTCAATCCGCGCAGCTGGATCGAGCCCGTTCCGCAACCCGCGGCGCATGCCAACTGGTTCCGCCTGGTCGCACCGATCGGCGACGACCCGGCGATGCACCGCGCGATCCTGTCCTATGCTTCGGACATGGCGTTGCTCGGTACCGCGCTGCTGCCGCACGGCGTCAACTGGATCACGCCGGGGCTGCAGACCGCAAGCCTCGATCATTCGCTGTGGCTGCACGAGGATTTCCGCGCGGACGACTGGCTGCTCTACGCCTGCGACGCACCGTGGTCCGGACATGCCCGCGGGTTCAACCGCGGGCGCATCTTCTCGCGCGACGGCCGGCTCGTCGCCAGCGTCGCGCAGGAGGGGTTGATCAGGATGCGCCAGTAACCCTCGCGGTTACTTGCGCACCCAGACCTTCTCCCCGCCGATCCACGTCTCGCTGACCTTCGTCGCGCGCAGGTCGGTCGGCGAGGCCATCGTCGGGTCACGATCGACGACGATGAAGTCCGCGCGCTGACCGGGCGCGAGGGCACCGAACTGCTTCTCGGCGAACCCGGCATAGGCGGCCGCACCGGTCATCGCCCACCACGCCTGTTCGCGGGTGACGAGTTCTTGTGGCTGCCAGCCACCCTGAGGTTGGCCATCGGCATCCTGCCGCGTGAACGCCGCCGCCCAGGTCGCGAACGGATCGGGCTTCTCGACCGGGAAGTCGGTCCCGAACGCAAGCTTGGCGCCGTTGGTCAGCATCGATTTCCACGCATAGGCACCGGCCAACCGGTTCGGCCCCAGCCGAGCCTCCGCCATCGTCCGGTCGCTGGTTTCGTGCGTGGGCTGCATCGAGGCGATCGTGCCGAACTTGCCGAAGCGCGGCAGGTCGGTCGGGTCCACAATTTGCGCATGTTCGATCCGCCAGCGGCGATCGCCAGTGTACGTCTCGCTTTCGACCTGGATCGCGTCGAGCACTTCCCGATTGGCCTTGTCGCCGATCGCATGGACCGCGACCTGGAACCCGTCCATCGCCGCGCGGCTCATTTGGTTCTGAAGCTGGTCGTCGGTCAGGAAGCCGAGCCCCGACTGGCCGGGCGCATCGGCATAGGGCTTCAGCAACCATGCGCCGCGCGACCCCAGCGCGCCGTCGGCATAGAGCTTCACGCCGCCCATCCGCAGGTGGTCGTTGTACAGCCACGGCGTCGGCCCCTTGCCGCCGATCCGGCTCGCGGTCTCGACGCCCATCGCATAGCTCATGATGCGGACGCGAAGCCCGCCGATGTCCGCCATCCGGCGATAGGTCAGCCAGTCGTCGAGCGTCGTGCCCATGTCGGCGACCGCGGTGACGCCGTAGCCAAGCAGGATGCGTTGCGCGGTCAGGAACGCGGCATCGCGCTCCTTGGGAAGCGGTTGCGGCACGACCTTCTCGATCAGTCCTTGCGCGCCGTCGACGAATACGCCCGCGGGGGCGCCGCCGGTCTTCTCGATCCGCCCGCCCGCCGGAGATACGGTCGCGCCGGTGACTCCTGCCTCGCGCATCGCCTCGCGGTTCGCCCAGCCGGCATGCCCGTCGGCGCGCGACAGCCAGATCGGGTGGCCGCCGGAGACGGGCTCCAGATCGGCGGCGGTCGGGAAGCGGCCCAGCCCCCACGCCTCCTGGTTCCAGCCGCGGCCCAGGACCCATTTGCGATCGGGATTCCCGGCAATGTAGGCGGCAATCCGCGACTTCGCCTCGTCGAGCGACTTGGTCATCGACAGATCGAGCGACAGCGCGCCGAAGCCCATTTCGAGGACATGGCCGTGCGCGTCGATAAAGCCCGGCAACACCGTCTTGCCACCCATGTCGACGCGCCAGTCGTACAGCGGCTTGCCGGCGTTCTTCTTCAATTCCTTGCGGCTGAGCTTCGGTGCTTCCTCGCCGGGGGGCACGAGCCGCGTGACGCGACCGTCCTTGTCGACCAGGATCGCCTTGAAGTGGATCACGCGTCCGCCGTCAGCAATGGTGACACCGTTGACGTTGTCGACGATCCCGTCGGCAAGCGCTGGGGTCGGGAGGAGTAGCGCCGAAAGCGCCAACATTGCTCCCCTACCTGAAAGGGAGGGGTTGGGGGTGGGTGGGCTGGTTGGGGCAACGTGCCGCCTGAACGACGGCCCAACCCACCCCCGGCCCCTCCCTTCCAGGGAGGGGAGCAGTGTTGCAGTGACGGAGGCATTCTCGACGAAGGGGAGCAGTGCTGTGGTGTTGCGCTTGATCACTTCGGCAATCTCCGTACCAGCGCGCTCGTATCCTGGCGGGCGCCGCCCATCGCCTGAACATCGGCGTAGAATTGATCGACCAGCGCCGCGACCGGCAGCACCGCGCCGTTGCGTCGTGCTTCGTCGAGCGCGAGGCCAAGGTCCTTGCGCATCCAGTCGACTGCGAAACCGAAGTCGAACTCGTCCTTCGCCATCGTCGGCCAGCGATTGACCATCTGCCAGCTCTGCGCCGCACCGCCCGAGATCGCCTCGAACACCTTGTCGAGATCGAGCCCCGATACTTGCGCAAACCGCAGCGATTCGGCGACGCCCTGGATGACGCCGGCGATCGCGATCTGGTTGCACATCTTGGTGGTCTGGCCCGCCCCCGCCTCGCCGACGTGGACGATGCGCGCGGCATAGGCCTGCATGAACGGTTCGGCCTTCGCCATCGCTTCGGCAGAGCCGCCGCACATGATCGATAGCTTGCCGTTCTCCGCGCCAGCCTGTCCGCCCGATACGGGGGCGTCGACGACGAGCGTGCGCTCGCCCGCGAGGCGTCGCGCGATCGAGGCCGAAACCGTCGTGTGATCGACGAACACCGCGTCGTCGCGCATCCCCGCGAACGCACCGTCCTCACCTAGAGTGACCGAGGCCAGATCATCGTCGTTGCCGACGCAGGCGAACACGGCCTCGGCGTCCTTCACCGCTGCCGCGGGCGTGTCCGCGACCTTGCCGCCATATTTATCGGCCCATGCCAACGCCTTGGCCTGAGTCCGATTGTAGACGGTGACGCCGTGCCCTGCCGTGGCGAGGTGCCCCGCCATCGGCGCGCCCATGACGCCGGTTCCGATGAATGCCAGTTTTGCCATAGCGTCCGCGCATAAGCGGTGTTTCCCATGCGCGCCAGATGGTCTAGCGGGTCGGGCATGGCTACCCACGCTGCCGTAGCGGCACCCACCCTCCCCGTCTCGATCGACGACGTCCGCGTCGCGCATGACCGGATCCGCGACTCGATCGTCCGCACGCCGACGCTGATCAGTAAGACGCTGAGCAAGATGACCGGCGCGACGGTGTATCTGAAGTTCGAGAACCTCCAGTTCACCGCGGCGTACAAGGAGCGCGGTGCGCTCAACACGCTGTTGCAGCTGTCGGCGGAGGCGCGCGCGAAGGGCGTCATCGCTGCGTCGGCGGGCAATCACGCGCAGGGCCTCGCCTATCACGCCAACCGGCTAGGCATTCCGACGACGATCGTGATGCCGACCAACACGCCGACCGTGAAGGTCATGCAGACCGAAGGGCACGGCGCCAACGTCGTGCTCCACGGCGAGACGTTCGACGCGGCCTATGCGCACGCGCGTATCCTGGAGGGCGAGTGCGGCTTTACCTTCGTCCACCCGTTCGACGATCCGCGCGTCATCGCAGGGCAAGGCACCGT
This sequence comes from Sphingomonas sp. PAMC26645, assembly GCF_004795835.1. Lineage (NCBI taxonomy): Bacteria > Pseudomonadati > Pseudomonadota > Alphaproteobacteria > Sphingomonadales > Sphingomonadaceae > Sphingomonas > Sphingomonas sp. PAMC26645. Next base: position 2,968,812 of record NZ_CP039249.1, read on the forward strand.
CGCGATCGAGATGCTGGAGGACGTGCCGCAACTCGATACGCTGGTCATCCCAATCGGTGGCGGCGGGCTGATCTCGGGCATGTCGACGGTCGCGCGGGCGTTGAGCAAAGCGCCGGGCGGTCACCCGATCGAGGTCGTCGGCGTGCAGGCCGAGCTGTTCCCGTCGATGTACAACCGCATCAACGGCACCGACATGGCGTGCGCGGGCGACACGCTGGCCGAGGGTATCGCGGTCAAGGAGCCGGGTGCGATCACCTCGAAGATCGTCGCCGAGCTGGTCGACGACATCGTTCTTGTCAGCGAGCGCAGTCTGGAAGAGTCCGTCAGCCTGCTGCTGCAGATCGAGAAGACAGTGGTCGAGGGTGCGGGTGCCGCCGGGCTCGCCGCGCTGCTGTCGCATCCCGAGCGGTTCGCTGGGAAGACCGTCGGGATCGTGCTGTGCGGCGGCAATATCGATACGCGGTTGCTCGCCAACGTTCTGTTGCGCGATCTGGCGCGGTCGGGGCGGCTGGCGCGGTTGCGGATTCGGTTGCAGGACAAGCCGGGTGCGCTGTTCCATGTCGCGCGGATCTTCGACCAGGAACGCGTCAACATCATCGAGATCTATCACCAGCGGGTCTTCACGACATTGCCGGCGAAGGGGCTCATCACCGACATCGAATGCGAGCTTCGCGACCGCGCGCATCTCGATCGGCTGGTGGGGGCATTGCGGGCTGGCGGGTACGAGACGTCGACCGTCGAGCTGGCATAATCCCATTCTGATACGGTGATTTACCGCGTTAACCGCCATTCGTGGTAAACCGATTGCACGTTGCCGCAGGGCGGCCATATACGGGGCGACGCGGCTGATCGCGCCTGCCTGAAGGACTTTTCGCTCGGTGACCGCGCCTTTCCGTTTCCCGCGCTTCTTCGTCACCAGCCCTGCGCCGTGCCCGTATCTGCCGGATCGGCAGGAGCGAAAGGTGTTCACCGAGCTGACCGGTCCGCATGCGAACGAACTGAACGATGCGCTGGGGCGGATCGGCTTTCGTCGCAGCCAGGGGGTGGCATATCGGCCGTCCTGTGCGGGGTGTACAGCATGCGTCTCGGTCCGCGTGGTGACCGATGAGTTCGTGCCCAACGCGACCCAGCGCAAACTGCTGAAGCGGCTCGGCGATATCGAGATTACCGCGTGCAAGGCTTGGGCAACCGACGAACAGTTCCAGTTGCTGCGGCGCTATCTAAGTACGCGTCACCCCGGTGGCGGCATGGCGGGGATGGACGAGGACGACTATGCCGATATGATCGAGCATTCGCCGGTCAATTCGGTGATCGTCGAGTATCGCGAGCCGTCGGTCGATGGGGTGCAGGGCGCGCTGATCGGCGCGTGCCTGACCGATCGCCAGACTGACGGGTTGTCGATGGTCTACAGCTTTTTCGCGGCCGACGACGCGGCACGGCCGGGGTTCGGTAATTTCATCATCATGGACCACATCCTCCGCGCGCGCGATGCCGGGCTGCCGTACGTGTATCTTGGATACTGGGTGAAGGGCTCGCCGCGGATGGAGTACAAGACGCGGTACCGGCCGCTGGAAGTGCTGGGGCCGGCGGGGTGGCGGCGGCTGGAGGATGCTGATCTGGTGACGCCGCCGGCGCGGGTTGCGGCGCTGGTTTAACCTTCTTGTTCTCCCGCGAAGGCGGGAGCCCAGTCTGGGTCCTCGCCTTCGCGGTGAAACACATCTTAGTCCTCGCGCTGCACCACGACGTCGACGTCGAGTTCCTCGCCACCCTCGCCCAGTCGCGAGCCCGCCACCGGCGCCGCGCCCGCCGCATCAAGCGCCATCGCAACGCGCACGTAATGCTCCTCGGGCGACATCCCCGTGCACGGATCGAAGCCGACCCAGCCGAGCCCGTCGACGAACGCCTCCGCCCAGCCGTGCGGCGTCGGGAGATGCACGACCTCGTGGTCGTTATGATGATACCCCGACACATACCGCGCCGGCGCCCCGAGCGACCGCGCGGCGACGGCGAACATCTGCGCCATGTCGCGCGGCGTGGCGCTGTCCATGCGGAACGCTGCGGCGGCCGTGCGACCCGGTTCGGGGCGTCCGGCATCGAACGCGAACCGCTTGTGGAATGCCCGGTTCAGCCGGTGCAATGCGCCGATCCGGTCGCGTGCGCCCTCGGCCGCATTGGCCGCGAACTTCGCGATCGCCGTATCGAGGACGGTCGCCTCAGTGGAGCGGAGGAACAGCGCGGGCGGGAGCGTTTCGTGGACGCCGTGCAGGACGCCGTCGGAATGGCTGGTCAGCACCTCGCCCTTGACGGTGATCTCGATCCCGTCGACCGGCCCTTCGGCGTACAGCATCGTCACCGCGTTGCCGAAGCCGTCACGCCCCGGCCGCAGCCGCGCATCGCAATCGACGTCGATCCGCCACGACGCCACGGTCTGGTCATGCGTGTTCTCGGGCGTGAGGCGGAGCATCTGCACCAAGCGACCCTGCGGCTGCGCGAACCGGTAGATCGTGTGATGGTCGATCGAGAGCCGCATCAGAGGAACTTGAACTGACGGCCGATCGCGCCATGCAGCAGCGCGTTCTCGGCGATGAACGCCTGCAGATACTGGTGCAGCCCGGAGGCGATGACCTCGCCCGATCGCGTCTTCGCCATCCGCGATGCACGCATCCGGGCCATGCGGTCGGCCTCGCCGTGGTTGCCGGTGCGCTTGGCAAGCAGGTTGAGCACGTCCACCGTCTCCTCGACCGAGGCGGCGAGACTGCGCGGCAGTTCGGACCGGGCGAGCAGCAGGTCGATGACGTCGGCGGGACGCAAGCCGTCATTGTAGAGCCAACGATAGGCCGTGACGGCGGACACGGTCTGGAGGATCGTCGTCCACTGGTCACGGTCGATCGCGCCGCCGAGCCGTTCGCCCTCGGGCAGCAGGATGTGGTATTTGACGTCGAGCAGACGCGCGGTGTTGTCCGCGCGCTCGACCGCCTGGCCGAGACGGATGAACCAGGTCGTCTGGTTGCGGAGCATGCGGTGGACCGCGCCTTCGAAGCCGCGGGTCTCGTTCTTGACCGCCTCGACCAGGTTCAGCTGCGAGGTCGTGCTGCCCGGCGTCGCGCGGTTCTCGAACAGCAGCCATGCGCGATTGATCGCGGTCCACGCTTCGCGGGTCAGCGCGGTGCGGACCGCCTTGGCGTTGTTGCGCGCCATGTCGAGGCAGCGGACGATCGATCCCGGATGGCTCGAATCGAGCGTCAGGAACCGGACGACGTCGCGTTGACCGATCTCGACGCCGGTCGCTGCGAAGGCCTCGTCGGTTTCGGTGACGGCCAACGCGGACGCCCAAGCGGCGTCGCCAGAGGGTTGCGACGAGAGCACATCGAGCCGGACGGTGGCTTCGACCAGCCGGGCGATGAAGTCGGCGCGCTCGAAATAGCGGCCGAGCCAGTAAAGCGAGGATGCGGTGCGCGAGAGCATCAGGAATTCCCGCCGGACGTCTGCGCGCCCGATGTCTGTGCACCTAGGGTCTGCGTCATGCCGCCCGTGGTCTGCGTCATCCCGCCGGCGTTCATCCGCTGCGACTGGTCGGCCATGAGCACGAAGCTGTCCTTGGTACCGCCGCCCTGGCTGGAATTGACCACGAGCGATCCTTCCTTAAGCGCGACGCGGGTGAGGCCGCCGGGGACGACCTGCACGCCCTTCGCGCCGCTCAGCACGAAGGGGCGGAAGTCGACGTGGCGGGGGCTGAGACCGCCTTGTGCCATCGTCGGGACGGTGGAGAGGGCTAGCGTGGGCTGCGCGATGTAGCGATGCGGTTCGGCGATAAGCGCGGCGCGGAAGTCCTCGATCTCTTTTCTCGATGCGGTCGGGCCGACAAGCATACCGTAGCCGCCCGAGCCGTCGACCAGCTTGACGACGACGTCTTTAAGGTTGTCGAGGACGAACTTGAGCGCCTGGGGTTCGCGACAGCGCCAGGTCTCGACGTTGCGCAGCTTGCACTCGCCGCCGGAGTAGAACTTCACGATGTCGGGCATGTAGCTGTAAATCGCCTTGTCGTCGGCGATGCCGTTGCCTGGCGCGTTCATGATCGCGACGTTGCCGGCGGCGTAGGCTGCGATCAGCCCGGGCACACCGAGCGCGGAGTCCGGACGGAACACGAGCGGATCGAGATAATCATCGTCGATCCGGCGGTAGATCACGTCGACCTTCACCCGCCCCGCGATCGTCCGCATCCAGACGATGTCGTCGTCGACCACCAGATCGGCCGCTTCAACAAGCTCGATGCCCATCGAATCCGCGAGGAAGCTGTGCTCGTAATAGGCGGAGTTGTAGTGGCCAGGGGTCAGCAGCACGCAGGTCGGGTTGGAGCCAGTTCCATGCGGCGCGACCGACTTCATCGTCTCGAGCAGCAGGTCGGGATAGCTGTCGACCGCGGCAACGCGGAACTCGCGGAACAGTTCGGGACAGAGCCGGAGCATCGCCTCGCGGTTTTCCAGCATGTAGCTCACGCCGGACGGCGTGCGCGCATTGTCCTCCAGCACGAAGAAATCGTCGGGGCCTGTGCGGACAAGATCGATCCCGCAGATATGCGCCCATACGCCGTGCGGTGGGCGGATGCCGGCGATCTCGGGACGGAACTGCGCGTTGCCGAGCACAAGGTCCTCGGGGAGGATGCCCTCCTTCAGGATACGACGTTCGCCGTAAATGTCGTCGAGGAACGCGTTGATCGCCTCGACGCGCTGAACGAGGCCTTCGGAGAGGCGCGTCCATTCGTCATGCAGAAACACGCGCGGGACGATGTCGAACGGGATGATCCGCTCGGCCGCTTCGTTCTCGCCGTAGACCGCGAAGGTTATGCCGAGTTGCCGGAACGTCGTTTCGGCAGCTTCCTGCCGGCGTCGCAGTTCGGCGTCGGGCGTATCCTCGATCCACTTGCCGAGAGCCGCCAGTTCGGGCCGGGCGGTCGTGTCGCCCGGTGTGCCCATGATCTCGTCGAACGCTTGTTTCCCCATCGAAACGGTCAATTCCCCATCAAGCGTTGCGGTTCCATGCTGCAACGCATCGCTGCGCTGCACAAGTCACTCTGTGTAAGCATTAGTAGGCTGGCTGCGGTATTCCTCCCCCGCAAGGGGGAGGTGGCACCGCAGGTGACGGAGGGGGAGGACACGGACCAGCGGTTTCGCTTTCCTCCCCCTCCGTCTGGCAAGTGCCAGCCACCTCCCCCTGGCGGGGGAGGATCGTGGGTTAAGCTCCCAACCCTTCGAGCAGGCCCGGCGTGAGAACCTGCGGGAGGACTGTCGGTTCGGCTGCGCCTGGTGCGTAGTACAGATACAGCGGCACGCCGGCGCGGTTGTGGGCCTGGATGAAGCGGCCCATTGCCGGGTCGCCGTCGGTCCAGTCGCCGATCAAGGCTGCCACCTTGTGCTTGGCGAAGGCGTCGCGGACGCCGGTGGTGTCGATCGCCGCCTTCTCGTTGACCTTGCATGTCAGGCACCAGTCGGCGGTGAAGTAGACGAACACCGGGCGATTCTCGGCACGCAGCGACGCGAGCTTGGCCTCGGTGAACGCTTCGTCGCCTGCGGTCGCAGTCTTGGCGGCCACCGCCGGCGCGCGCGAGATTAGCACCGCGCTGCCGACGAACACGACGAGCAAGAGGACCTGCGCGACGATGCCGAACGACTTGCCCTTGCGCTGGCGCGAGCCGCCGATCCACAGCACTGCGCCGACTGCCAGCACCGCGACCAGCGCGAGCGTGAGCGTGTCCACGCCGGCCTGACGCCCGAGCACCCAGCCGAGCGCGATCGCGGTCAGGAACATCGGCACCGACAGGATGTGGCGGAACGTCTCCATCCATGCCCCGGGCTTCGGCAACCAGCGCCGCCACGCAGGGATAAACCCGATCGCGAGGAACGGCAGCGACAGTCCGATCCCGAGCCCGCCGAACACGGCGAGCGCCGCCGGCCACGGCAGCACCAGCGCCGCGCCGAGCGCCGCACCCATGAACGGCCCGGTGCACGGCGTCGCGATGAACGCCGCCAGCGCACCGGTCGCGAACGCGCCGCTCGCGCCACTCTCGCCGGCAAAACGCGGGGTCGGGACCTCGAACAGCCCGGCGAGGTTGAACGCGATCGCGGTGCTCAGCAAGAGCAGCGCGACGATCGCGCCGGGATGCTGCAACTGGAACGCCCAGCCGACCGCGGAACCGCCTGCGCGCAAGGCCAGGATCGCGCCACCGAGGCCGAGGCACACCAGAACGACACCCGCGGTGTAGGCCAAGGCCTCGCCGCGCGCGTCCTTCTCGCTCGCGCCGCCGCGGGCGAGGCTGAGTGCCTTGAGGCTGAGGATCGGGAATACGCACGGCATGATGTTGAGGATCAGGCCGCCGAGCACCGCGCCGGCGAATGCGATCAGCGCGGTCAGCCAGAGGCTTTCGCCGCTGGTGCTGGTCGCGTCGCCGCCGGCCGCTTCGGCCACCGTGCCGGGCGTCGCCTTGACGCCTAGCCCCTGCCCGTCGCCGAGACGCAGAACGCCCTCGATCGGGCCACCGGTTTTCGCGTTCGCCGCGACCTTCGTCGTTATCGTCAGACGGTCGCCGTCGCGCGTGACCGTCTGCGCCGCGCCGTTCTCGATCGCGCCGGTGGTGATCGGGAAGAAATACGCCTTGTCGATCTTCGCGCTTGCCGGGAACGGCACCGCGATCCGCATCGTCCCGTTGCTCGCCGCATAGGTCGCGCCGGCATCGAGCGGCTTGGGGATCGCCTGACGCCAGCCGGCGAACGCGGCGGCCTGCGATGGCGCGCCGTCGCCGATCGTGAGGTCGAGCGACAGCGCCTTTTCCTCGGGCACGCAGATCGTCGCCGAGCAGACGAGATAGCTCGTCTTCAGGCGGATCGGGAATTTGGTCCCCGGCGCCAGCCCTGCCGGAACCTGGATCGTCACGAGCGGCGCATAGGGCGCCTCGTAGACATAGTTCATCAGGCCAGCGATCAGCAGCGTCGTCGGCACCGGCCATTCGGGCTCACCCGCCTTCGCGCCCGTCGGCAAGGTCCAGTCGAACGTCGCCGGAAAGCCCGCATCGCCCGGGTTGCGCCAATAGCCGTGCCAGCCGGTTTCGGGCGTCGTCGCGAGCGCGATCGTCAGCGGCGCGCCGGCTTTGGGGTGATCGCTTTCGGCGACCAGCTTCATCATTAGATGCTGGCTGGAGCCGTTCAGCGATTCCGCAAGCGCGGGCGCACTCGCCAGCCCGCAGACAGCCAGCAAGACCGTCATGAGGACGCAACGTAATCCGCGCATGGCCATCCTTGTTTCGTTCATCGCGCAAAGCCATAGCGGTGACCTTGTCGTATTGCACTTCAAAGCGACGGCCTCGCTCGAGGGACGTTGCTGGCTAAAGGACTGTTCGTGAAAGCATTTATCGCCGCGCTCCTGCTGACCTCGGCCGTTTCGGTCTCTGCCCAGACGGCGGCGCCCCCCGCGGCGACCCCCACGACTCCACCGAAACTGATCGTCGCGATCTCGGTCGACCAGTTCGCCGCCGACCTGTTCCAGCAATATCGCAACCATTATACCGGCGGCTTCACCCGACTGCTGAACGGCGCGGTGTTCCCTAGCGGGTATCAGAGCCATGCCGCGACCGAGACGTGCCCGGGCCACTCGACGATCCTGACCGGCATGCGGCCCGCGCATACCGGGATCATCGCCAACAACTGGATCGACCAACGCGCCGGACGGCCCGACAAGGTCGTCTACTGCTCGGAGGACGAGCGCGTCACCGGCAGCACGCACGACAGCTATACCGTGTCGGACATGCACCTGAAGGTCCCGACGCTCGGCGAGATGATGAAGGCGCGCGATCCACGGACGCGCTCGGTCTCGGTCGCGGGGAAGGATCGCGCGGCGGTGATGATGGGCGGCCACAAGGTCGACGAGCTTTGGTGGTGGGACGGCAAGACGTACGTTTCGTACGCGGCGCGCGCGGTGCCGCCGGCAGTGCAGCGGACGCGCGACGCGGTCGCCGCGCTGATCGCCAAGCCGCAGGCGGCGCTGCCGCTGCCCGGTTATTGCGCGGGCGTGAACCATCCGATCGTGATCGCGGGCAAGACGTATGGCCAGGGTCGATTCGAGCGCGATGCGGGCGACGCGAAGGGCTTCCGCGTGTCGCCGGCTTCGGACGCAGCGGTGTTCGCGATGGCGGCGGCGCTGGTGCAGGGCATGAAGCTCGGCAAAGGTCCGCAGACCGACATCATCGATATCGGCGCGTCGGCGACCGATTACATCGGGCATACCTACGGGACGCAGGGCTCGGAGATGTGCATCCAGATGGCGCAGCTCGACAAGACGCTCGGCGATTTCTTCGCAGTGATGGACGAGACCGGGGTCGACTACGAGGTCGTGCTGACCGCGGATCACGGCGCGCATGACGCGACCGAGCGCCAGCAGCAGCGTGCGATGCCGATGGAGGCGCACATGGACGAGAACGTGCTCGCCAAGCAGGTCGGGACTGCGATCGCCAAGGACATGGGGCTGCCGGGGAGCGTGCTGCTCGGGACGGAGGGCGACGTTTATATCGACGACACGCTGCCGGCGAAGACGCAGGCGAAGGTGCTGGCCGAGGCACTGCGCCGGTATCGCGCGATGCCGCAGATCGCGGGCGCCTACTCGGCAGCGGAGATCATGGCGACGCCGATGGCGAAGTCACCGCCCGAGACCTGGACGCTGATCGAGCGGGCGCGGGCGTCGTTCTATCCGGAGCGGTCGGGGCAGATGGTGGTGCTGCTCAAGCCGCGCGTGACGACGATCGTGTCGCCGGCAGGAGGGTATGTGGAGACGCACGGGTCGCCGTGGGATTACGATCGCCGCGTGCCGATCCTGTTCTGGCGCAAGGGGATGACCGCGTTCGAGCAGCCGCTGTCGGTGGAAACGGTGGATATCGTGCCGACCTTGGCGGCGACGATCGGGTTGCCGGTGAGTGGGCTTGACGGGCGGTGTCTGGATCTCGATCCGGGGGCTGCGAGCACGTGCGCTAATTAGGCTCGCTTGCTGAAAACATGTTCTCCCGCGAAGGCGGGAGTCCAGTCTGGGCTCCCGCCTTCGCGGGAGAACAAGCTTTTAGGGAAATGCCGTCTCGAACGCTCGCTTCGACCAGCGTGCTACCGCGTCTCGAACGCCCGTAACCCGGTGCCCAGCCGGTTCGCCCCCAGCGCGAGCTTGTCGTGGCTATAGTCCGCGAGGAACGCTGGGCTGCTGCCGTCCCCCGGCGACAGTCTCGCGTCGTTCCCCTCGACCCGCAACCCGGTCGAGCGGTACGTCTTCGCCTCTGCCGCAACCACAATCAGACCGGTGTGGTTCTCCTTGTTGCGCCCCTGCACGAAGGTGTTGCGCGCGATCAGGCCGGTCGCGCCTTCGGGGAGGTCGATCATGTAGTTGGTCTTCTTCCCCGCGGTATCGTCGAAGCTGTTGTCGGTGATCGACACGGTCGGCACGCGGAGCTTGACGTAATGCCCGCCCGTCCCGCGCTCGAACCGCGAGTTGGTGATCGTCACGCTGCCCTTGTTGGCGAGGTAGACCGCATGCGAACAGCCCGGCGATTCGTCGCACTGGCCGAGCCCAGCGAAGGTGGAATGGTCGATCAGGATCTTCTGACCGATCGGCTCGCCGCCGAGGATGCCCTCCTGGCTGTCGAGGAACATCGCGTTGGTGACGGTCAGGTCGCCCATCTCGGTGCGGATGCCCGCGCCGTTGCCGTCCGACACGCGGTACCCGCGGAAGACGAGACCGTCAACGACCGAGCCCTGCCCGCGCAGGACCAGCGCCGCCTTGTCCTCGCACGCCACTTTTTCGAAGATCGCGGTGCCGGGTTTGACCGCCTTGAAGGTGATGTGGCCGCCGGCCTGGACCGCGCATTGCCGGTAGGTGCCGGGCGCGATCAGGATCGTCGCGGTGCCGAGCCGGATCGACGAGACCGCCTCCTGCAACGTCGCGAACCCCTGCCCGTTGATCGTGAACGGCGCCGAGCTTTGCGCGAACGCGGGAGCGGCGAACAGCGCGAGGGCGTGCAACGATCGTTTCATCCGAGATCCTCTTCGTTTCGCGGCGGTGGCCCGCCGACGATATGGGCTGCGTGATCGCACGGAACGTCGCGCTTCGACCAGTCCGTCCGCCGCGCTTTGACGACGCCTGTCCCGTTATGAACCACTGGAAAGAATGAACCGGGCTGGGTCGATCCCGGCGTCCGCATATTGCCGTGCCTGCGTCGACCGCATAATACCGCTACCGTAACAAAGCCGGCGGGGGGAACCGACCGGCGCGGGGGATCCAGATGCACGCCATGACGCCGACGGAGGTTTTCCTCCTCGCGATACTCATCATCTTCACCGTGCCGTATCTGGTGTGGCGGCTCGGGCGGACCGATTACTGGGCGCCGCTGGTGGTGGTGCAGATCTTTGGCGGGATCCTGCTCGGACCGGGCGTGCTGGGGGCGGCGTATCCCGACTATTACGCGACGGTCTTCACACCCGCGACCTTGGGCTCGCTGAACGGCATCGCGTGGTGGGCGGTGATGATGTTCGTGTGGGTCGCCGGTATCGAACTCGATCTCGGCGAGGCCTGGAAACGGCGCGGCGAGACTGGCGTAACGGCGGGCCTCGCGCTCGCGGTGCCGCTCATTACCGGCAGCATCGCAGCGGTGCTGATGTTGCGCTACCCAGGCTGGCGTGGGCCGGACGGTGCGACGTGGCAGGTCGTGCTCGGCATCGGCATGGCATGCGCAGTTACGGCGCTGCCGATCCTGGTGCTGTTCCTGGAAAAGCTCGACGTGCTGCGCGAGCCGATCGGGCAGCGGATCCTGCGCTATGCCAGCCTCGACGACATCGCGATCTGGGGCGTGCTGGCGCTGATCCTGCTCGATTGGGAGCGGGTCGGGCGGCAGGGTGGCTTCCTGGTCGGGTTCGCAGTGGCAACGCTGATCGTGCGCAAACTGATGGCGCGGATTGAGGAGCGCGATCGCTGGTATGTCAGCCTGATCTGGCTCGCGGGCTGCGGGTTCGCGGCGGACTGGGCGGGGCTGCACTTCATGGTCGGCGCGTTCCTGTCGGGCGCGGTGCTCGATTCGAAGTGGTTCACGATCGCCAAGATGGACCAGTTCCGCCATTTCGTGCTCCTTGCGGTGATGCCGGTGTTCTTCTTGTCGACCGGGTTGAAGACGCAGTGGGCGGTCGGCGGCTATGCGGTGTTCGGCGCCGCGGCGTTGCTGCTGGTCGCGTCGGTCGGCGGCAAGCTGGCGGGGGTCCACGCGGCCGGGCGGATCCTGAAGTGGCGGCCGGGAGAGGCGTCGGCGATCGGCTGGCTGCTCCAGACCAAGGCGCTGATCATGATTATCTTCGTCAACATCCTGCTGGATAAGAAGATCATTACGAATGAGACGTTCACGGCGCTGCTGCTGATGGCGCTGGCGAGCACGATGCTGACCGTGCCTGTGGTCGCGCCGAAGTTGAAGAAGCTGGTGGGGTTGGTGGGGAAGAGCGGGTGACGGATTGTGATCCTCCCCCGCCAGGGGGAGGTGGCTGGCACTTGCCAGACGGAGGGGGAGGACACGGAGCAGAGGTTTCGCATGCCTCCCCCTCCGTCACCTTCGGCGCCACCTCCCCCTTGCGGGGGAGGAATAGCTTTTAGGACGCTCCTCAGCTTCCTGCGTTAAGCAGGTCGTGGCGTTTCAGGGCGTGGCGGAGTTGGTCGTAGCTCAGGCCGAGTGCCTCGGCGGTGGCGCGTTGGTTGAAGCGGTGTTCCGAGAGGGCGCGCGAGAGCAGGTCGCGCTCGAAGCGGGATACGCGGGACTTGAAGTCCGAGGGGCCTTCTTCGCACGCGACGACCGGGTCCTCGCCTTCGTCCGGTTCGGTCGCGCGCGGAGCCGCAACCATAGGTTTAGGCGCAGTCGAAGCCCCCGGCCTATGCGGCGACTGGAACGGGTCGATCTCGATCGCGTCGATCGGCCCGGCCTGCTCCCAACGATATACCGCGCGCTCGACGACGTTGCGGAGTTCGCGGACGTTCCCCGGCCAGCGATAGGCTATCAGCGCGTCCATCGCCGCCGGGCCGAAGCCTTCCCAGCGTTCGCGCCCCAGTTCCGATGCCATGCGCCGCCCAAAATACTCTGCCAGCACCACCACGTCGCCGGTGCGCGCGCGCAGAGGCGGTAAGGTGACGACCTCGAACGACAACCGGTCGAGCAGATCGGCGCGGAACTCGTGGCGATCGACCTTGTCGGGGAGATGCTCGTTGGTCGCGGCCACGATCCGCACGTCGACACGCATGGGTCGCGACGAGCCGATCCGCGTGATCTCGCCATATTCGACCGCGCGCAACAGCCGGTCCTGCGCCGCCATCGATAACGTGCCGAGTTCGTCGAGGAACAGCGTCCCCCCATCCGCCTCCTCGAACCGCCCTACCCGCGCCTTGGTCGCGCCGGTGAACGCGCCCGCCTCATGCCCAAACAGTTCCGCCTCGATCAGCGTCTCGGGCAACGCCGCGCAATTCATGATGACCAACGGCTGATCCCACCGCGGCGACAAGCGGTGAAGGCGTTCGGCGACCAGTTCCTTGCCCGTGCCACGCTCGCCGATCACCAGTACCGGACGGTCAAGCGCCGCCGCCCGCGATGCGCGTTCGAGCGCCGCCATGAACGTGCCGGACTCGCCGATGACCTGGGTTGTTCGCTCCATGGCGAAGATGTGGCGCGAATTCCCAACTCTTGGCAAGCTTGCGGTGCCAGCCCGATAGTCGAAATCGCGCAAACCCCTGCAATTCCGCCATTTTCGAAACTGGCACGACAGATGCAATGCTTCAGGCAACCCGCCGAATAGCGGAAACGACCATCCTCAAAGGGGACCCACCATGTTCAACACCACCATCGCCCGCACCGTCGTCGCCGCCCTCTGCACCATCGTCGCCAGCGCAACCTGCGTCATCGGCGCGGTAGGACCTGCGACCGCAACCAACATGACGCCTATCGCGGCAACCACCGCAATCGTGGCATAAGACCCCGACGGCTCGCCAAGAGCCTCGGGCCGACCCCTGGAGTAGGATTTACATGGGCATCTTTTCCCGCACCCGCGACATCGTCGCCGCCAACTTCGCCGATCTCATCGAGAAGGCCGAAGACCCGTCGAAGATGATCCGCATGATCATCCTCGAGATGGAGGAAACGCTGGTCGAGGTTCGCGCCTCCGCTGCGCGCACCATCGCCGACCAGAAGGAGATGCGCCGCCATATCTCGAAGCTGGAGCAGCTCCAGGACAACTGGACCGAGAAGGCCGAGCTGGCGCTGAGCAAGGACCGCGAGGACCTCGCTAAGGCTGCCTTGGTCGAGCGCCAGAAAGCGTTCGACATGGCCGAGCAGTTGAAGGCCGAGGTTGGCGTGCTCGACGACGCACTTCGGGCGTCGGAAGAGGACATCGCCAAACTCCAGACCAAGCTCCGCGAGGCACGCACCAAGCAGAACGCGGTGCAGACCCGGCTGGAGAGCGCGAACAACCGGACGCGACTTCGGGAAATGTACAACGGCCCGAAGACGCACGAGGCGTTCAGCCGCTTCGACATCCTCGACCGCCGCGTCGACGAGGCCGAGGGCCGCGCGGATGCGATGGGGCTCGGGGTCGTCAAGACGCTCGAAGAGGAAATCGCCGAGCTGCGCAGCGACGACAAGGTCAACGCCCAGCTCGCCGCGCTCAAGGCGCGCATGAAGAAGGACGATTGAGATGAATATCACTGCCGTTCTGGTTTGCGCTGTCCTCTTCATCGGGCTGCCGTGGGTGATCCTGCACTACATTACCAAGTGGAAGCAGGCGCCGCGGATCACCGAGGAGGACGAACGCCTGCTCGACGAGATGCAGGCGCTCGCCCGCCGCCTTGAGGACCGCGTGATGACCGTCGAACGGATCATCGCCGCCGACAATCCCGACTGGAAGCCGGGCCTCGGCACGACGCAATCGCCGTATCTGTCGGACCATCAGTCCGACCGCACCATTGATCGCAACTCGGATCGGAGGAACTGAAATGTCCGGCAGCCGCACCCAGTTTTACCTCGATAAGCAGAACGCCAAGTGGAAGGGCGTCTGCGCCGGGATCGCCGACTATACCGGCGTCGACGCGCTCTTCGTCCGTGTCGGCATGGTCGTCCTGACGCTTGCCGGGGGCTTTCCCTGGACGCTGCTGGCCTATTGGATGGTCGCCTGGATGGGCCATGCCAAGCCTATCGGCCTGTACGAGACGCCCGACGACGCGAAGTTCTGGCAGGGCGTCCGATCGAACCCGAAGCGGTCGACTGCCGAGGTCCGCAGCAAGTTCCGCGACATCGACCGCCGCCTCGCCGACATCGAGACGCACTATACCAGCCGCTCAAGCAACAGCCTCGCGGCAGAGATCGACAGCCTGCGCTGAGACGCGGCGTCGATCGAAAAGGGGGAAATACCATGCCACCAGAAGCAGCACTGATACTGGGTATCATACTCGGCACGCTGGCAACGCTGACGATCCAGGCATTTGGTCGCCGCAAGGCGCGGATCGCGGTCAAGGCCGCGAACCGGGATGCGGAACGCAGCATCGCGCTGCTCGACAGCGAGAATATGCGCCGCACCGGCCAGATCGACCGCCTGCAGGAGCGGATCCAGGTCCTCGAGCGGATCACCACCGATCCCGCCGAGCGCACCGCCCGCGAAATCGAGGCGCTTCGCCTCCAGCCGAACTGAAGGGATACTGCAATGGATTGGGGTTTGATCATACCGGTCGTGGCAATTTCAATAGGACCGGTTGCCTGGGTTGCGAACAACTGGGTCCGCGCAAAGCATGGCTTCGAGCCAGAAGCGCGCCGCCGCAGGCGCGGGCGGGACGGCGATGTCGACGGTGAGCGCCAGGTATTGCTGCTCAGCAACGAGAACGAGCGCCTGACCGGGCAGGTCTCCCGCCTCGAGGAACGGATCGCGGTCCTCGAGCGCATCGCCACCGATCCCGCCGAGCGTACCGCTCGCGAGATCGAAGCACTCCGCGATCGCTGAGGACATCGATCATGGACGGATTTACGGTTTTCATGCTCGCGATCGTCTGCGTCGGCGCTCCCGTCACGCTCGGGATCGGCAGCGAGATGTTCAAGAGCTGGTTGCGACACAAGGAGACGATGGCCACCGCGCTGAACGCGCAGACCGCGGAGAAGGCGGCGCAATATGCAGCCCACACCGAACGTCTCGAACAGCGCGTCCGCGTGCTGGAACGGATCGCCACCGATCGCGGCACCGGCGTCGCCGACGAGATTGAACGGCTCCGGGTCGAACCAACCCCATCCCAGGCGGTACTGTCACCCGCATCCCCACCGATCGCGCTGACGGCCCGCCACCCGAGCCTCGTTGAAGGAGAAACACGATGAACCCCTTTTCGATGGTCGTCTGCATCGTGCTGATCGTGATGGCCGCCAAGGTGCTGACCGCGCGCTACCGCGCGATGGGCGACGCCCCGGCCAAGCCGGCCGACAGCATCGATACGCTGCGGCTGCGCGACGAGGTGCAGCAGATGAAGGAGCGTATCCAGGTTCTGGAGCGCGTGATCACCGACAACCACAAGAGCGTCGATCTCGACCGAGAGATCGAACGGCTCCGCGACCGCTAGGAGGCGGACATGATCGAACCGAACGTCTATATCACCCTGGCGCTGGCGAGCCTTGCAGGGTTGGCAATGATCGTCGCCGGTGGATTGGCCGGATGGCGCGGATGGCTCTCGCTGCGGCGGATGGAGCTGGATCACATGCAGGACGGCCGCATGCCGGTCGCGGTGTCGACCGGGTCGCGGATCGAGATCGCGGACTTGAAGGAGCGGATCAAGAAGCTGGAGGCGATCGCTGCCGGGGTGGATCTTTAAGTCTCGCCCCGCAAGCATGTTCCCCCGCGAAGGCGGGGGTCCAGACTGGGCCCCCGCCTTCGCGGGGGAACATGGTGTTGAAGCGCTAAGGCCGACCCGCTACCGCCCACGGCATGGCCACTCTCACCGACATTCGCGAGGAATACGACTTCCTCGAACCCGACGATCGTTATCGACTGCTGATCGACCTTGGCAAAGAGCTTGAACCGATGCCGGATGCGCTGAAGACCGACGCGACTTTGGTGCGCGGGTGTTCGGCCTCGGTCTGGGTCTATCCGACTACGACCGACGATGGCCGGCTCCACTTTCTCGCGGATTCGAATGCGGCGATCACCAAGGGGATCATCGCGCTGGTGTTGCTGACGGTGCAGGATCAGGCGCCGGGTGCGATCGTCGCGACAGATATCAAGGCGGAACTGGCGCCGTTCGACCTGAGCAAGCAGCTGAGCTCGAACCGGACGCAGGGGATTCCGAATATGATCGCTTTGATTCGCGAGACGGCGGAGCGGTACGCCGGCTGAACCTTTCGATCCTCCCCCGCCAGGGGGAGGTGTCGCCGAAGGTGAAGGAGGGGGAGGAACACGCAACGGAGGTTACCCCTTCCTCCCCCTCCGTCTGGCAAGGGCCAGCCACCTCCCCCTGGCGGGGGAGGATCGTCAGATTGCTGCGTATTCGGTGAGGTTCGCAACGACCTCGGTCACGTCCGCACCAGCCGGGACGAGCATCCACCGATCCGGCCGAGCGCCGTCGACCATCACCACCGCGTTCTTCGGGCAGACCCCGAGGCACTTAACCTCGACCACCCCGCGATCCGCCTTGCGGCCCTTCTTCAAGCCGAGTGCCTGACGCAGCAACTTCACCAGCGGTGTCCGGCCCTTTGCGCCAAACCCACCATCGAGCTTCTTCGAACACTTGCCGCAGACCAGAACGCTGCCTTGCCAGCGACTGGCGAGGACCCGGATCACGCCGGTTTCCAGGTCCGCTGGTCTTCGGCCACCTTCAGAACCTCGTACGCTGCCTGCACGCCCTGGAACCGCTTCGCCGCGTCCTTGTCGTTCGGGCGCACATCCGGATGATTCGCCTTCGCCATCCGCCGCCATGCCGCGCGGACGTCCTCGAACGTCGCGTCGGGCTCAAGGTCCAGCACCTCCAGCGCGCGCATCTCGTCACGCGAGCGGCTGCCGTCGCCTGAGCCGGCCCACGCATAATGCTTGGGATCGGCGTACCCGTCCGCGGTGCGCGTTTCCGCCGCCTCGCGCTCGGCCGCTTCCTCCGCGCTCAGGCCTTCGAAATAATTCCAGCCGCGATTATATTCGCCGGCGTGGTTCATGCAGAAATACCAGCGGTCGGGGCTGTTCGGCGATTTCGGCGCCGGGCAGTTGCCGGGCTCGTTGCAGCCATGCCGATCGCACAGCCGGACGGTCACCGCCTCGGTGCTCGCGCCATACTCGCGCCAGCGCGGAAAACCCCAGTCTGAAGATCGTGTCGTGCTTCGAGCCATAGCGGTCCGAGATAGGCGTCCCCACGGACAACGCAACCGCACGCAGCGATCGCGACGTAAACTTGCCCGATCCGACAATCTTCCGCGCCGCAACATTCCGCCTTGAGTCAGACACCGTTCATCGATTACTAAACATGAACTATTTGTCATGTGGCATGGATAGATGCGTCCGGTGCGGACGTATCCCGGCCGACACCTTATGGACAGGAGCCCTGGTGCCGACTCTCATTCCAAAGCTTACCACATGGCGCGCGGATCTTCCCGCCTCCATCGTCGTCGCGCTCGTCGCGCTGCCCCTCTGTCTCGGCGTCGCGCTCGCGTCGGGTGCGCCGCTGTTCGCCGGCATCATCTCGGGGATCGTCGGCGGTATCGCGGTCGGCCTGTTCTCGAAGTCGCCGCTGTCGGTCAGCGGCCCTGCCGCGGGCCTGACCGTGATCGTGCTCACTGCGATCGAGAGCATGCCGAGCTACCAGATGTTCCTGATGGCGGTCGTTCTCGCGGGCGTTCTGCAGATCTGTTTCTCGCTGACCCGCGCGGGTATCCTCAGCGAGTTCGTGCCGTCGTCGGTCATCACCGGCATGCTCGCGGCGATCGGCCTGATCCTGATCCTCAAGCAGATCCCGCATGCCGTCGGTTTCGACCGCGAGGCCGAGGGCATCTTCGAATTCACCACCGCGAACGGCATCAATACCTTCTCGCGAATCCTCGACAGCCTCAGCGCCGCGGTGACGCCAGGTGCGATCCTGATCGCGTCGGTCAGCCTAGCCTTCCTGTTCTGGTGGGATGGCGCCAAGCCGAAGGACGGCCCGCTGCGCTTCGTCCCCGGCCCGCTGGTGGTCGTGTTGATCGGTATTTTCGGCAACATGCTGCTTGGTGCCGTGAAGCCCGATTGGCAGCTCCAGGCGACGCATCTCGTTCAGGTGCCGATCACGCAGACCCTGTCGCAATTTCCGTCGCTGTTCACCTTCCCCGACTTCTCCGGGATCACGATGGGCATCGTCTGGAGCAGCGCCGTGACGCTCGCGATCGTCGCCAGCCTCGAATCGCTGCTGAGCGTCAAGGCGGTCGACGAGATCGATCCGCGCCGCCGCTCGACCGACAAGAACTGGGAGCTGATGGCGCAGGGCGGCGGTAACATCCTGTCGGGCCTGATCGGTGGCCTGCCCGTAACCTCGGTGATCGTGCGTTCGTCCGCCAACGTCGATGCCAAGGCCGAGAGCAAGCTGTCGACGATCCTGCACGGCTTCTGGCTGCTGGTCAGCGTGGCGCTGATCCCGGCGGTGCTGAACCTGATCCCGCTGTCGGCGCTCGCCGCGGTGCTGATCGCGACCGGCTATAAATTGACCAAGCCCAAGCTCTACACCGAACGCTTCAAGCAGGGTTGGACGCAGTTCATTCCGTTCGTCGTCACGGTGGCTGCGATCCTGTTCACCGACTTGCTCGAAGGCATCGTCATCGGCCTCGCGGTCGGCTTCGTGTTCGTCGTCGCACGCAACTTCCGTACCGCGATCACCTTTGCCTGCGACGACGAGGACTGCCTCGTCCGCGCCCGTCGCAACCTGTACTTCATCCACAAATACGAGTTGCAGAAGTCGCTCGCCAAGGTGCCCGACAATGCGAACCTGCTAATCGACCTGTCGTCGACCAGCTATGTCGATCTCGATAACGTCGACATCATCAACGCGTTCATCAAGGGCGCCGCTTATCGCGGCATCACCGTGCTCATCCGCGGCGATCTCGCGCTGCGTACGGTCAAGCTTATCAACGCCCCCCAGACCGAGGTCCGTTTCGCATGAGGCAGTACAAGCAGCTCCTGCTCGCCAACAAGGCGTGGGCGGCCGAGATCATCGAGGAGAGCGCCGACTTCTTCCAGCGCCAGCTGGTCGGCCAGAACCCGGAGTTCCTGTGGATCGGCTGTTCGGACAGCCGCGTCGGCCCCGAGCAGATGACCATGACGCCGCCCGGCAACATGTTCATCCACCGCAACATCGCCAACCTCGTCAACGACGACGATATGAACCTGATGTCGGTGCTGCAATATGCGATCGACGTGCTCGGCGTGCGGCACATCATCATCTGCGGTCATTATGCGTGCGGCGGGATCCGCGCGACGCTGGACGGCGGCACCACCGGCCCCGTCGACGACTGGCTGAAGACCGCGCGCTGCGTGCTGCACGACCATGCCGACGAGATCGACGCGCAGCCCGACCGCGAGCAGAAGGTCAACCGGCTGGTGGAGGTCAACGTCCGGGACCAGCTCGTCAGGCTCGCGCGCACCAAGACGATCCAGGGTGCGTTTGCGCGCGGCCAGGAAGTGCTGCTCCACGGCTGGGTCTACGACATCCGCGACGGGCTGATCAAACCGATGATGGAGATTGATTCGACGACCGTGCTCGAAGAGGTCGGTCGGCCGGACAAGGTGCTGGTTTAGGCGAGCGCCACCTGCCTTCGCTTGGTTCCCCGCGAGGGTGGGGAACCAGCCTGGGCTCCCGCCTTCGCGAGAGAACAAGAACGGCAACCCGACGCTGCCGATCCGCCCCTACCCCGGTAGCTTGAACCGGACCTGTTGCGACAGGCCGCCGCAGCCGAGGCCGCCATCTGGGCGAAACGTCTTGCTGTACCGTGCGCCGGCCATCGTTTCGGTACCCGCCTTGGTAAACACGAACGGCGGATAGCTCAGCACGGCGCGCTGATGTATTACCCGACCGTCGGCGCCGACATCGAACTGCGTTTTGGTCCACCCCTCGAAGCCCCACGCCATCGCTTCATTGGGGAACGTCCCGCCCGCTGACAGGAACCGTGGCGGCGCATCCAGGATCGCGCACTGGTTCGCCGCCAGTCCCGACCGATCGAACGTCGCACGCGCGGTGGCGGTGTCGCCCGCCTGCTGCTGTAGCGAGGCGAGACGAATCAGCGCTCCGACGCGCAACGGATCATTCGCGGCGAGCGCCTTGTCGTCCGCGACCTGCTGCAACAACACCCCGCGGCGCGTGCGCGAACTGGTCCGCTCCGCCATCAGCAACAGGATTGCCGACCGCGCCTTCGGATCGTTCGCGTAGACCGGCATCGACAGCAGCGGCGTGACCGCGCGCGCGTAGGTGCCATCCTTCCAACTGTCCGTGCTGCCGGTCTCACGGACGCTTATGTCCAGCGACAGCCGAGCCGTCGGCGGCGCGCCCTGCGCCTCGGCGATCGCAAGCGCCCGCCGCGCGAGGACGTTGCTCTCCTCGCGTCCGACGACCGCGTTGTTCACGAGTTGATAGAGCGGGGGCAGCGCGGCGATCGATGTGGGTCCGGACTTCGCCTCCGCCGCGGCCAGCGCGGCACGCTGGCGCACGACCGAAACTGCGTCTGCGCCGCGCTCCTCGCTCGGCAGCGAGAGACCCTTCGACTCGAGCCAAGTCGCCATGTCGGAATCGAGGAACTTGGTGATCGACGGGCGTTCGAACAACGTCGAACACCGCATCTCGACCCGGACGTTGTAGCGGAAGAACGCGGGCAGCGCCTTGACCTGTTCGGGCGTCCACGACCAGTCGCGGACCGCCCGAGCAAACTCCAGCGCGACCGCACCACCGCCCGCTGCGTAGATCGGCGCGACGTTTCTCACCACGCCGTCGTCGCCGATCGTGAATTCGACCACCGCCATGTCCGCCGGCCGTAGATCCGCCTCGCCGCCACACGGCGGCACGTCCATCTGCACCGCCGGATCGAACTCGCCCTTGGTCAACCGTCCCGCCCCGGTCATCGCCATATAGCGTCGCGCCTCGTCCGGTTTCCCTGCCAGGAGCGACGCGATCGCTGCATCGGAACGGGCGGAGACATCGTTCACGTCGGTCTGCGAGGTCAGGCCACCGAGTTGCTTGACCGCGTCGATCGCGTAAACGCGTGCCGGATCATAGGCGCCGCGATTGAGCAGCAGAATGGCGTGGCGGCGCGCGACCAGCGCCTTCAGCTTGCCATCGGCCTTGAGCGGCTTCAGCAGCGCATCGGCACGAGCGAGCGCGGCATCCGCAGCAGCGGGGTCAGTGAACGTCTTCGTGTTGGCCAGCGCCAGGATCGAGGCGGCCTTCAGGGCAGGCGTATCCGCAGCCGTCTCGGCGCTCGCATAGGAATCGCTTGCGCCGGCATAGTCGAGCGCGTCCTCCGCAATGATGCCAAGATTGTAATAGGCGCGCCAGCGGTCCTCTGCGAGCGTGGGATCGCTAGCCGGCAGCAGGGCAAGTCCGGCGCGTGCGGCGATTACCGCATCGTCGGAGCGGTCGAGCTTGAACAAAGCCGCGCTCTTGCGGGTAAGTGCGACGCCGCGGCTGCGTGACCCAGGTTTGGTACGGGCCTCGAGCCTTTCCCAGGCGGCAAGTGCCGCGGTTTTGTCACCTTTCGTATCGAGCGCGGCTGCTGCGTCGAAATCCTGTTGTACCGTGGTGGACGCTGGAGCCTGAGCCACCACCTGAACCGCCCCCGCGACGAGCGCCGTCATGCCCGCACCGAACAGACCAACATTGCCGAAACGCATCACTTTCCCCCAAGCGTAGTTCCGCCGCAGTCTGCAATGGTTCGGGAAAGGATGCCAGAGGGTCTGTAAGCCGGGTTCTGTCCATTTCCGATCCTTCGATACGGAAGTTAGGCGACCATTCCTCTAGGACGACGGTTGCCCGCCGCCTCAAGCAATCAACCCGGGTGACGAGCTGAAACGAAGCCCATGTGCCACCCCTATTCGATCTTGCTCCCGGTGGGGTTTGCCGTGCCGCCCCTGTTACCAGGCGCGCGGTGCGCTCTTACCGCACCCTTTCACTCTGACCGCCCCGACCGAAGCCGAGGGTTGGCCGTCTGCTCTCTGTGGCACTTTCCCTGAGGTCACCCTCGCCGGGCGTTACCCGGCACCGTCGTTTCGCGGAGCCCGGACTTTCCTCGCGTGTCCAAAGACACCCGCGGCCGCCCGACCCTCTGGCGAGGCGAGCCCTAGCGCGGGTGCGGGCGATGCACCACCGTTTTTAGCGGGGGCGCCAATCCTCCCCCGCCAGGGGGAGGTGGCTGGCGCTTGCCAGTCGGAGGGGGAGGAAAGGGACAACCTCTGTTCCGTGTCCTCCCCCTCCGTTACCTTCGGTGCCACCTCCCCCTGCGGGGGAGGATGAGGATTAGTCGTCGCCCATTGGTTTCGGCAACAGCAACGCCAGCAAGATGCACCGGCACTCCGCATCGACCTCACCGTCGATCAGTTCCGGTCGAAATCGCCGCTGGAACGCCATCGTCGCCGCCATCCGGTTTTCGACGTCGTAGCCAAAGCGTTCGAGTGCGAGGCAGAAGCCGCCCTCGGTCCAGCCCGGGTCCATCAGATTCTTGGTCGGCCGCGGCAGCGCCAGCCGGCGCCGCGCCAGTTCGTGCCACGGAAACAGCTCGCCCGGATCGCGCTTGCGCACCGGGGCGATGTCGGAATGGCCGACGATGTTGCCGCGCGTGATCTCGTGACGATCCTTGATCTCGGCGACCAGCGCCACGACCGATGCGATCTGCTCGGGCGGGAACGGGCGATAGCCGAACTCGTGGCCGGGATTGACGATCTCGATGCCGATGCTGGCCGAGTTGACGTCGTCGACGTCGCGCCAGTGCGACTTGCCCGCGTGCCAGGCGCGCTTGTCCTCCGCGACCATGCGCAGGACCGTGCCGTCCTCCTCCACCAGGTAATGCGACGACACCTTCGCCTCGGGATCGCGCAACCGGGCGATCGCCGACGCGCCGTCCTGCATCCCGGTATAATGCAGCACGATCATGGTGATGGGCAGCGAACGATCGTCGAAATTAGGTGACGGGGTCTCGATGAACTTCAAGCCAGCTTCCCTTCTAGCCGTCGGGCCAGCACCGATGGCGCAGTCTCGATCGCGGCGATCGTGACGCTACATTGTGACGCCACCGCTCGACCGCATCAATAGCCTACGCGCATAAGCAGACGCTTCGTGAAGGAGTCGTGGTCGGGGCTACACGTGATTCGGCGGGTCCCTCTTGCCGTCCGCCCGCATCCGGGCGAAAGCCGCTCGCGAAAAGGGAGTTGCCATGTCCGTGATGTCCGACCGCTGGATCCGCGAGCGCGCGCTGGGCGATGCGATGATCGAACCGTTCCACGAAGCGCAGCGCAGCGACGGCTGCATCTCGTACGGGCTGTCGTCCTACGGCTACGACGCGCGCGTTGCCGACGAGTTCAAGATCTTCACCAACGTCGACAGCGCGATCGTCGACCCTAAGGACTTTGCCGCAAACAGCTTCGTCGATCGCAAGACCGACGTCTGCATCATCCCGCCCAACAGCTTCGCGCTCGCCCGCACCGTCGAATATTTTCGCGTGCCGCGCGATGTGCTGGTGATCTGTCTGGGCAAATCGACCTATGCGCGGTGCGGGATCATCGTCAACGTGACGCCGCTGGAGCCGGAATGGGAGGGGCATGTGACGCTGGAATTCTCCAACACCACACCGCTGCCTGCCAAAATCTATGCGAACGAGGGTGCGTGCCAGTTCCTGTTCCTCAAGGGGAACGAGCCTTGCGAGGTGAGTTATGCGGACCGGGCGGGGAAATATATGGGGCAGCGGGGGGTGACGCTGCCGCGGCTTTAGGGCTTGGGCTAGGCTTGGGCTTGGACTTGGGCTTGGGCTTGGGCTTGGGCTTGGGCTTGGGCTTGGGCTTGGGCTTGGGCTTGGGCTTGGGCTTGGGCTTGGGCTTGGGCTTGGGCTTGGGCTTGGGCTTGGGCTTGGGCTTGGGCGGAACTGAGTCAGGCGGCTACCGCGAACCTCGAGGCAACAAGCGGATCACACGTCCCCCGCACTCGACCTCCCCAGCGGAGGCCTGGGCCTCAGTAGCAATGTCTCGGTTACGGCGCTCACCGTTCAATTGACAGCGTCCCCAATTGGGCCCCGGCCTTCGCCGGGGTAGCGCCGTGCTTTTGTTGGTCGACGATGTTTACGGGTATCGACAACGGTACGATCGCTTAGGAAGCGCGCACCCGCGGACAAAAAATGACAAATCGTCGTCTGTATGCAACCCAACAGCGGACGGCTCACCTGCTGCCAAGACGGCACGTCCATATGGCGTAATGCTTTACAGCAGATGATAGCTCGCCGCCCGACAGACACAGATCCGATCTACCTGTTTAGCTTGTTTCCCCGCGAAGGCGGGGACCCAGACTGGGCTCCCGCCTTCGCGGAAGAACAAGGTAGCAAGCCGGCTTTCAAATGACCCACCCCAACGATTACCGAGTGGTGATCGTTGGGAGGTAGTTAGCGAGTCGCGATCTGCTGCGATTGCCGCGCCAACGCACGGCTGGCCAGATCGTGCGAGGACGCCACTGCGCCCGATGGCAGGTCCATCGCGACCGCTGGGCGGTCGAGCACCGCCGCATACAGCGCGCGTGCCTCCGACTCGCGACCGGTACGGTGATAGACCGATGCGAGATTGAGCATGAGCTCGGGACGCTGCGGGAAAATCCTCCGCTCGGCGACGATGCGCTGTTCCGCCGTCGACAGGTCGCCCGCCGCTATCGCGACGTACCCAGTGCGATCCGTCGACGCGGACTGGTCCGCCAACGCCGGCGTGGCTGCACCCAAGGTTGCTAGAACGAACAGGACGGTCTTGCGCATCATCCATCTCCACTGACCTTCGCGTATCGGAAGGTTTCATTTTTATGACAACGGTGTGTCACTTCGATGACTGTCATACAAGCACATTGATCAAGTTCGCTCCCGCGAGGGGATTATCTCCTTTCGATGCACCACGACGCGTTCCGCCGCTGCGGTTCGTCCGCCGTCCGGTGACGACCGCACGACAAAAAAAGGGCGGCCCCGGAGGACCGCCCTTTGGACGTTCGATACTGCACGCAGCAGGACCTAGAAGGCGTTGCGATACTGCTCGTTGCCGATGAAGCCGAGCTTGGTGATCGCGGACCGCTTGATGACGGCCAGCGTGCGATCGACCACTTCATACTTCGATTCGGGATCGGGCTGGAAGTGGAGTTCGGGCTCTGGCGTCATGCCGGCGGACTGGTCCAGATACTGGCGCAGCGTCACCTCGTCGACCGGCGAACCGTTCCATGCGACCGTACCGGCGGGATCGATCGAGATCTTGTTCTTCTGCGGATCGACCGGGTTCTGCGGCTGGTTCTTGCTGTTGACCGGAAGGTCGACCTTCACCGCATGCGTCTGAATGGGGATCGTGATGATGAACATGATGAGGAGAACGAGCAGGACGTCGATCAACGGCGTCATGTTCATTTCCATCATCGGCGCGCCATCTTCTTTGCCGCCGCTCATTGCCATCTTATACTACTCCTAAATACGTCCGAGCGATCATCAGCGTTCGGCATCAGCGTTCGCCATCAACGTTCGGTGGTGCCGCCGGGAGGCGGTTCGGAGATGAAGCCGACGCGGGCGAACCCAGCCTGCTGCATCGTGTAGATCGTCGCGCCGATGCAGCGATACGGTGCATTCACGTCGCCGCGGATGTGAGCCTCGGGCAATTCGAGACCAGCCGCGTTGACACCGCCCTGACGTGCGATCTCAGCCTTCAGCTTGTCGACGGCACGCTGCAGCAGCTCCTCGTGGGTCACCGGCGAAAGCCCCCAGTACACCTGGCACTGTCCGCCAGCCGACGTTACCGACAGCGAGACGTTCTCAGGCTTGGTCATCGTCGGATCGAAACGAACATCCGGCAGCTTCAGCTGCACAGCCTGAACCGCGACGGTCGTCGTCACCAGGAAGATGATCAGGAGCACGAGCATGACGTCGACCAGCGGCGTCGTATTGATGTCCGATATCGAACTCTCGGTGGAATCGCCACCAACACTCATCGCCATGTGCGAACTATCCTATCCATTTGATCGCCACCGGAACCGCCGGCGGCAATGAAGCGGGGCCGCTGCTGGCAGCAGCCCCGCCTTTCGCGTCTTAGTTGGCGCGCGGTACGCCACCGGTCTGGCCGGCAGTCGTGGTCGTCGTGGCAGGCTTGGCCGAAACCGGCTTGGCAGCCGTTGCGATCGACGGACGCACTGCGCCGTTCGAAGCCAGGAAGCCGAGCACGTCGTTCGAGAAGGCCGACAGGTCCTCTGCGATCGACTTGTTGCGGCGCTGCAGCCAGTTGTACGACAGCACGGCAGGAACCGCGACGACCAGACCAAGGGCGGTCATGATCAGTGCTTCACCGACCGGCCCTGCGACCTTGTCGATCGATGCCTGACCCGATGCACCGATCTTCACGAGTGCGCGGTAGATGCCGATAACCGTACCGAACAGACCGATGAACGGCGAAACCGAACCGACCGTTGCGAGGAAGGCGAGACCGCCACCGAGCTTCGAGTTGATCGCGGCTTCCGAGCGAGCCAGCGAACCGTGCAGCCAGTCATGCGCCTCGACCGGATCGGTCAGCTTCGAATGCTGATCCTGAGCGGCCAGACCGTCGTCGACGATCTGCTTGTAGGCCGAGTTCTTCTCGAGCTTGGCCGAACCCTCGCGAAGGCTGTTCGACGACCAGAAGGCCTGACGGACGCGCTTGCCCTGGCCGATGATCTTCTGCTGCTCGAACAGCTTCGAGAACAGGATGTAGAACGACACGACCGACATCAGCACGAGAATGCCGAACACGGTCTGCGAAATCAGGCCGCCTTCGCGAAGTGCGGCTTGCAGGCCGTACGGGTTGGCGTCGGCTGCGGCGGGCGCTGCCGCTGCAAGAATGGTGGTGATCATGTTCGCTTAGTCCTCTGACTGAATTTTATCTGGTGCGGTTGACGTAGGATGGATCATTCCTGAGGCAGGACCCACCTGATGTTCAGCTGGTACGACGACCCTACGGCATTGCCGTTCTCGTCCTTGGCAGGCGTGAAACGCACCCTCGCCTTGGAGATCCGGCAGGTCGCATCATCCAGCGTCGTGTTGCCGCTGGACGACGTCACCGAACAGTCGGTCACGCGACCATCCGTACCGATCGTCAGCTTCGCGGAAACGCGACCCTGAGCACCCTCACGCTGAGCCGACGGCGGATAATTGTCCGCGCCGAAATACTGCCCTGGGTTACCCTTGAGACCAGCAGCCTGCGAGACACGTGGCGTCGGCGGCGGTGCCGGCGGTGCTGGTGGTGCGGGCGGCGACGGCGGTGCCGTCGGCTGGAACCGAGGAATGATGCTCGACGTCGTCAGCGCGGGCGCTGGCTGCGGCGTTACCACGACTGGCGGCGGCGTCACGACCGTGGTCGGTGGCGGCGGCAGGTTTGGCTGGTCGGGTGGCGGCGGCGGGGGCTCGTCGGGCGGAGGCGGCGGCGGTGGCGGCTCCACGTCGAACGTCGTCATCTTTTCCTGGGCCTTTTTCACGTACTGGTACGCGAGGCCAGTGACGAAAGCATAGCCCAAGGCCGCATGAATCAGCGCGACGATCACGATCGCGACGATTTTGCCTCCGGACATCTTTTGGTCAGTATAGGCCATTCAGAAACGACACTCCCTTAATCTGCCTGCTCCGTACGCACGTGCCCGCAATGGGTACGCGGCACATGCGTCTGCCGTTGGCCGGAATAACCACGGGGCAGTGAGCAAGTCCTATCGCCACGTTCTGCGACACGCAAACGCTTTGTCGGACGCAACAAACGTACAACCATAGGATGGCAGAATTATTTCTGTATCGTTCAGCTTGCGTAGCGTAGCCTGAAGACATGAATCTTCTCTTTCACGTTACGGCTTCGGCCCTCTCCGTCATCATCGTGGCAACTCCTATCGGCGCTCAGGAAACCCCGGCTACACCCCGGGTTTTCACCGGCGACGCCGGTGTGGCGCAGGGTGCGGTGCAGCGCGAAGCGGCTGGCGGCATTGGATATTCCGACATCGCCGACCTGGTGCTTTCCGCCCCCGTGATCGCCGACGCGACCGTCCGGTCGACGACGAAGATCAAGCCGGCCGAGGCACCGAATCTCGCGGCGGGTCATGTCAGACTATATGTCGAGGTCGACGTCACCGCATTGATCCGCGGCGCCAACGGGCTGCCGCCGCGAATCGGGTATCTGCTCGACGTAATGCCCGACGCAGCCGGCCGGGTGCCGAAATTCAAGAAGGCGCGCGTGCTGATCTTCGCCAGACCAGTGTCCGGCGCGGTGAATCAGGTCCAACTGGTCGCGCCCGACGCGCAGCTGGATTGGACGCCGATCGCAGATGCACGCGCACGGAAGATCGCCCGCGATGCACTGGCGAGCGATGCGCCGCCGGTCATCACCGGCATCGGCAACGCGTTTCACGTTCCCGGCGCGCTACCCGGTGAAGGCGAGACCCAGATCTTCCTGACGACCGCGGACCAACGTCCGGTTTCGCTGTCGGTGCTGCGGCGTCCCGGCGAACAGCCACGCTGGGCGGTTGCGCTTAGCGAGATCGTCGACGAGTCGGCCGCACCGCCTGCGGCGGAGACGCTGCTGTGGTACCGGCTGAGCTGCGCCTTGCCGCAGGCCTTGCCGGACCGCAGCACGGGATCGCTGGAGGCCGCCGATGCGGCGATCGCGCGGGAGGATTACGCATTCGTCCTGGCCGCGCTGGGGCCGTGCGGACGGACTCGGAAAAGCTGAACTACCCTCGGAAGCGCGCAGGCTAGCCGACGACCAGCAATTGTCCGGTGGTGGAGCGCGCCTGCTCAAGAAACGCGACCGCGGCCTCAACATCGGCGTGTCGAGCCGCCTCGGCCGGTGCCACCGCATTCACGCGGACCGCTGGCGCCAATTCGATCGCGAGGGGGCCGATCGCCGCCCTCGCCTGCGCCATCGTCAGCGGATCGAGGTTCGCGGGGATCAACACGATCCGCGATTCGCCGACTGCGCCACGGACGAGCGCCGCGATGTCCCCGCCCGGCTCTAGCCTCAGCAGCATGCGATCAGCGGCGATGTCGGACGAGGGTCACGCCGATCGCCTCGTCGGCTTCGGCGATCGCGAGCTTCACGATCTTGACCATCACGCGCAGGACGCGGGCATCCTGCAGGAACAACGTCTCGCAGATATGATCCGCAACGCCCTCGATCAGCGTGAAATGCACGCCGGCCGGCAGCGCGGTGGTCGCGGCGTTCTTCAAATCGAGATAGTTCTTGGATGCCGACAACGGCGTATCCGGCGCGAAGTGTCTCGGGCAGACCATGTCCACGGTCAGAGAAATCCGCAGCGGCTGCGGCAGGTGCGTCTCCTCCGAATAGATGCCGGTCAGGACCTGCACTTCGAGATCGTGGACTTCGAGTTGAAGACTGTCTTCCATCTGCGCGCCTCTAGCAGACGCACCGCGAGATGAAAGTCACACCGTTCGCGCGCCGGGTCGTCCGAACGTCGATCCGGTTATCCTTGCGTTCAGCGTCGCCACGGCTAAAGCGCGCTGCCCTTCCCGCGTGTACGCGGCGCAGTCCGGGCCGGAGATGCCGTTGATCACTCTCGTTCCCCTGGCCAGCATCAACCCGACAGCGGTCGAGATGCTGCTCGATGCCGCTTTCGGCCCGGATCGGTTCACGCGGACCGCGTACACGATCCGCGGTGGGACGAAGCCGGTCGCCGCACTCAGCTTCGCCGCGGTCGAGGATGGCGTGCTGGTTGGCTCGATCCAGTGCTGGCCGATTGCGCTGGTCGACGACGACAGACCATTTCCGCTGATCATGGTCGGCCCGGTCGCCGTGGTACCCGACCATCAAGGAGATGGCATCGGTCGTCGCCTGATGACGCAGGCGCTCGACGCGGCCGCCGTCACGGGGCTCGACGATGCGCTCATGCTGATCGGCGACCCCGACTATTACGGCCGGTTCTTCGGCTTCTCCGCCGAGCGCACCGCATTCTGGGCCGCCCCCGGCCCGGTCGAGCGCCACCGCCTGCTCGCCCGCGGCGATGCGGTGCCGGACAGCACCGGCATGCTCGGTCCCCGCGTTGCCGAGGCCATGCCGGTCACCGCATCCGCATAAGCCACCGCTTTACCTCCGCCCCCTGCCCGCCTAGTCCGCCGCCATGCCCATGGATGCCATCCCCGATATCGCCTCGCTCAGTCTCGCCGAAATCGCCAAGCTCGTCGAAGAGGCGAAGCTCCCGCCGGTCGAGAAATGGAACCCGACGCATTGCGGCGACAGCGAGATGCGGATCGCGCGCGACGGCACCTGGTATCACCAGGGCTCGCCGATCGGCCGCCCGGCGATGGTTCGGCTGTTCTCGACGATCCTGCGCCGTGAGCCCGATGGCAGCCACGTCCTCGTCACGCCGGTCGAAAAGCTCGATATCGAGGTCGAGGATGCGCCGTTCATCGCGGTCGAGATGAAGGCCGAGGGCAGCGGTCGCGATGCGAAGCTCGCTTTCCGGCTCAACACCGGCGACCTCGTTACGGCAGGTCCGGAGCATCCGCTGCGCTTCGTCGAGGACACGACCGACGGAGATGGCGGTCCGCGCCCCTACCTCGCCGTCCGCGGCGGGATGGAGGCGCTGGTGGTCCGCTCGGTCTATTACGAACTCGCCGAGCGCGCGATTGCCGACGACGCGACGCCCGCCGGGCTGTGGAGCGACGGCGCGTTCTTCCCGCTGGAGCCCGCTGCATGAGCCTGACGGAACGGATGACCGCGGCGCTGGCGAAGGGCGCCGGGTCGCACATGATCCTGCTCACCGGCGACCAGCATGACGGCGATCTAACCGCCGCCGACACGCTGCTTCCTGCCGCGGTGCTGATCGCGGTGACCGACCGCGCTGATCCCGGCGTGATCCTGACTCAGCGTACCGACACGATGAGCCGCCACCCCGGCCAGATCGCGTTTCCCGGCGGCCGGATCGACCCCGGCGAGGACGTCGTGACCGCCGCGCTGCGCGAGGCCGAGGAGGAGATCGCCCTCCCCCGCGACAAGGTCCAGGTGATCGGCGAGGCCGACAGTTATCGCACCGTCACCGGGTTCCAGGTGACGCCGGTGATCGGCATAATTCCGCCCGACTTGGTCTTCACACCGAGCGAGGCGGAAGTCGCCAGCGTTTTCGAAGTCCCGCTCGCGTTCCTGCTCGACGAGGCGAACCATGTCGAGGCGACGCTCGAATGGCAGGGCCACGACCGGCATTATTACGAGATCATGTGGAACGAGCGCCGTATCTGGGGTGCGACCGCGGCGATGATCGTCAACCTTGCCCGCCGCCTGAGGTGGTCTTGATACTCCCGGCGGCGCCGTGGCGCGACCGTGACGGCCTCGCAGCACTGACCAAGGTTCTTGGCGCGGCAGAGGGCGAGTCGCGCTTCGTCGGTGGCGCGGTGCGCGACACGCTGCTCGGGATCGACGTCGCCGATGTCGACATTGCCACGCGCTTGCCCCCGCAGGAGGTGATCGAGCGACTCCAGGATGCGCGGATCAAGGCGGTTCCGACCGGCCTCGCGCACGGCACGATTACTGCCGTCACCCCCGCAGGTCCGGTCGAGGTGACGACGCTGCGCCGCGACGTCTCGACCGACGGCCGCCACGCGATCATCGCCTATACCGACGACTGGCGCGAAGACGCGACGCGCCGCGATTTCACGATGAACGCGCTTTACGCCGATCCCGCGACGGGCGAGATCTTCGATTATTTCGGCGGCCTCGACGACCTCGCGGCGCGGCGCGTCCGCTTCATCGGCGACCCGTTGCAGCGGATCGCCGAGGATCATCTGCGCATCCTCCGCTTCTTTCGCTTCCACGCGCGGTTCGGCACCGCGATCGACCAAGCCGGTCTCGACGCCTGCACCGCGCGCGCGAACGACCTGATGGCGCTGTCCCGTGAACGCGTGGCGAGCGAAGTCCTGAAACTGCTGGTCGCCGGCAACGCCGTGCCCGTCGTCACGCTGATGGTCGAGCGCGGCATCTTCCGCGCGGTATTGCCAGAGATCGACGCCCAGGGAGCGGCGCGTTTGGGCGTGCTGGCCGAGCGCGAGACGAACGCTGGCATCGCACCGGACCCGATCCGCCGCCTCGCCGTGTCGATCGCGCCTGCCGCCGCGGAGGCCGTTGGAGCGAGGCTGAAGCTGTCCAACGTCGACCGCAAGCGCCTGATGGCTGCCACTGCGGGATCCGGTGAGGAAGGCCCCCTCGCCTTGGCCTATCGTGTCGGTGTGGCCGGTGCAGTCGACCGTCTGCTCATCGCTGGCGAAGACGTGTCCCAAATCAAGGACTGGACGCCGCCTGCGTTCCCGTTCTCCGGCGGGGCTCTGGTCGAACGTGGACTCCGGAAAGGACCCGACGTGGCTGCGATGCTGCGCCGGGTCGAGACGCAGTGGATCTCGGAAGGGTTTCCGCGCGCCGAGCGCGTGGCGGCCATCGCCGACGGACTGGTGGCGGAGGTTTCCGCCTAACTCGTTTTGAGCCGGCGTGGGCGCCAGTCAGTTCGTAGCAGTTATAGAGTTGATCATCGCATACGCCGCATCCGGCTCCAGCGGTCGTGCGTAGAAATAGCCCTGCCCGTACGTGCACCCCAACGCCGCGAGCGTCTGGGACAATTCATGCGTTTCGACCCCCTCGGCCGTCGTCCGCATCCCCAGTGCCTGCGCAAGACTGAGGATAGCGCGGACGATCGACACCTTGTCGCGGTCCGCCAGCATGCCCGTCACGAAGCTGCGGTCGATCTTGAGAATGTCGATCGGCAGCTTCTGGAGATAGGCGAGGTTCGAATACCCGGTGCCGAAATCGTCCATCGCCAGGTTCGTCCCGAGCGCCTTCAGCGCGTGCATCGTCCCGGCGATCCGGTCGGGATCCGAGACGATCGCGCTCTCGGTCAGTTCGAGCGTGAACCGATCTCCCGACAACCCCGTCGAGTCCAGCGCCGCCTGCAGCACCGGGGCGATCGCATCGCGCTGCAACTGGATCGCCGACAGGTTGACGGCCAGCCTCACCCCACACGGTCCGCCGTTCGCCGCGTCCCAGCGCGCCAGCGTCTGCGCAGCTTCCTCGATCGCCCATCGCCCCAGCGGCACGATCAATCCCGATTCCTCGGCGACCGCGATGAATTCGGTGGGCGAATGTTCGCGGCCATCCTTATCGGTCCAGCGCGCCAGCGCTTCGAACGACACGATCCGGCCGGTCGCCAAGTCGCAAATCGGCTGATACGCCAGCCGCAGGTCGCGGTGCTCGATTGCGCGACGTAGCGCGGTCTCCATGCCGAATTGGGCGCGGGCGATCGCGAAATCCTGGACCTGGTAGAACTCGGCGCGACCACTCACCTTAGCGCGTTTTACCGCAAACTGCGCATGGCGGACCAAGTCGACATTGTCGCCGGACTCATCGGCCCCGAAGGCGATCCCGACCGAGCATTCGACGTTGATCTCGTAATCGGTCAACCGGAACGGCGTTTGCAACGTCCGGTGGATCCGCTCGGCCAGCGCCTGCGCCTCCTCACGATCCTGGTCGATCGATATCAGGATACCGAATTGATTCCCTCCGATCCGCGCCAGCGTGTCGCGCGCGCGCAAAGCGCCCTTGATCCGACGCGCCACCGTGATGAGCAATTCGTCTCCCGCCAGCGAGCCAAGGCACGAGTTCAGCCGGCCGAACCGATCGAGATCGATCGCGAGTACGGCCCTGACCGTATGGTCTTCGAGCTCCTCGATCAGGTCCGCGAACCCTTCCCGGTTCAACAGTCCCGTCAGGCTGTCGGTCGTCATCTCGCGACGCAGACTGCGCTCGGTCTGGACCTGCGACGTCAGGTCGATGAAACTGATCGTACACCGTTCGCGGAATATGGGATCGGAACGTGCGATCGTGACGCGGTAATGGCGGCAGTCAATCTCGTCGCCCAGGACCCAGTCGAAGTCGGACCTGATCTGCTCCGACCCGAGAAACGCCCGGATCCGGTCGCCGAGCTCGGCGATCATCGGCGAACGTTCCGCAACGACGCCGAACCCCGCCAGACGATACGCGCGATTCATCGCGAACAGCTCGAGTTGCCCCGCGTTCAGGACGATATGAACCGCGGGGATCGGCACGAGTTCAAGCCCGCGTGCGACCATATCACTCGTCACGATCGGCTTTGCAGTCTGTTCGAGGGCGGTCGATGGCATGCTCCCCGGTACCGCGGGTTCGTTAAGAGGCTCTGAAGGACCCTGAATGGGGCCTTTCTCATCCATTATCCGAACCGATTATCGCGCGGAAACCCCGTGGGCGGCATCCGCCCGGCGGCTCCGCGGGCAGCGCGCCAAGGGCCAAGGTCCGATTCGGTCCTGGTCCGACCGGTACCGCCGCCCATCGCCCAGCTGAGGCCCTCGGCGAACGTGAACGTGATCGCATCCGCCAGCCCGCCGTCGCGATAGCGTTGCAGCTGGAGCCCCTGCCCGCGCGTCATCTCGACCAGTTCGGCGAGCGGGAACACCAGCATCTTCCGATTGTCGCCGATCGCCGCGACGTAATCGTCGTTGGGGCCAATCGGCCGGACGATCTTCAACTGCGCACCCGGCCGCGGCGTCATCACCGTCTTGCCCTTGCGGGTCTCGGCAACGACCTCCGCCGAACTGACCGAGAAGCCGCGGCCATCGGTCGCCACCACCAGCAATTTGGGATGCTTGCTCGCGGGCAGCAGCGCGACGATCCCGACGCTCCCGTCGAGGTCGATCATCGCGCGCACCGGCTCGCCGAACCCGCGCCCGCCCGGCAGCTTGTCCGCCGCAAGCGTGTAGAACCGCCCGTTCTCCGCCGCGAGCAACAGCTTGTCGGTGGTCTGCGCATGGAATGCATAGGCCGGGCCGTCGCCCTCCTTGAACTTCAGCGCTTCCGGGCTCGCCAGATCGTTGTGCCCCTTCATCGCGCGGATCCAGCCGCGCTGCGACAGGATCACGGTGATGGGCTCGCGCTCGATCATCGCCTCCAGCGGGATGTCGCGGGTCGGCGCATGCTCCTCTATCGTCGTGCGTCGTTTGCCGAGTGGGGTCTCAAGCCCGTATCGATCGCGGATCTTCGCCATGTCGCGCTTCATCCGCGCGCGCTGCTTCTTCGGATCGGCCAGCAACGCGGCCAGCGTCGCCTGCTCCTTGTCGAGCTTGTCGCGCTCGGTCTTGATCTCGAACTCTTCCAGCCGCCGCAAGCTGCGCAGCCGCATGTTGAGGATCGCCTCCGCCTGGCGATCGGTCAGCGCGAACTCGGCGATCATCACCTTCTTCGGCTCGTCCTCGGTGCGGATGATCTCGATCACGCGGTCGAGATTGAGGTACGCGATCAGATAGCCGTCGAGCAGTTCGACCCGGTCGGCGATCTTCGCCAGCCGGTGCTCGGTCCGCCTGCGCAACACGACGAACTGGTGATCGACCCACGCCGCCAGCGCCTCGCGCAACGACATCACCCGCGGCGTGCGATCCTTGTCGAGCACGTTGAGGTTGAGGCTGATCCGCGTCTCGAGATCGGTAAGCCGGAACAGCCCGTCCATCAGGATCTGCGGATCGACCGTGCGGCTGCGCGGCTCGAGCACGATGCGGATCTCGGTATCTGATTCGTCGCGCACATCGGCGAGGATCGGCAGGCGCTTGGCGTTGATCAGATCGGCGATTTGCTCGATCAGCTTGCCTTTCTGCACGCCGTACGGAATCTCGGTGACGATCAGCTGCCAGCCGCCACCCTTCTCCCGCTCGGTCTCCCAGCGCGCGCGGACGCGGAACCCGCCGCGTCCGGTCGCATAGGATTCGCGGATCACGGCCGGCGGATCGACGACCAAGCCACCGGTAGGGAAATCGGGCCCCTTCACATGCTCCAGGATCGCGGCATCGTCCGCGTCGGGCGTGTCGATCAGGACGATCGCCGCCTCCAGCAACTCGGCGGCGTTGTGCGGCGGGATGCTCGTCGCCATGCCGACCGCGATCCCGCTCGCGCCGTTCGCCAACAGGTTCGGGAACAGTCCGGGAAACAGCTCGGGCTCGTGATCCTCGCCGTTATAGGTCGGGCGATACGCGACCGCGTCCTCGTCGAGCCCGTCCATCAGGTCGATCGCGACCTGCGTCAGCCGCGCCTCGGTGTAGCGGTAGGCGGCGGCGTTATCGCCGTCGATGTTGCCGAAATTACCCTGCCCGTCGACCAGCGGATAGCGCATCGCGAACGACTGCGCCAAGCGCACCATCGCGTCATAGACCGACTGGTCGCCGTGCGGATGATATTTGCCGATGACGTCGCCGACGACACGCGCACACTTCTTGTAGCCCTGCGCCGGATCGAGCTTGAGCAGCCGCATCGCCCAGAGCAGGCGCCGATGCACCGGCTTCATCCCGTCGCGCACGTCGGGCAGCGACCGCGCGGTGATCGTCGACAAGGCATAGACGAGATACCGCTCGGACAGCGCGCTGTCGAAGGGGGCGTCGACGATGGAGTCGAACGGATCTTTGAAATCGGTGGCCATTGCGCGCAGCGATAGCAGCCGGGAACGAAACGATCAAAGCATGAACGTACGTCGCGTATCACGTGCTCATCACGACGATATGTCCGCATGACGCGGTCGATCGAGGCCGCTACACCAACCCCATGATCCGCCTTGCCTTTCTCGCGCTCGCCGCGATGTCCACGCCCGTTTTGGCTCAAACGCCTGCTTCTCCACCGCCTAAGTTGTTGACGTGGCCCGACCTGACCAAGCGGCCGAAACCGATGCCCGATGCGACCGTCGACTATGGCACCGACCAGATGCAGAAGGTCGACGTCTGGCTTCCTAAGGGCAAGACCAGAGGGCCGTTCCCCGTGGTCGTGATGGTCCATGGCGGCTGCTGGACGACGAGCATCGCCGACCGCAGCCTGATGAACTGGATCGCCGACGACCTCCGCAACGCCGGCGTCGCGGTCTGGAACATCGACTATCGCGGCGTCGACCGGAGCGGCGGCGGCTATCCCGGTACGTTCGCGGATGCTGCGAAGGCTACCGACCAACTCAAGGTCAGCGCCAAGACGTTCAACCTGGACACGCGCCGCGTGCTCGCGATCGGTCACTCCGCCGGCGGTCATCTCGCACTCTGGCTCGCCGCCCGCACCAAGCTTCCGACGACGAGCGCGGTCCATACCGCGCATCCGCTCCGTATCCGCCACGTCATCAGCCTCGGCGGTCTGCCCGATCTCGAAGCCACCGCGACCAACGCCGACAATGGCTGCGGTACCGAAGTCGTTGCGAAACTGGTCGGTGTCCCCACGCCGCAGCATCCGGACGTCTATGCCGACACATCGGTCCCGCGCCTGCTGCCGCTCAGCGTGAAGCAGGATCTCGTCAACGGCCGCGAAGACCGGATCATCCCCTTCGTCATGGCCACCGACTATATCGCCAAGGCCAAGGCAACCGGCGACACCGCGACGCTCCACACCATCCCGGCGACCGGCCATGTCGAACTGATCGCGCCGGAAACGCCTGCCTGGGCCGAGGCCAAACGCCTGATCCTGTCCTATTTTGGAAAGCCCCAGTGACTCTCGAAGACGCCCGCGCGCTCGACGCGACCGATCCGCTCGCCGCGTACCGCGACCAGTTCGCGCTCCCCGAGGGCGTTATCTACCTCGACGGCAACTCGCTCGGCGCGCTGCCTAAGGCCACGCCCGCCGCACTCGCCGACGTCGCGACGCGCCAATGGGGCGACCGCCTCATTAGAAGCTGGAACGAAGGTTGGATCGAGGCCCCCAGCGGATCGGCGCTAAGATCGCTCCCCTGATCGGCGCGGCTACGGATGAAGTGATCATCGGCGACACGACCTCGACGCACCTTTTCAAGGCGTTGGTCGCCGGACTGCGCAGCAACCCGGAGCGTCACACGATCTTGAGCGAGGCCGGCAACTTCCCCACCGACCTGCACATCGCGGAAGGCGCCGTCGCCTGCGTCCCCGGCGCGCGGTTGAAGGTCGTCGCCCGCCAGGACCTTGCCGCGGCGCTCGACGACGACACCGCGGTCCTGCTGCTCACGCACGTCCACTACAAGACCAGCGACCGCTTCGACATGGCCGCCTGGACCGCGCGCGCGCACGATGCCGGCGCGCTCATGCTCTGGGACCTGAGCCACAGCGTCGGCGCGGTCCCGATCGACCTCAACGGCGCGAACGCCGATCTCGCGGTGGGCTGCACCTATAAATACCTCAACGGCGGCCCCGGCGCGCCCGCGTTCCTCTACGTCGCCAAGCGCTGGCAGGATACGCTCGCCAGCCCGCTCTCCGGCTGGATGGGCCACGTCGCGCCCTTCGCGTTCGAGGATGCCTACCGCCCCGCCCCCGGCATGAAACGCTGGCTCGCCGGCACCCCCGCGATGCTCTCGACCGCAGCACTGGAAACCGCGCTCGACCTCTGGGCCCACATCGACCAGCACGCCGTCGCCACCAAGAGCGCGCAACTGTTCGACATCCTCGCCGCAGCCGGCGACGCGCTGGGCCTCGACTGCGTCAGCCCCCGTGACCCAGCCAAACGCGGCAGCCACATCAGCTTCCGCCACCCGCACGCGTACGAACTCACCCAAGCCCTCATAGCCCGCGGCGTCATCGGCGACTTCCGGGACCCCGACATCCTGCGCCTTGGGCTCACACCTTTGTATCTCAGCCACGAAGACGTCTGGCGCGCAGGCGAGATAGTGCGGGACACAGTAGAGACCGAGAGCTGGCGCGATCCGGCATATTCGCAACGGCTCGTCGTGACCTGAGCACGCTTGACGGCATATCCCATTCAATCGATAGTGTTTCAATCGATCACGGGAGACTGTCCATGAAATGGGTTGTTAGTAGCGCCATCGCGTTGTCCCTCGCCGGATGCAGCAAGGCTCCCGAAAGTAGCGCCGGAGAGCCCGACATCGCCGGCAACTCTGTCGCCGGGGTGGCATTCGACTATAGCTATGACCTGACGCTACCTTCGTCCCGGATCTCGGATCTTCAGGAGGAGCATGCGCGCGCCTGTGAACGGCTCGGGGCAACACGCTGCCGTATGACGGGATTGCGGTACACGGTCGGCCAGCAGGGAGACGTCAGCGCGAACCTTTCGGTCAAGATCGTCGCCCCCCTGGCGCGTGCCTTTGGCCGGGCCGGGGTGAAGCAAGCGGAGAGCGTCGGCGCGACGTTAACGGGGGCGGATATCAGCGAAACCGATGTCGCCACGGCTGCCGCGGCGACCGCGACCGAACGGACCGACGTCGCTGCCGAACGCGCTCGGATCGACCGCGAACTGGCCCGTGTCGATCTGTCCCCGCGCGAACGTGCCGAGCTCCGCCAGCAACAGGCGGTCGCGCAAGGCCAAGCCACGGCGGCGGCCGCGACGGCATCCGAACAGCGCGAAAGTCTCGCCAATACGCCGATGTCGTTCGACTATACGACCGGCCGCGGGACCGGCCTGGTCGACCGTCTGCAAGATGCTGGCGACACCGCGCTCGGCTCGATCGGATTGACGGTCACGGCGCTGCTATGGGTATTGGCGGCACTCGGCCCGCCGCTGCTGGTGATCTTGTTGGCGTTCCTGGTCTGGCGACGCTGGATCCAGCGTTGGTGGACCGAATTGATGGTCCGCATCGATCGTCGAACCGGCCTGCCGCTCGCGCCTGTCCAAGACACATCGTCTCCGCCCTCGCGATGACGTCGGGCAGTATTCCGAGGGCAGTCATGCGCCGCGATTGCACCCCCCGCACCCTTCGCCTATAGGCGCGGCCTATTCCGGCCTCGGCTTCGCGGTACATAGCGCGTAGGCTGGGGCCGCTCGATTTTCACCGCTCGATTTCCAGGGGACCGCGCATGGCTCGCCGCCGCCAGATCTACGAAGGCAAGGCCAAGATCCTCTACGAGGGTCCCGAGCCGGGCACGCTGATCCAGTATTTCAAGGACGACGCGACCGCGTTCAATGCCCAGAAAAAGGGCACGATCAACGGCAAGGGCGTGCTCAACAACCGGATTTCCGAGCACATCTTTACGCTGCTCGATCATATCGGCGTGCCGACGCACTTCATCCGCCGGCTCAACATGCGCGAGCAACTGATCCGCCAGGTCGAGATCGTCCCGATCGAAGTCGTCGTGCGCAACGTCGCCGCGGGCTCGATCTCGACGCGCCTCGGGATCGAGGAGGGCACCAAGCTGCCCCGCACGATCATCGAATATTACTACAAGGACGATGCGCTCGGCGATCCGATGATCTCCGACGAACACATCGCCGCGTTCGGCTGGGCGAGCCAGGAGGAGATGCACGACATCGCCGACCTCGCGATCCGGGTGAACGATTTCCTGTGCGGGCTGTTCGCTGGTGTCGGCATCCGCCTGGTCGACTTCAAGCTCGAATTCGGCCGCATCTTCGACAACGACTTCGGTCGGATCATCCTCGCCGACGAGATCAGCCCCGATGGCTGCCGTCTGTGGGACATGGAAACCAACGAGAAGATGGACAAGGATCGCTTC
Source organism: Sphingomonas sp. PAMC26645 (assembly GCF_004795835.1). Classification (NCBI taxonomy): domain Bacteria; kingdom Pseudomonadati; phylum Pseudomonadota; class Alphaproteobacteria; order Sphingomonadales; family Sphingomonadaceae; genus Sphingomonas; species Sphingomonas sp. PAMC26645. Next base: position 3,009,520 of record NZ_CP039249.1, read on the forward strand.
CGTCGCGATCTCGGTGGCGAAGTCGAAGCGTATCAAGAGGTTGCACGCCGTCTCGGCCTGCTGCCCGAGGGTGCCGACAACGCCGTCCTCGACCTCGAAAAGCATCGCAAGAACCGGGGCAAGTAAATGAAACTCAAGGTTTTCGTGACATTGAAGCCCGGCGTGCTCGATCCGCAGGGCCGAGCGATCCACCACGCGCTCGGCAGCCTCGGCTTCGACGGCGTGCAGGACGTCCGCCAGGGCAAGCTGATCGAACTGGAGGTCGCCGACGATACCGACGACGCGACGATCGACGGCATGTGCCACAAGCTGCTCGCCAACACGGTGATCGAAAACTACCGGGTCGAGCGCGCATGAAAACGGCGGTCATCGTCTTCCCCGGCTCCAACTGCGACCGCGACATCGCCGTCGCGCTGGAGGCGGTGACCGGCGTCAAGCCGCTCATGGTCTGGCACGGTGATGCGGACTTGCCGGCGGATGTCGGCCTGGTCGCGGTACCGGGTGGCTTCTCGTATGGCGACTACCTCCGCTCGGGCGCGATTGCCGCACGGTCGCCGATCATGCGCGCGGTTGTCGAGCAGGCGGGCAAGGGCTTGCCTGTGCTTGGTGTCTGCAACGGCTTCCAGGTGTTGACTGAGGCGGGACTCCTGCCCGGTGCGCTGATGCGCAACGAGGGGCTGAACTTCGTTTGCCGCGACGTCGCGCTGACCGTCGAGACGGCAAGCTCGACGTTCACATCGGGCTACACGGCGGGTGAGCGCGTATCCTTCCCGGTCGCACATCACGATGGCAATTACTTTGCTGACGCCGAGACGCTCGACCGTCTCGAAGGCGAAGGCCGCGTCGCGTTCCGTTATGCGGAGCGCGTCAACGGTTCCGCGCGGAATATCGCTGGGTTGTTGAACGACAAGGGCAACGTGCTTGGCATGATGCCGCACCCGGAGCGTCGTATCGAAGCGGCACACGGTGGCACCGATGGCCGGCGTTTGTTTGAAGGCCTGCTGGAAGCCGTCAGCGCGTAACCTCCGTTACCTGAACCCGTTTGTTATTGAACGCTGAAAACACGCCCCCCCCCCGGCGAAGGCCGGGGTCCAGTTGGGAGACGTTGCTGGCGACGGTCGCGCTCCATTATTGCAACCTTGCCAACTGGACCCCGGCCTTCGCCGGGGAGGGGGAATGTTTAGATTGCAGGTCTCAGACCCGCGTCCGGAACGGCGAGAAGTCCGTCCCCCGGTCGTACACATCGACACCCTCGCGCCGCTTCAACCAACCGACCGCGACATAGGTCAGCGGCGTAAGCAGCACTTCCCACGATACCTTGAGCAAGAACTGGCTGACCATCACCATCAGCATCGCCTCCACCGGCCAGTCGGGTGCGCCGTAGAAGGCGAGCGGGTAGAAGATCAGGCTGTCGAACGCCTGCCCCACCACGGTGCTGCCGATCGTCCGCGTCCATAGCATCCGCCCCTGCGTCCAGATCTTCATCCGCGCGAGCACGAAGCTGTTGGCGAACTCGCCCACCCAGAACGCGCAGATCGACGCGAACACGATCCGGGGCACTTGGCCGAACACGGACTCGTATGCGGCCTGCCCCGTCCACCCCGCATCGGGCGGCAGCGCGACGACGACCGCCGACATGAACACCATGAATAGCATCGCGCCGAACCCTGCCCAGATGCAGCGCCGCGCATACGCATAGCCGTAGACCTCGGTCAGGACGTCGCCGATCACATAGCTGACCGGAAAGAACAGGATGCCCGCGCCGAACGGCCACGCGCCGATGAACGGCAGGTCGATCACCGCGCGCTTGCCCGCCCCAATCACGTTCGACAGCAGCAGGATCGTGACGAACGCCGCCATCACGAAATCGAAATAGCGAAACTGCGCGCCGCCGACCGCGCTCGCGTCCACCGGTTCGAGCCCGGGCGCCTGATCCGTTCCAATTTCCATGCCCGGCGTTATGATCGAGGTTCCAAGCCCGCACAATCCGCGCTAGTCGTCGCGGCAGCGCGCGCCCGTAGCTCAGCTGGATAGAGCAAGGAGCTTCTACCTCCTCGGTCGGGGGTTCGAACCCCTCCGGGCGCGCCAACTCGCAAGTCGCTCTCGTGTTGGGACACGCTGACCGTGACCCTATGCCAACCTTGGGGTGCCTTTCGTGTGGGCGCTACCTAACCCTGCCCTTCTGTTAGGCTTATGGTGACCCTAGCCGCATCCTCGCGGGGGCAGACTGATCGCCGCGGCAAGCGCCGCGTCAACTCGCTACTCGGTACCTCCCGACTCGCGCACGACGGTCGGCTGCTTTAAAGAATTGCGAAGTCAGGCCGGCTTAGAGGAATCTTCCCAATTAATGCCCCTCGCGCGTTGGCCCAGACGAAGCTGGGCCTCCAACGCCGGATGGGAAGGACATCAAACCAGCATGCGTAACAGGCACTCTGCTGGACCGCCCAGAACGTTAGTTCGTTTTCCGAGATAAAGGTTCCCGATGGGCGTTCCACGCCCGCCAAGAGGATCTGGCGAGAGGGGGAAGGTCCACTTCACGGAAGTCCAAGTCGGGAGCAGTGAACCGCCCACGCTCCCATAGCGAAAGCGCATATGTGACGTAGATGTCCGGCCGGTCGTGAATGAGACAGCACAGAAAAGCGGCAGGCCCGCAGTAGGAGGTCTCCAGCTGGTCGGGTAACATCCCCTTGAGACGGTCCTGAACCTGACAGGCCAGTTCGTCGCGCGTGACCGGCCAGCCTGCGGGACTCCGTTGCAGCGCCGCCGTTCGCTTTTCGTCGGCCTTGGGACCCGCGCGTCCGATCTAAATGAACCGGAGCAGCAGCGACTGTGCGGCCTTCAGCCGCTCGGCGTTCGCCGTGATCATCGCGCATTTCCTTCGTTGAGCAGGCTGTCGATCTGCGTCGACAGGGCAGCATTGTCGTCGCGGAGCGCTTCACGCCCACTGCCGGTCGCGTCATGCTCCTTGTCCATCGATACGTCGTCACCCTTCGCCTGTTTCGCCGTCGGTTCCGGCGCGGGCGGCGCGGTGGCACGCATGCGTGCATCCCGCTCGTGGATCAGCGCCTTCTGCCAGCTGATCACCGCGCCGCCCGCGCCGATCCCGACCATCAGCAGCAGCGTCGCGACCACCAGACCCGCCTGCCCATCGGCAGGTCCGCTCGATGTCCAGGCCGAGGGCGGGACGCCATGGTCATTGGTGCCGCGCTCGCCTGGGCGCAGGCCTAACGCCGCTGTCGCAATTGCTGCAAGCGCCAACGTCAGACAGGCTACCGCGTCGGCGCCGTGGCCTAGCCAGCGCAGGATGGCAGTCACCACTAGCCCGACCACGCCGATGGCGAACGCCGGCACCCACCAGCCGCTCTGCCCGCCGTCATGAACGCGGCGGACCGTCTCAGTGCCGATCTTGGCTGCCAGTATCCCGAGCGTCGCAAACACGCTCATCAACACGACACCTTCCGCCCGAGCCAGCGCTTCGACGCTCAGCCGACCCAGCCCCAGTACCAGCATCAGCCAAGCCAGCCACCGCAGCGGCGCCGTCCGCGCACGGTATGAAAAGAACCGGACCAGCATCTCTCTACGCTCCCGGCGCTACGCTCGTGAGGCACTTCTACACCGTCGACCACGATGGGACAGCGTCATCTTACAGGCGTGGTGTCGCCGCGGGCTCTCGTCCTGCAGGACGAAAGGACCTCTGGCTGCGATCGGTATCGGCACTGGCGTCGACTCGCCGCGCTTCACGACCGGTTCGTTCCGCAAGAGCGCCACGAACCGCTGTGGAGATTCTGCCTCCTACTCCATGCACGTGGGCAGGTCATCGACGGAAAGTGAACCGAACGCCGTGAAGCTATCCGCGACCGCGTAAGGCAGTAGCAGGTTGCGACCACCTAAAAGCGCACCGCAGGAGTAGACTACATTGGGTACGTAGCCATCCCGCTCATGCGGACTGGGTGCAAGTACCGGTCGCGGCGTTCGCGCCAGGAGTTTTGGCGGATCGTGCTTGTCGAGCAGGCAGGCGCCGATGCAGTAGTTGCGCACCGTGCCGACGCCATGGGTCAGCACGAGCCAGCCCTCATCGATCTCGAGCGGCGAGCCGCAGTTACCCATTTGCACGAACTCCCAGGGATAGCGCGGCTCGATCAGCTTTGAGCCGCTGTCCCAGTGGAGAAGGTCGTCCGAGACGTTCAGCCATATGTTCCTGTTGTCCTGTTCCTGTTGTCCTGGCGGCCGAGCGTGACGTAGCGGCCGCCGATCCGACGGGGAAAGAGCGCCATGCCCTTGGCACCGGCAACTTCGCCCGTGAGCGCCCGCATCTCGAACGACTTGAAGTCGGTCGTCGAGAGCAGCTCGGAGCGAGCCTCAGCACCGCTGAATGCGGTGTAGGTGCCGTGATAGGTTTCTCGACCATCGTCCTGGACGAAGCGGACGAGACGCATTTCCTCGATGCCTTGCCGCTGGCTCGGCAGCGTCGGGAAAGCACGGTTTCGGAAATGCTTCTGGATCCGCCGCAGTCGAGATGGACGGCGCCATCGTCATCGTCTCGGGGGGAAATGATCGGCGGCACGGACGTCGAACCCGGATCATCGATCGTGAGATCGTTCCCGGGCGTCCAGACGCCCGTCCGGAACGTAACCGCCCAAAAACGGACGTTCAGCTCGCTTCAGAGCTTGCCCGGAAGCGGCCCTTGGTTCAGCCGCTATGACGATAAGCATCAATGCTTAGTATTGAATCCCGAGATCACGCCGAAGGCTCCTTGCTGCTTGAATCGCCTTTGCACTCAGCGCACGAGCTTGCGACGTGATTGCCGGATCGTCCTCCCCTCGCTCTCGATCAGAGACTCCCTTGTTCACTGTCGTTAGCAGGTTTGCTCCACTGAGCGCCTCCTGCGCGTTGCCGCCTAAGGCTCCGTTTCGCATTATTTCTTGGTAGCGGGCGATGGTATCGGCGCTTTCTGGATCGTTATTCGACACCGCAGACAGGACTTCCCCCGCTAACAAGTCCACTTCACGGATCAGGTTCATTGAACTCTCAGTGATCGTCATCTGATACTCCATGGCGTCGGCATCGTCTTACCTGGGTCGGCACTTGCTGGCGGAAGCCAAATTTGCTCCCCATGGCCGGGCAAGACATTTACTCCGTCACGCGACATTTGCGGTCTTGCCGAACCTATCCAGCCCCGCAAGCCTTTCGGTGAGCTTCTAACGTAGCCACCATTGCCGTTCCAATCGTTCAACACCGCCGAACCGCCGCGCCATTCGGCCTCGCTCGAAGGGATTTTAGCTTGCCAGTATCTGCCATTGGCATGTCGGTCGCTGCCAATTACTCTTCGGATCGGCCCTTCATGATCGTCTCCGTTCCACGGCCTGACATCATCCCCGAAGGTCGCAGCCTTTGCAGCGGGCAGCTCCGGATACTCGTCGGCCGGCGCGGTCAGCTTGGGGTATTCTTCGGCCTTGCGTGCCCTGGCAGTCGCGGCTGCATCCATCTTGGACTGCAGCTTTGCATTGTTTCGGGACCGCCCCGGGTTCGGTTTCTCCGAGACGCTTCGGGGAATATGCGAACGGCTTTGGCGTCCCGCGCGCCTCCATCGCTCGCCCAAGCACCTTCACGCCGATTTGCGCCGCGCGTGCGAGGCCCGCAGCTTTGATTTCGGCGAACGCCGACGCGGTCGCCCGCGCCAAGCCACCCAGCGCCGGGAGGATGCCGATCACTACCGCGGCAAAGCGGGCCGCCTCTGACACCTCTGACTGGACATGTAGACGGGTGACCGTGGCGCCACCGATGAACACGTTACGCGAACCGCCCACAATGGTGGCGCCGCAAGTCACTTTGTCGCCGACCCTAGCGGCAGGCATGCCGTTGATGAAGACAGTTCCCGAGTCCTGCGCGATCTCTCCACCGTCGCAGCTCTCTTGGTCGCCAACGCGCGAGGCAGCTAGGCCATTGATAGTGACGTTGGGCGGTCCCTCGATGATCTTTCCCGATGGCGCCTGCATCGACTTGGCGCCGATCGCTTGACCGATCTCCTCACCCTGTGAAGCAGGCTGAACCAACGCTGTGCCGCTCAGCAGTCTCTAGCGTCGCCAATGACGCCGCTCGCCGCCTAGAACGGTAGCATCGAAGGTCGGCGCGTCACGAACCTAAGGTCGCGGGGCGCCTTCGGCATCGGCAAGCGAAGCGTGATCTGGTTCCCGGCCGCCGCCGCCGTGCTGTTCGAAAAAGGGCTGAGTTGGGCGTCCACGCGGCGTTCCCCGCCGGCCTGGAGGTCCAGGCTTCCGCTGGCCGTCCCGTTATCGTCCCGCTCCAGAAGGACGCGCGCGTCGTCATTGTCCGTGCGCTTGTCGAGCAGATCGGTGTCCGTCACGTCGGCGGCGGACATGACCACCGCCTCACCCGCCGGGCCGGTCATCGTCAGCGTGCCGAGGTCGATACGGACAGCGGTGCGACCGCGATTGGTGTAGACGATCCTCGCCGACTGTCCCCCGGTGTCCGACCAATGGCCGGTAACCCGCGCCGACACGGCGTCGGCCCGAACGGTGGCTGCGCGATCACCGTCCGCAGTCTCGGACAGTTGCACGCCCGGCGCCTCCATCGGATCCAGCGGGCCACCGGTGCTGCGGCTGCAGGACGCCAGCAACAGCGCGGCCATGGCCAGCGCGCGGATCATCCTGCACGCACCAGCTTGGCGACGGGCAGCGTCAAGCGCTGGCGCGTCAAGCTGTGCGCGCCGCCCAGGTCGCGATCGGGTTTGAGACCGTTGCGACGCTGAAAGGCCTCAACCGCGTCCAGCGTCGCGCTCTTGCCACGCCCGACTAGGCCATCGGCGTGGCGTGCCTCTAGATAGCCGAGCGCCACCAACCGGTCCTGCATGGCCTTTACTTGCGGATCGCCGCCGCCTGGAAGCGTGATCGGACGATAGGCAGCGCCGCGATGCCGCGCGCGGATCACGTCCCGGATATAGGGAAATCGCGGGTCCGACGGCGATCGGTCGCCGCCGGTCACGCCATCGCCGAAATCGGAGATGAAGACGCGGCCCGGTCCCGCCGGGCGGATTCGGTCGCGTTCCGGCATGAACCAGCTTTCCACCATCGAGGCCTGTTGCTCAACATTGAAACTGGTCCAGGGTTTGCCAATCGCGCTTCGCGGGAATTTGTAGGCGGTGCTGCGATGCGTCCCCCAGCCTCGCCACTTTCGCGTCTTCCAGATGTCGCTTACGCCGCTCGACAGCTGTGACCAGATGGATTGACCCATGTAGAAGGTCGGCCAGACCCCGTTCTCTCCCTGCCACACATGGCAAAGTTCGTGGATCAACGTGGCCCTGCGCTCCTTGTCGGTCATCACCCCGCCGAAGCCGTCCTTCCAGTTCACGGTATAGTCGAACTTGCCCGTCGACCCGTCCATACCGGCGAGAGTGACGGCGGAGCCTAGGTCCAGGTTGGTAAGATAGACGCGATCGAAGGGGATGCTGGCCGCGTACACGGTTCTCGCCAATTGCATTTCCGCCGCGGTAAGCTTTCTCGCCTCGACCATATTGGTCTCCCCTGTACCACGGGGTAACCAACTCCGATCACCTCGGTTCCGTCGTCGCGCTATGGGGCAGTACCCTCGGACAGCCGGCCAGACGAGACCCGACTGATACCCACATTCACCGACTGGCCGGTCGTTCGCCTGAAAGCGCAGGCGGCAGATCGAGATCAGGGACGTTGTGCACTTTAGCGCGGGACGATGCACGAGTACCGGCGGGACGCTTCACGGTGTAATGGGCAGCTATTGCCTGGTCAGCGCCCAAGACCCGGCGGTCGGCTATCGGCCAAAATCACCGTTCGCGATCGGCAAGGCGGACCCGAGCGCGGACGGAAGGCAGTCGCCCATTTGCCGACGTTCCCAATCCCGGCCGCACTGCCTTCACGGACTTTCCACGCACCACGCTCAATGCCGCTCAGAGCCATTCCGCCAACCATCGAGCGGAGTTGGAGCGTAGCGATGTTTGCGGCTGCTTTTTCTGTTCAAAAACGTGTGCGGTCAACGACGTAGAGGAGTGGGTCGAGAACGAGAGCGGGACCGCCCTCTGCCCCTATTGCGGCGTCGACTCCGCTTCCGCGTAGCCGATCCCGATTTTATCCGCGCGATGCATGAACGATGGTTCAGCTGACCGTCCGCTAACCTCCCATTCCGGACATTCCGGTTACCGATCGCGGCGGATACCCCCTCCCCCGCAAGCCACTACCTCTCCCCCAAATGCGCGGTTTGCGAGTGGCCCGGTGAACGATGTACTCTACCGGTACCCCGATCGCTCAAGCGACGTGCAACTAGATCAATGTTGAAACATGTCTCGCTCGTGCCCGCAACCCCGGCGTTGCGTGCGGTGAAACGGTATGTTCTACTGTGCTGGCTGCACTGACGGGAGGATGGTTTGGCGAACAAATCACGCAAACTGACGCCTGGTGAACTGCGCGAGGCGAAAAGCGTTTTCGGACTATCGATCGACTACGACACAGTCATCGTCCACGAAGCTACCGCTTATTTCTTCCAGCCAAACGGGACGGCCATCACCCCAAACGGGGAAATCTATTTTCGACCGGCGGACTACAAGGACAGCTTCGCCACAAATCGTAGTGATGCAGCTTGGCTTATTCATGAGCTTACGCACGTTTGGCAGCATCAGCGCGGGATGTGGGTCTGATTGCGTGGAATGGCTAACCGAAATTACGACTACGGTGACCTGTCGAAGCCTAAACTCACTTTTTTATCTCAAGGCGTTGAAGTTCAAGCGTCGATCGTGGGCGATTACTATCGGGTAACGCACAGCTTAAAGCCAGTGCACGGAACCGGAGCGCTCAGCGATTATGAGCGCATTATTCCATTCATTTCGTCGAGGCGCACATGAAATCAGTCATACTCACCTTGATCGGCAGCATACTCAGTGCAGCTTACTGGTGGATTGCCTTCATAACGGTCTACGCGGATGCCCTGTTTGCCGGCGAGCGCGGGCCATCGTGGACTCCGCCAGCCGACTCGCAAGCGATAGGTCACAGCATTACAATCATCGTGATCGCGGTTGTCATCTACGCACTCTTGATCACTGCTTGGTCCACGCTGAAGCGCCGGCTTTCTCGATCGTTATCGTGACGCGACCGCGGAGACACCCTCCGCCGCAGCCTCGGCAGGCTATCAGCAACGCTAAGGCCTCGCTCCACCGCAAGCACCATGTACCACAGCGATACCCCGTCTCGAAACGCCCAAACTCCGCGGTGTAATTGACGCATCGCCTTGCCCGAAAGCTGCCGTTGGTTCATCTTGCAGCGACCGACCAGTGGAATAGATGTATGAAGCTCACAAGATGCGTGCTCGCCTCCATATTAGCTGCGTTCGGCAGTCCCGCTTTCGCAGACATGACGGCCAATTACGTTGGGCCAAACAAAGCGCTTACGATGAAGGTAGAAATCGCGGCGAACGGCAATATTCGCGGAACGACCTCAAACCCTAACAGCTACTTCATCACCCGCGCTGGTCATGGTTATATGGTTCAGGCAAGCTTCAAAGGCCCCGCAGTCATGCGTATGGAAGATATTTCCATCGTAATGGCCGAGCAAATGAAGCGGCTGATGCCAGACATGCCTCACGGAGCCGCAGACCAAGCTCCTTCGCTTGACCTCACCAAGGGCGGCGTTGTCAGCGTCCGAGGGCGGAAGGGCACTGCCTATTACATGGGCAAGACGATCAAGCACTCGGCCGCCGAACAGCCATTCATTGTTATCAGTGTCGATCCTGCAATAACGCCGCTGGGGATTGCCATGCAGCATCAGTTTGCGATGTCGGTCGAAGCAATGGGCCAGATCTTTGGTAAGTCCAATCCATTCGCGTAGATGCAGTCTGTCCTGAAAGAGGGCGCACCCCTCGTTTTTACTGGGATGGAGTTGGACTCAGTTAATAACGATCCTATACCCGCGTTCGAATTCGACCTACCGGCCGCTCCGCTTTCGCTGGCAGAAGTTCGAAAAAACCTTGGTGCACCGGCCTCCCCGACGCCATGATCGCGCGCGGCAAGCAGGGCTGGGAACGGTTTATCTGCCCGCCCCGTGGTGGCTAACACTACCTGCTTCCTCAAAGGCCGCCTGTCCGCAATCCTTCTCCATTAATGCTCCATTCGGAGCAGGCGAGCACCGCACCAAGGGCAGAAGGCAATCTCGATAGCGCTGCTACCGCCATCGTGGACCATCAGGCCATAGCCCCCATTAATTTTTGCGACAAACGCATCGGGACAGTCCGAACGATCCGCATGGACGGCACAAACCCAGTTTAAATCGTCAGCCATTCGGATGCAGCAAGGAGTCGAGGTCATGCCGCTATGTGGCGCTTGCGAGGCCATGAAAGCAACGTCCGCTATCTCACTGGTCGCCGCAAAGCGGCCCGTCCGCTTTCCCTCTGCAAACCGGACACTCACGGTGCCGATCGCGGCGGATAACCCCTGCACCGTGGGGCGTTGAGCCCCGCCAAAATGCGTAGCTTCAGAACCTTCGAAGGCCTGATGTACCCCAACGGTACCCTATCGCCATGCTCGACCGACATAATTTGCAAACAAGCTGAACAATTACTTTCGTTCGATACCGTGGCCTGCCGGGTGTTCAGGCTCCATGTAGAATAAGCTAGCCCAGCTGTCGCAGCGCCGCCTGCCGTTCGCTTCGGTAACGATCCTTCAGCCCGCCGAGGCCGATCTTGTCCACGTAAGCTTCCCGAATGTCGTAGAGCGTATTGATCAGGTTGCGCTCGTAGTCGCCCCGATGGCCTTCCGGTAGCGGGCCGACCTGCTGCACCGCTTGCGCTACGAGCTTGGGTGCGCGTCCATGTTGGACGCCCATCGACCACACAACGTTCTGCACCGTTCGCGAACACGACGTCAGGTCGACCTGCGTGACGTTACGCACATAGCTTACCACCGGGTTAAAATGCGTCCGTGCGATGTAGTCGTGCTGGGCCTCGAAAAAGACTATCGGCGCCTCGGCCGCAATCGCCTTCCACGTCTGTCCGAACGCCCCGCGCGGCAACGCGGGATTCTCATGGCCGAACCTTGCCGCCCATCTCGTCCCGTCGGCACGTAGAAACGCTTGCACTTGTCGGCCGCCTTTGGCCGAACTAGCCAGTTGATAGGCGCCATAGGACACGCCGCCCGGATCGCGGCGTCCGCTCGACACCACGGCTGCCGCCTGCGCCTCTTGGCCAGGGCGATAGCCGGTTTCGTACACCATCGAAAGATGGCCGAGCCGACTGGCCCCTAGCTGATGGATCGGCGCGGGCGAAGGCGCCGCGGGCAGACGCGGCGCAGGCGGGAGTGGAGCGTGCGGCACTGCCGGCCCCACCCCAGCGCCAGTGGCCGGACGTCGACCGCCGTGCGGCGGCAGTCGCAGCGTCGCACCCACCGGTAGGCGTCGCGGATCAGTTATATGATTCAGCCGGGCAATTGCCTGCCAGTCAAGTCCGTGGCTGTGCGCAATGCCAGCCAAGGTCTCACCGGCGCGGACCCGATGCTGAATGTGGCCATTTCCAGCAATTGCCATCATCTAACCTTCCTACTCTGGATAAGTCTTACCGATGTATCGTAAGAGCTGCGGCTAGCAAACCAAATCTTTGCCGATTGAAGCAGGCGCGTTGCGCCTATATAGCGAGGCACCTGGCGAAAGCCGGCGGTTTTAAAGGAATCGTGGATGCGCGTGAAAAATACCGAGATTCTGGCGACGATCCTGATTGCCGGCACGTTTGGTAGTGGCCCTGTTGCAGCTCAGACTTCGCAAGATGTGACCGAGAATTTCTCGCGGGCCTATCAGGCCTGCATCATTTACGGCGAAACTCATAACACTGCCGCCATTCCTCAAGGAGTGTGTGACGCACGCGAATTGCGTGTGCAGGACGCTCGCCTAAATGCTGCTTACAAAGCAGTTATCGCTCGGTTGCCATCCGCCCGCAAGGCAGACCTACGCACCGATGAACGTAACTGGATCCTCGCGCGCGATCATAAATGCGGCAAGCTGCCCGATCCGGACCTGACAACGGAATGCAAAATCGACGAGACGATCAAGCGAACTGCCTACCTACGGCGCTATAAATAGCCGATCGGCGCGGTTCAATCAGTTTACATAGGCGTATGGCTGACATGCGGAGCAATCAAGATTGTCTAGCGCGCTAGTCGTTACCAACTTTGCTTCGCACTTGAAATTCATGGGATGCCGATCTTCGAGACAAGCATAAAAACAGCGATCTTCACAGTCATTGGCAGCGTCTTCACCGCTGTTTACTGGTGGATTGTCTTCATAACAGTCTATGCCGACGCAATTTTTGCCGCCGACAGGGGACTTTCGTGGACGCCGCCCTCTTACTCTGATGCAATATTTCTAGACATTATGGTTATCGTGATTGCGGTCGTATTCTATGCAGTGTTAATGGCCACTTGGTCACGGGGAAGCGGCGGTTTTTTCGGGCATAAGTTCATGACACGGAGGAGACACCCTCCGCCGCAACGGCCCCCGCCCCGCAGCAATACGCGGTTTCCGCAACTTCGCAGGTCGCCATGTACCCCGGCGATACCCCAAACAGACCACGCGATCAGCCGAATTAGATCGGAACTGAACCATGTCGCCTCAGGTCCGGTCACGCCCACACCCGGACGTCCAGCTAGGCAATTCCCACTCCCGAAAGCAGACATCCGTTCAGCACGGCCATTCCCGATTTTCCATAACCGAGCGGCATCCGCTACAGGATGCACCGATGGCGAACTTCAGTTCCAATTACGGAAGGCTCGAGGGCGACGAACCGCGATATCTCGTTAAGGGGCCAAGGACGCTGATCGCAGAACGCGACTACGCGTTTAGCCTCTATGCGGTCGATGTCGTGGTTTCGAACGGGATGAGCGGGCGGCATGTCCTTGCGGTCCCTGTTGCGATCAGTGCGGTTTCCGTCACCGTGGGGGTCATGTTGACAGAGGAGGATTCCCGGAAGGCGGATGCAGGTGATATCGACGCGATCGCGTCTCTCGCCAACGCAGTGCAGGGCGGCTTCCGGCGGTTCCGAACGTTCCCGGCAAATGAGTTAGGCCGCTTCGTCCTTTAAAAGTCAGTCGTTACGGTCGGCGATCACAGCGTTCGAGACTGGACGTCCATTTGTCGAGCGATGCACCCCAGCTACAGTCACTTTTGTAACGTTCATGATATTGTCGCATTGATCTAGGCAAGTGGGCGGGTGAAGCTGTCGGCGATCGCTCGTAACGCTAAGATTACCTAGGCCTGATATTGCTGTACCACGCGATTGTTTCGTACTCCGATCGGGCTATTTTGTGGGCGTTAGCGCGGAAAGGGTAGCAAGTTGGCAAGCAGAGCGACCAACGCAGAACCTCAATTCCTATATAGCCCAGCCGTGCGCGTCTCGGTGGACGCAGCTTTCGGTCTCGAATCCAATCTACAATGGGATGCTTTTCAGCGCGGTCTTTACACCAAGATTAATACAGCGTTGGACTGGCAGGCGAGCCTCCTACGGCAACGTGGCCTCGTAACCGTGGCCGAGGTCCGCGCACTTGTCGAGCAACGTAACAAGGTGCTGCTTGAAGCGCGCTCGCCGCTGAGCCCGTTCGGTCGGCTTTACAGCGAGATCCTGAAACCCTCGAACGACCTGCCTTCCTTCGAGAAGCTGCTTCGACATAAAGGTAGCATTGAGGCGATTATTCAAAGCGCGGGCAAAACCCGCGCCACGACCAACAGGATGGTTGCTGCGTTCAGGGTAGTTGGCCGTGGCACGGTCGTGCTCCAGCTGGTCTTTACCGTTGTGCTGGTAGTCCGTGCTAAACCTGAGGATCGGGCTCGCGTGGCGGCCCGGCAAGGGGGTGGTGTCGCTGGCGGGGTAGTCGGCGGATGGGCGGGAGCATGGGCTGGATGTGCCGGGGCATCGCTCTTAGCCTCCCCGTCGCTCGTCCTTCCGGTTGTAGGCGAGGTCACTACCGGAGGCGCCTGCTTGGTAGGCGGGTTCGTCGGTGGCCTCGGTCTTGGTGCGCTGGGAGCATGGGGCGGCGAGCAGGTCGGTGCGACCGCCTATGACTATGTAACCAAGTTTACGTGGGTGCGCCGATGAGCATCGTAGACAAGCTTAATCGCTGGGTCGGCGCGCGGATACATGCAGGTCGACCTCAATTGGCCATAGAGGGACAGCACCTCGTGCTGCAAACAGAGACGGGCGACCGGAAGGCGTTCCGGCTATCGGAACTGACTCAGGCGACGCTGGCGCACCGTGACGTGTACGCGGGCGACGCCATTGTCCTACAGCTAGGCTTTTCCGATGGGCGTCTTTTGGAGGTCTTCCAAGACCACCCTCTCTGGTTCGACTTGATGACGGCGTTGGATCAATCGGGCATGATCCCTGTTCCATCTGCACAGTGGCAGCTTCAGTTCCTCGCCGCCGGCGACGGCGCTCCCATACTCAATCTCATGGCTCTGAGCCGCACATAGACGAGGGAGTTCGTGCCACCGCGAGGCCCCATGAACAGCGTGTCTTTACTGCCGCAATGTCCAAAAGCGGTCGGTCCGCTTTCTTCCCAACTCGGACATTCCCGAAATCGGATCGTTTTCCGAGAATGTCCGAGCTGATCGTACTGATCGGGGTTCGGGCGTCACTAATCAACGCAGGACTGTGTCGGTAAGCCTTTATCCAGGATCGTCATGCAGCCCACTCGCGTGCGGGCTTGGCATGCGCCTACCGTTCGTGGCTTCTGCCCACGGACCCAATGGTAGTCGTCGGGCAACGTGCACTCGCCGGCACAATCAGACTTGGCGGTGCAAATCTTACCGGCGTCCACAAACGGTTTATCACAGAACCAACGCCGCCCGTCCGTTCCATATGAGCGGAGAACTCCGCCGCTAGTGTTGCAAGCTGCCTGACGATCAACATTGCCAATTTGCGGCTCCATCGCATAGCTAGCCACAGCGATACCGAAAGCTGCTCCGATAGAGCCACATACAATTCAGTTCATCGGATGATGATAACAGCCGCGCGATTGTCCGCAACCGGGGCGTTTCCCCAAATCCAGCCGGCTTGACGCCGATCGGGAAGGTTAGGACTTCTCCAAAAGGATCGATTCCGAGAACGCTCCGGCCTTGTCGATCGCCCTTCCTAATTGAGAAAACTGAAGCCATTAGAACTATACACGGATCATTCTCCAATCAGTGGAAGTTGCGCCAGCATGTCCTTGAGGTTAATCGCGTCTCACGGGATATGCTCGGAGATTGTGAGCCCGACGATATCGGTGTGCGTGGCAACGCGGGAAATGAGCTGAACGGCATCTCGGATATCGATCTGCCCCTCTGCCACATCGCCGAAGTCATGTTCACCACGGCCTGGGCGAGCAAACAGCACAGACCGAAACAGCGTGGGTCGAGAACATCGAGGTCGAAATGGATCGCCAAATGCTCGATGCCTCGCGCTACGATCCATTCGGCAATCAAGTCCGTGTTTCGCTTGCATAGCGCAGCATGCTTCGGTCTAGGCCGGCCAGGTGACGAGTCCGTACCTAGCTACAACGCAACTTCTGCGCTCGCCGTGTCGAAGTCACCTCGCGGGCTTTGGGCGGCCAAGCAGGTTTGGGCAGGGTTTGCGAGCTGTAAGAACGACCCGACCGCCGTCTAGGCGAGGGAACTATTGCGGAGACGCCTGCTCGTTTCCAACCATAGCGTCGTTTTAGCTTGCCTATCCGCAAAATAAACGGAGGTCTGAATATGGCAATCGCAGGCCGAAATCGAACGGGCTGATTTCCTCAGATTTTGTTGAAGAAGTAGGCCTCGGCGCTGGCTGGCACCCGGTCTGAAATTAAGGCAAGCCCACCTACCTCCTCAGGCGGGTGCCATCTGCGCCGGCATCGGAACGAACTTGGCCATCTTGCGGAGGTTCTGGGTAGTGGCGGCGAGTAGGAACTCGTCCTTGGCGCCGTTTGGACCCCTCCAGGCGCAAGCGATCCAACTTCCGGATACGTTTGAGGTGCGCGAACGACATTTCTACTATCTTGCGCTGTCGACGAGACGTCACATGGGCCTCCGTAGTGGCGATATCGCGAGCCAGATCGCGGGCGCCGTCATGGACGGAGCGCAGGATCTTCCGGTGCGGCCCATTCGGGCAACACCGCGGCCGCAGGTCGCGGGCATCGCATGCGGCCTTGCGAGTGCGGTATCTGTAAAGGCCATCGACTGGCGGCTGCTCGTTTGCAGCGCGGCCCTCATGTCGTGATCACGCCCCCCGCCCCTCGAAAGATGTGGCATTCCACCATTCGACCTCCAACGGGCGGTAAGGTGACCTCGGCCGCCGGTCCCGATCGTCCCTGCGGCAGGTCGGATCCGGACCCACGCATCCTGCTCCGGCGTACACGGAAGCGGTGGATCGGAGCAGAACGCACGTTGTTTATCCGTCCGCGACGTCACGAGGGCCCGCAATGGCAACGCCGCGTACGGGACGTTGGTTCTACCGGCCTGCGCCGACCCGACCATGAGACCCCTGCAGGAGATCATGGTGGCGCCGGGCTGCCTTGACGCACCTCAAGCCGAGGGGTTGGACGGTTGTCGATGCAGCGCCACCCTCGACGCCATAGCCGAGTTCGCGCGCCCCAATGTCCTCAAGGTCAAGAATGACTTGGGAGGACCGCACAGCGCCACTAGGTGGCAACTCTCATTTCCGGTCGGCGGACTGGTGCGGGTGCGATGACGGGATCCCGGCTCCCCTCAGTCAACGTTGGCGGATCGCACGCTGACGTCCGCCTGTCGGAGCAGCACAGGCGGCCAGCTTGAATCAGCGTCTTCGGCAGCAGTCGAGTTCAGCGACGATCGTTCCGGCCTGATACGTGACGACGAAACATCTGCCAGGGTCACCGCGCGATGGTCGTCCATTCACGAGGCCCCGATGCGGATCGGCTTAAGGATTGCAGGACCGGTACTGCAGATGACCGCTCTCGATGCACTGGGATGACCCAACCCACCGGCGACGCGGCGCTCCTCACCTCAGTCGACTCTACCAGCGTCGACCTCGCCCCGCGTGTACCGACAACGGCCGCCCCACGTTCTCCAACCGCTTTTAAAAAGATCGCACCGCAGCAAGTGTGGGGCGCGACCCACGGAAAAACGTGACGCTGGTGCAATGCTGTATAATGTTGAAGACCAGAGCACAGGCGCTTGGACTGGCCTGCGATGAGACGGAAGGAGGCGGGCGTAAGCAAGCTGGCCTTCAGCAATGTACGGCCGACGGTTCAGACGACCGTGGCAAGGGAGATCGATATGAAAATGGCGATGGCAAGAGTGCGTGTGGCAGCGATGGCCTCAGCCGCCGCCTTGATGAGTGTTTCTGCCTTGCCGGTGCATTCTGCTGGCGGTCAGACGGCTGAAGCGAAATGGCCCGTCTACGTCAATGCGCGCTTCGGCTATCATGCCTGCTATCCGGCTGCGCTGCTCAAGCCAGCCGCCGTATCGCCGAATGGCGACGGACGTCGTTTCACTGGCGCTGGGGGTGCCGTACTCAGTGTCTGGGGTAGCAACAACGCGCTGGGAGACACCGTGGCGTCGAACGCGGCGGCGGATCGCGAACGCCTGGGCAATGGCGGCGAGGTGACCTACTCCGTCGTACGGCCAACCTGGTACGTGCTGTCGGGGACACGCAATGGCCAGATCTTCTACCTGAAGTCGGTGTTCGCCCGGGACGCCTTCAGCACGATGGAACTGCTCTATCCGGCGAACGCCGGAAGCACCTGGACACCCGTGACGTCACGACTCTCACGCTGTTTCGGCGTGAATTGAAGCCACTGGGGTCAATGGTTCGCGAGGAAGACAGGAAGCCTACCGCCCGCAAAAATCCCTCGTCTGCATGCACTTCATATCGTCTTCAAGGGGCCATCTGCAAGCAACTCGCCGATGCAGTCGGCTTTGACCCGCAGTAGAAATGTATCGTCGAAATACAGGATCGACCCGGTCAACGACCATAACACTCTAACGTGGGCTCCGAACCGGGGACACAGCGTAGCAAACGCAAGAACCGTTGCAGCTCGATTAGAGCCGCGGATACCCGGATTTCGGCGCAGAATATGTCTTCTGCGGAAGGTCGTTCTGCTACGCAGGGCGAGCTGCAGCGGATTGGCCAAGACTTATTCAGATGGAAATGAAGGATTAATTATGGATTGGGATACCAATCGCGAGAGCATTCAGGCGGCTGTTCTAGCGACCTTCGACGAATTGATCGTATCGGTAGGAGATGAGCGCTTATATGTCATCTGCCTGCAGACGGCGGAAGACGGCATCAGCGTAGGTGCGGGTGCCAATACCGAATAGGGTTATTCCGCGAGATGCGCATTCGAGGCCGAACTCGAGGATATGACGCCTGAGTATCGTAGTTACTTGCGTTGGTCCCCTGCCGAATGGCGCTTTGAAGTCGTTGGTGATACGCATTTCTCCGCGGTCAATCGTGACCTTAGCGTTTTGTTGACGGACTCAGACATCAATTTCACTGGCCATTTTGCTCGTCTGATACAAACAATGACCGATGGACTAGCTTACCTGCGCAAAGAGAGGGCGGACATGCTTACCAACGTCGCGCTATTTGTAACCGTATCCGACAGTGAAACCGCTGAAGAGGTCGAACGACAGTCTGCAGGTCTACTTAATCCGCAGAGTATTTCAAACGCGCTACTCGCTAGATATTCTTAGTTGCCAGAATGACTCCATGTCGCGGTTCGTCCTAGTTTCCAAGACGGTTGGTAGAGCCCGAAAGTGGGCTGCACTGTAATCTTCACCCCTTCCAAGACTCGGGAACGGGCAAGTATCCGTCGCCCGATCTAACCGGCATCGACGGTGGCTTGCGGACCCACACTTATTCGTCCGATCCGTTGACCCGGGTTGATCCGGGGGGTCTTTCAAGCGAGCCCGGCGCCGTCACCTATCCCATTCATCCTACGTCGGCACGACAGCCCGGTAGCTATTCAAGTGGCATCGCGAGGGCTTGGGCTCAGGAACACTGACTGGTCCGCACAACACGAAATGGAACGGTCTACTGGACGAGCGCCCAACGACAGGAGCTGCTACAAACCGGCCGGGTTCGTGGCGAAACCGAGCGCTATGTCAATAACGCAGCAATGGCTGCTGCCCTGGGAAGATTATCCGCGTAATATTGGCTCTCTGTCGAACGGACGTGCAAACCTCCCGAACGACCGTTTTTACAGCAATCAGGGTCACCGTGGTGATTGGCAGAATAGCAGAAGCGGACGCCTGGTCGATCGTCGGGAAATGATACGACGGTTGCGCGCGGAATGCCTTTGGGAGAGTAATTTGAACTACACCGAGCCAGTACATGATGTTGTTTAACCCAGTAGCCAAGCTGGGCCCGCGATACCCCTTGAAGCGCGCAAAATAGCCACCGACTTTGATCGGCAGGTTTTCGGTCAGGCTTTGGTCAACGTTATCGCGTCGGCGGGGTATCTTAGAAAGGTGGACGATGATCAAATCTCCTGATGAGGCATCCACGGTCTGGCTCGAGTTCGCTTCGGCGATGAATAGGTGGAACGACAACTTCTACCCTGTCATGAAGGAGAATGCCGCTGCATTCGCCGATGAGGCCGCCGCCGAGCTCAAACCGATATTTCGCCAGTACGTCTGGCCGAACGCCGTTCGTGGCGACGAACGTCTTAAAAACCCCGCTACGAGCCGCCCATCTGACTACGACGCGGACAGCGATACGATCGAAGTTACGCAGTCTGGAGACACCAAGACGATCATATACGTACAGTCGAAAACGGGCTTTCAAGACAGGTTTCGCTACGTGATGACGCGCCGTGGCAGCGAGTGGAAACTGTCAAAACGCGAGGTCTATAACGACGTGTCGGGAAAGTGGAAATCTCATCACGTATGATTAAACAATGGGCCTATAGCGTCGATCAACGACGATGCGCTGTAAACGTGATGTGAAGGCGCGCCCAGGATAGTATTCCCGTTCGATCAACCCTTGCGACATTAAGCGGATAGTTTTTCGATTTAGTCCTCAAGCATGATCGCAACGTAGATTTACAGGGCAAAGACTTGCCCGAGTGCACAGTCCCTTCGGACGGAAACGCCTGTACGAAAGCGGCATTCTGGCGAGACCGGACCACCAGGCTGCCTGATTCAGTCCGGAAGGGGTTGGCCTCTTCCATAACTGGCCCGCCACCGTCCCCTGCCGTCGTCCGATCGACGACGCCGGCAATTTCGCCAGCGGAGGTCCGTCGGTGGCAGCCGATCGACGCGAACGTCGAAAACCGCCCCGCTCCCCGGAGTCGCAATCCTGCGACCCAGCCCGGCACCGTGGATCCGCGTCACGAAGAGTGCGTCGGGGAATGCGACATCAGGGAGACCGGCGTCGGCCGCATCTCATACCGTTCAGCGGCCCATACTACCTAGGCACGAAGTGGATCTTCGGCGTTCGACTCCGGGAAGGTGGAATCCGTCAGGTACGGAAGCGTGTTCAGTGCTCCTCGTCCGAAGAGCGGCGGTTGGACGATGACCGCGAGTGCGGCTCGATCGGCTCCGCCGGCGACGTCGGCAGCACCGGCGGATCTCCAGCCGCTCGGGCGAAATCGACGATCGCGTGACGCAGGTCGAACGGCATGTCTGCCACGAGCGACTCGATCGCGACCTCCGTCCGAGTGAGGAACTGGCCGGCCTTGTGCGCTAGGGGAGACGTGGTGGCGTAGTCGGACACCACCGCATCCATCATCGCGCCGCTCGCGAAGACGGCCACCCCGATCACCAGGTTCAAGGCGGATCGCTTTGCGCGCTCCGCCGCCTTGCCGCCCTGGAACGCGCCACGCTCGGCGGCGTCACGAAGCTGCCTGAACACTTCGAGATCGCCGTTCGTCAGCAAGGCGAACTCGTGTGCGGAACGCACGACGTCCGAGGTGGGCTGAAGTTCGGAAACCTCGAGGAGGAACCTGCTTGCATCGTCATCCGCCTGACGAATGCTGGGGAACGCCCGCAGCCATGGGGCCAGGGTCCTGATGAGATCCCCGAGCGGACGGCGCATCTCCGGCTCGAGAGGAACGGCGAACGATTCGGCACCCGACGCGAGCCGCTCGTCCAGTTCCAGGAACGACGCCATCTCCAGGCTCGCGGGATATATGAGACCCAGCACGGTCGGGATCTCGAGCGGCGGACGATCGAGCAGCGCGACGATCGAGGATGCGGATCTCGCGATGCCCGTCCAGCCGGGCTGGTTGTCGAGCCTCGCGGCCAGCCCGGCGAACGTCCGCGCCTTGTCCAGCGCCGCCGACTGCAGCTGCTGCGTCATCGGCCGACGTGCGGCGGCGTCGTCGTCCTCGTCGCCGGTGGTCCTCATCACGAAACGGTCCTCGACCGGTTCGAAGACGGCACCGCCCGGAACCTGGCTGAGCTTCGCCACGCGCCTCGCGTTCGTCATCTGGAAGGCCGCCGCGTCGAAGTCCTCGGGCGGCCACTCCGGCAGATCCATCCCGAGTCTCAGACCGATCTCGCCCAGTCGCTCCTTGACGTCGTTCAGCGACCTACGTCCGAAATCCGGCAGCCTGAGCATCTCCGCTTCGGTCCGCGAAACGAGGTCGCCGACGTGGATCATGTTTTCTCTGCGCAGCAGCGTCTTCGTCCGGGCGGTGAGCGCCAGTTCGTCCACCCGGCCGAGCAGGGCGTCCATCAGCGGCATCGCCGGCGTTCCACGTGATAGCGTCGAACGGCTGCTCGAGATCAGACCCGCCAGCCTGCGCAGGGCTTCGGACGACGAATGGCCGTTCCAGCCGGAAACGTCGACCAGTTCCCAACCGTCCCCGGAAAATGCCGGCACCTTCACGCTCGTCGTCACGAAGATGCGCTGCCGCACGGTTCTGGCAGCGCTCAGCATCCTCATCAGCCTTGGGAACTGCACAGAACCGACGAGGACGGGGGTGGCGACCACGACGACCGCACCCGCGTCCGCGGCGATGATCTACTCCGGGCGTTCCGCGTCCGCCGTCCTGATCCGGAAGCCGGGAAGCAGTTCATGAAGGGCCGAATGAAGGGCCTCCACCAGCACGCCGTCGCCAGGGTGTGCCAGTATCGTCGCTGCGGTCCAATCTTCCATGTCCGACTGCTACGCATGCCCCGCCCGCTTCCGCACCCCCGTCTGCAGCGTCGGCGAGCATCCCGAAGGTACTGGAACGGCGCCCGACGTCCCGCTCGCACAACAGTACGATTAGTCTGTTCTGTTCCGGGTGACACGTACGTCGCCCCGGGATGACGTGCATGTCACCCTGGCGTACGGTACGGAAGCGGCCTGCATCAGGTTCTCCGGTGGCAAGACGGCACGCATCGTGATGCATCGTGTCTACCTGCCGGACGGGGTTTCGACGGGCTCATGCGAAAGCCGAGACAAGAAGGTCGTAGAACGCCTTCTCGGTCGCAGCCGTGTCGACCGGAGACTCGTCGACCCGTGGCGTTTGGGAGAGGCGATCGCCCGAAGGCTGACGAACGCACCAGGAATCGTTCGTGCTATCACACGGAAAACCCTCCGCGGCCCGCGGACATTTCGACCGGCCTAGGCATTCGCCTCCTCCAGCCACCGTACGTACGAATGCATCGACGCAAAGCCGGGAGCGGCGATGGAGAGGATGGCCCGGCGGGCATGCGTTTCGTCGCTCCTGCGCGGATCAGTCCCTCGTCCTCCATGACGCGGATGTATCTGAGGGCCGTCGTCTGGGCGACGCCCGACGCAGCACAAGCCGACGTGATGGAGACCGCCCTGCTCTTCATCGTTGCATCGAACAGATCGAGCAGTATGTCCCAGGCGGGATCGCAGAACAGATTGGACGGACTCACGAACCGCTCCTTCCGCGCGCTCGTACTTGCGATCAGCTGATCGAGGCGTCGCTTCTGTCCCAAGGTGAACATCTCGAAATCGTACTCTTGATCCTCACTCTGCAGTGATGCCCGATCATCCATCCGGACTGATCCCTGTATTCGGGAAGGCTCCACGAGCGGTCGAAGCCGTCGAGCTTCATTCTCCGGGAATGGCGCCACGTGCCGATGGCCAGCAGAATTTGGACAGGCCAGCTCCAGACCGTGATCAGCAGCGCATATGCGACACGGATCGTCTCCGGGGCGACCAGTTTCACGAAGTGGGCGCCGACCGCATCGAGCTGGAGCGCCACGACGAGGAGCGGCCACCCCCGATCAGCCCGTACTGCGACGCCGAGGAGCCCTGCGAAGAGCGCCACGTCCACCGCGAACACGTTCAGTTCGAGTCCGTAGAACCGGGCGGGCATATGGGACCAGTTCACGATCGTGGCGACATATGCCAGCAGGAGTCCGGTGGCCACGAGCCGTTCGGGCGCGCCTCCGCGCCATAGGGCGTAGCCAGAGGTGACCACCAGCAGCGCGGCGAAGGCATAAACCCGGAGCATCGCCGCGCCTTACAGTTCGGCTGTGGCAGGCGCCATCGTTCAGGCTGCCGCCACCGCTGCCAGCGGAACGATCGAATTTGGTGGACTTCGACGACCGATTGACCAGCCTTCGAACTTCGATCGCAGTCGGCCACAGATGTCGTGGCAGGAGGTTGCAGTTGGGGTTCGTGCTCGTCTCCGTCCTCAGATCCGGATTGCGGCGGCCGAACGTGACACCGCCTTGCCGGTTGGCGGGAATGAAGGCGTCCGGCCGCTGGAGCAGCAGGCCCTCGCGCCCGTCCGGCTTGAAATAGCCGACACCGGGATGGCTGTATTCGTCGGGCAGTCCGATGCAGTGACCGAACTCATGACTGAACGTGCACGCGGACTCGGTCGCCGCGATGTGCATCTCGATCCTGTGCGACTGGGTCCAGACGCCGGACATGACGAACGGCGGCCGCTCGGTCCTGCCCGGGACCATGGGGAGATCGTTCTGTGTCGGGTACACGCACAGGACGTAATCGGCGCTTGCCATCGAGCGAGCCCATCTGATTCGAAACTCGACATCCAGGCTGCGTGAGACGCCGGTGGACCGTCCTCGCTCGTCCAGCACGAACAACCTCAGTTTCAACCTGCGCTGGATGCCGCTTTCCCACATCCATGCCGCGTCGGCACCTCGCCTACGCAGTTCAACCTACGCGACGCCGCATCGAAGTCCAGTGCCGCGCGACGTCCCCATGCATCCGGAATCGATCTCACGGGAACGAGCAGAACCAGCCCCCGGATGGATTCTCGCTCTATGGCGCTGGGACGCCCATCGATGCGTCCAGCGGAGATATCGCCCCTTGGGATCGTGGAACTTCGCATGAGACGGCTTTGCCTCGAGTGCTTCGATGCGACGCGCGATCCTTGCGAGATCATCCGCCGCACCGGGTTTCAGCCTTCGCGGATCTCCTCGGATGGATCAGAGGAATAGCGGATCCCTCCGGATCTGCTCGTAGGCGGCAGCGCCCTGACCCTTCACGAGGGACATAGCCGGATGCCAGCCTGCGACGGACTAGCAGGCTTATGGATCGAAGGCGTTCGAAGAGAACGATATGAACGACGACGGATTGCCTCGTCGCGAAGCGCTGGCGCGATGGGAGGGAACGGGATCAACCATCTTCTCACGAAGGTGGTCATCGTCTGCGGGCATGCCAACATGTCCGACATCGACGCCGGGCCTCGGAACGTCGATGGATGAAGTCGACGTCACCCCACCTTGGGGGCTTGGGTTCGACCCGCCGCGCACATCCAGGATCACAGGGCAAGTTCCAAGGATCCCCTCAGGCCGATGAGGACGAAGCGGAAGATCTGACCGATGTCGCAGACCAATGAAGTGTTCCAGCGAACTGCGCCAAACGAGCATGAAGGACTGTCTGCGCGGAAATACGCCGAGGGGCCCGACTGACGTCAACTTTTAGGTTGTCACGGGGTATGCGTCCGCTCACCATGGCAACCTGTTCGTCGCTTCGCGTCGGACCGTTTGCCGGATTTGCATCACGGAGGGGACGTGCTGAAACTTGGTAGCCATGGAGACGGCGTGAAGGCTCTCCAGACGACGCTGAAGCGATACGATCCGACGCTGGTACCAGATGGACGTTTCGGCCCGGCGACGGAGCGTGCCGTTCGGTTGGCGCAACGTCGCTGCGGCGTATTCCCTGCTGACGGCATAGCCGGACCAAGGACGCTTGCAGGCCTGGCCTCCGCGCGTCGAAGGACCCAGGCGGCCCGCGATCCGAGTTGGTCCGACTGGGCGGCGTCGCTGATGAGCGCGGCCGGAACCGCATTGAGGGGACTTGAGAAGGACGTCTCCGACTTCGTTTCCGCGCACATGCCGAGCGCGAACGACGTTCCAAGAGCCATTCGCCCTGCGGTCGTACCGGCCAGAAACAGAGCGGTGTCCGCAACCATGCCAGCCGGTGAAGTGCGGCCCGTAGCCAAGATGACGACATCGAGGGACGGGCGGCGCTTCATCATCGCCCATGAGGCGGTTCGCGGCGTCTCCAACCGGCTGCATTGGCCAGGTGGGGTGAGCGGCGTCACGCTCGGCCCAGGATACGACATGGGGACGAGGACGCCCAGTTCGGTCACCAGCGACTTGATGACGATCGGCGTCGAGCGGTCGGTCGCAGAAGCTGTCGCCGCTGGCGCTGGCATAAAGGGTCACGACGCGAAGGTCTTCGTCAAGGCCAACAAGGATCTGGTTACGATCGACATCCACCAGGAGTCGGCGTTGCTTGACCGGATCGTACCGCACTACGAATCGATGGTGAAGGGCAAGATCCGCATACCGCTGCATCAGTATGAGTTCGATGCGCTGGTGTCCTACGCATACAATCCCGGCGGGGGCTGGAGGAGCACGACGACGTTCGTGAACGAACACAAGCCTGGCGCGGCGATGGAAGTCATCGCCCGCCAGATCAAGTCCGGCCCCGACGTCGTGGCCAGCCTCGTCGTCCGTCGCAAAGCGGAGTCCCGACTGTTCCTCTACGGAGAGTATAAGTGATCCGACCATCCTCGCTTACCCTGCTGTTTGCTCTTCTCCCGGGTGCCTGTGGCAGTCCGTCCGCCGCAGTGACGGCAAACTCGGATACGGCCTCGGCCGTAGGAGATGGTCCTGTCGCTACGGCGCCCGTCTCTTCCTCCGCTCAGGACACTTCGCGTGCACCTACCGGACCATCGTCGAGCGCTTCTGCGCAACAGGTCCCTGGAGATGGCACGGTCGGGCCCGTCGCCGGAGCCAATCATGCAACGGTGAACGAGTCGCTGAAGCGTGAACTCGTCGGTGCGGGCAAACTCGACGGGTCGCCCCTGACGGATGTCCGCATGACGGGAAGGTGCAATACCGCGTTCGTGACAGCTGAAGGCACCGTCACCGTCAACTGGACCAAGGTGGGGAACTTCGCTGGGGAGTTGGACAATGGCACGGCCACCCTGCCGATCGCGGACGATCAGGGTCGGCACGTATTCACGATAGCGGACGGCCCGGGTTTCCGACGCGTCGATGGTGGAATGGGCCTGCTGTCGGACGACTGTCAGAGCTAATGTCCTTCCGTGAGGGCCGACGCCGGGGCCGAATGTCGTCGAGAGACACGCGAGCGCGCAATACGAACCACTTCGTCGAGGTGTGCAATCCTGGTTGCCGCATGGTCCACGCTGAAGCGCGGCCCTCCCGGTCGTGATCATGAGGCGGCAGCGGAGGCACCATCCGACGCCGTCTCGCCAAGGTCACCGGCCTCCTGGAAGTTCGAGGGTTCAGGCCGAGAGAAAGCGAATGTGCTTCGACGACGCCCTGCTCATAACCGCACAGCGACGTTCGTCAGCGGATTCGCGCCCGCGCTGATCGCTAACGGCGCCGACGGGATGCTGCGCCCATCGAACCGGGAAGCGGCACCGATCTTGCTCTCGATAAGCGTTGCGGCGAATGGGACCGCGGTCAGGCTGTTTCAGTCCTTCTCGTCGTCGACCGACCGGAACCAGACCATGTCCGCCTGCCATTCGTGCTCTGCCGCACGCTGGACAAGCGTGGTGCGCCAGGTAGCGTCGCGCTGACCGAGGGGCGGGGCGATCACCTTGGCGTCGAACGGTCCCTTGCCCGTGACGAGCAGCAGGCCGGACCAGCCTTCATGATCCAGATCGAGCTGCATCCGATATCGGTCGCCCCCCAGATCCGTGATCGGCAAGCCATCGCGCGACCTGCGCACCTGCTCGGCGAAGGCGGCCCGGCTCGGTATCAGTATGTCGATCGCGCCGGACGGTTCCAAGCCGACAAGAGCGAAGTCCAACGACGGATCACCGATCGCGATGCCGATGACCGCACTCGCCGCGACCTTGCCTTCATACGCGGTACCTGCCGTCTGCGTGCGCATCTCAAAGCGCCGTTGCGGCACCGACAGGCGGTTGCGCCCGGTCGTCCGGATCTGACGAAACGCATCGAGCACGGCGCAGCCCGACTGCGTGATCGGCGACACCTCTGCAAAATCGATCGCGCTGGCGGTGAGTCCCTGCGCCTGCAGTGTGCGGACGATCTCGGTCTGCGCCTGGGTCGGGTTGCCCGCGACACCAGTGAGCGCGACGCGCGGGCCGCCGGCGCTCGGGCTGACGGAGACGATCCGCAACCACGTGCAGCTGACCGATGGCAATGCAGCATCGATGGCATCGCGCGCACGTGCGACCGGATCGGCGGCGACTGCGATGGATGGCGTCCGTTCGGTCGGTGCATCGCTGCGCATCGCGAACCAGCCCACCACGACCAGCAGCATCAGCACGATCGCGGTGGCGGCAGGCCACCAGCGCGGCAGGCTGCTAGTGGCCGCGGCGCCGGGCACTTCCGCGCCGTCGAGCGCAGCCAGCACGGCGCCCATCGACTGCAGGCGAGCAGCGGGATCAGGGTGGACCATCCCCGCGACGACCGAGCGCAGCGGTATCGGCACGGCGGCAAGATCGAGCCCCGCGCGACGCTTGTCGACCGCATCGACCAGCGTCCCGCCGAGCCCGAGATCACTGCCGCGTGCGACCGCGAGGATCACCAGTCCGAGGCTGTAGACGTCGGTCCAGGTCCCCAGCGTTCGCCCGAAGTCGCCAAGCTGTTCGGGTGCGACGTAGCCGAGCTTGCCCGCGAACCCGTCGCCGATGACGGTCGCCGTGCCGGGGTCGAGATCCTTGGCGATCCCGAAGTCGATCAGCTTTGCGCCACCGAGTCGCCCGCCAGGCAGCAACACGTTGTCAGGCGAGACGTCGCGGTGGATCGCGTCGAGCGCATGTGCCGCTGCCAGTCCCGACGCGAGCCGCCGCAACAGCGCGCCCAGGTCTTCGGGCGAAGGCCGAAGCGTCGCGAGCACGTCCGAGAGGCTGGTACCCTCGATGTATTCGG
Source organism: Sphingomonas sp. PAMC26645 (assembly GCF_004795835.1). Lineage (NCBI taxonomy): Bacteria > Pseudomonadati > Pseudomonadota > Alphaproteobacteria > Sphingomonadales > Sphingomonadaceae > Sphingomonas > Sphingomonas sp. PAMC26645. Next base: position 3,037,851 of record NZ_CP039249.1, read on the forward strand.
TGACGATGTAGAGGACGCCCAGTTCGGGTTCCTGCGCCAGCACGCGGTATTGCACGACGGCCTCGTGGTGCAGACGGGTCAGCGTCTTCGCCTCGCGTCGGAACAGCGTGATGACGTTGGGATCGGCGGCGAGGGCGGGGAGCATCACCTTGATCGCGACACGCTCGTCGGTGATGACGTTGGCGCCGACGAACACTTCTCCCATGCCGCCGCGCGCTAGGAAGCCGGTGACCGCGAACATGTGATTGAGCACGTCGCCGACCTTGATCGCGGTTCCACCTGCAGGTTGCCGCGGCGTCGTACCGCCCGCACCCTGCCTCGGTCCGGCCCCCGCCGGGTCGAATACCGTGCGGTCGGGATCGAAGACCGTGCGGTCGTGGTCGTCGTCGATCATGACCGTGCCTCGGCGGCATGAGCGAACTCGAGTCGCGTCGTCTCCTGGACGCCAACCAGAATCGCGGTCACGTTGTCGGGTGCGCCACGGTCGAGCGCGCGCGACACGAGCGCTTCGATGGCCTCCGATTGATCAGGCAGCCCCAGTATCGCACCCAGTTCCGGGTCGGCGACCTGCCCGGACAGCCCATCGCTGCACAACAGGTACCGATCGCCCGGTTCGACGACGTCGGTGACGACATCGACCGCGATCCGTGCGCCGACACCGACCGCACGTGCCAGCACATGCCCCCGCGGATGGTCAGCCGCCTCTTCGGGCGAGATCAGGCCGCGATCGACCATCTCCTGCACCTGACTGTGATCGCGGGTCAGCGGAACCAGCATGTCGGCGCGACGCAGATAGATGCGGCTGTCCCCTACCCATAACGCCGCGAAACGATCACCGTGGACCAGCAGCACGACGACGGTTGACCCCATCTGCTGCTCGCGCCGCTGCGACTCCGCCCATATTCTCCGATTGGCGCTGTGTACGCCATCTGCGACGGCCTGTACGGCGGCATCGAATGCCGCCGGGATCTCAACGCTCTCGATCGCCTGGACCACCGCATGCGCAGCCCAGTCTCCGAATGCATGGCCGCCCATGCCGTCCGCCACGACCCAAAGACCATCGGCGGTCCGTTCGGCATGGCGATCCTCGTTGATCCGACGCACGAGGCCCGGATGCGTCGCAGCGACGCTGACAATGCGGAATTGGACGCTCATACGCCGACGGTCTCCAGCATGGCGGTCACGATATCGACTGGCATGCCGCCGTCGAGACACATTCCGCCGTCGGCGGACTCCCATCGCTCGATCGACGAGGAGGGACCTATTCCGGCCACCGTCGCGAGCCGATCGGCATCCCAGCGCTCAGCGATGGCCGCGTAGATCAGGTCCTCGATGTCGTCTGCTTCCGCACACAGCAGTACCAGGGGATAGCGCCGCCCGGCAGCGTCCTGCGATGCGGCGATCACTCCGACCGCGCCGGCTCCACGCCCCTTCCAAGGCCTCGCCGCGTCGAACCGATCGGCGAACTCTCCACCGAAACGGCTCTGCGCATCCGTCAGTGACGCGGTGAGCCAGGCATCCAGACCGGCCCGCTCCGCCGCCGTGCAGCCGCGTGTGACGAAGTCCCCATGCGCGGGCAGCTTGCCGAACAGGCGGGCGGTCACAGGCTGGCCGGGCACCGGAACGACCATAGGCCAGCGCGGCTGAACGGGTTGGTGGTGCCGGGCAGTTGCACAGTCAGCGTCGTGTGCTGCGGCCCATCGCCAAAGCCGGCTCGGACCGCCTTGGGTCCCGCGTTCTGCTTTTCTGCACGATCCATCAAGCGGAACAGGGCCCAGGGCCCTTCGGTCTCGACGCGGGCCAACTCGACACCGGGCGGGGCATCGGCGCCTGTGCCCGTCGTGGCTGGCGTGGCCGGTGTGGTGGGCTGGTTGCGATACAGAACCACCGATGCTTCCGGCAAGCTGCCGGTCGCGGACCATATCAGCGGCTTCGGTTGATTGTTCTGCGGTGTGAAGCGATAGCGCGTCCCACCGCTCGCGACCTCGACGATGCCGACATCGGCGCCGAAGCTCGCGACCGACACCTTGATGGGCAGGCCCGCCGCCAGCAGTTCGCGGAGCTGTACCGCACGCGCCAGCGTTTCCGGAGTGGAAGGATTCAGCGCGGCTGCGACCGGGTCGTTGTCCTTCCACCGCCATACCGGGCCGGACGTGTCGATCATCGGCATCAGCCGTTGCTGGACGAAGCCGTCGAACACCCCGCCCATGGCGAACACGCGCAACGCCTCAACCATCGGGGCATCCGCTGCGGTGGCGAAAAAAGGGTAGTGCTCCTGGGCAACCCCCCGACATGCGGGCAGCACGGTCTGCGCATAGGCGTCGCCGACCGCACCGCTCGCCGCGCCGATCTGCGCACGGGTGCCCCCGCCCGCAGCCGAATTGACGAAGCCCTGCAATTGCGGGGGAGCCCCTGCCGCCGCCGCACGGACCGAGGCCAAGGCCGCCGCCATCTGCGCCTGCGTGGTGTCCGCACCGCCACCGCCGCCGACCGAGCGTGCCGCCATGACCGCCTGCCCGGCCGCCTTGATCCCGGCGACGAAGTCATCGATCGGCGCCGAACCGCGGCCATTGCCGACATATTCGTGCATCGGCTGGAAATACCCGCTGATCTCATCGCCGGCATCGATGCCGCGCGATCGATCGCGGCCGATCTCGTTCGCCACCCGCCCGAGCCGCGAGCGGTTCATGCCATAGCGCCCCGCCCGCGCGAGACCCGCCTGCGCACCACCGGTGAAAATCGTGTTCTTGCGCAGTTCGAGCAGCACGCGCTTCAGCGGCGATGGGCTCTTGGTCAGCGCGCCAAACGCCGCCGGATCGCTGAAATACGCGGCGGGCTTCATCGCGGTGACGACGCCCTCCCAGGCGGCGATGTAATCCTTGGCATACAGCCCCGCGACGCCGGGACGGACGTTGCTCAGCTCCTCGCCGACGCCAGCCTCCTCCGCACCGCCGAGCACCCAGAGGTCCCGCTTGAGGTCCTGCTGCACGGTCGCAAGTCCCGGCAGATATGTCTTCTCGTAACCCCCACGCGTGAAAAAATACGGGATGCGCAACGCGATGAGCGTATCGGGCGACGCGAACGCCAGTGCATCGCCCTGCGACAGCACGTTGGCGACTTCCCAAGCCGGTCCCGCCGACGCTGCCTTCTGCCGCATCACCGCATAAGCCCGGTCGGCGAGACTGAGGGTCTGCACGGCCGCACGCGCACTCGCGACGAGTTGGCCGTCGAGCGGCGGACGACGGCTCGGCCAGACCGACGCCATGTCCTTGTCTTCGATCAGTGCGTTGAGATGGCGCGTGAGGGCGGTCCGCTCGGCCTGGCTGTCCGCGCCCGGATACAGATCGGTAGCCCAATCCGCGGTCACCCACGCGCGCACCGCCCTGGCATCCATCGGCCCCTGCTGACCGAGCATCAGATAGACCTTGAGCGGCTCGTACAGCTGCATCGGATCGCGCCCGTTCGCCTTCATCACGGCTTCCAGACGCAACAGCAACCGCGGCAGCATCACACGGCGCAGCGCATCTCGGTACGTCTCCTCGGCCTGCTGGCTGAGGCTCCGCTGGTACAGGCCGAAGGTCATCGTCAGCGCTGCCCCCCCGCTACGCCGCTCGGCATAACCCCGCGGCAGGTTGCGCAGGGTATCGAGCGCCGGGATCGCTGCACGCAGGTCGGCATCGTCCTCGCGCACTTGGGTCAGGTCGACACCGGCATCGCGGAACTGCTGTTCGGCGCGCGCGGTCTGGCCGGCGAGCGCCGACTGGAACGCCCGGTTGCGCACGAAGCTGACGCCCCAGGCGGTCAGTACCAGCGCCGCCGCGATGGCGATGCCCGCCAGCGCCGCGCCGAGCTGGCCGCGACGCCGCGCCTTCGCCTTGGTGTCGGTGGTGACGAGCCCGGCCTCGGGGAACATCACTTCGGTCAGCAGACGGTTGAGGAAATACGCACGCCCACGCGCGCCGACCGCAGGATCGACCGGCTGTTCGTACACCTCGGCCATCGAGGCGAGGATACGGTCGAGCGGCGCCCCCTCCTGCACGCCGCTGGTCAGGTAGAAGCCGCGCAGCACGCCGGCCGCCTCGTCGCCGGCGACGAATGCGCCGTCGGCGAAGCGCATCATCCGCGCGCGCAGCGATCGCAACTGTGCCGGGAACCCGATCATCATGCCGCGACGGCGCTGGTCGACCTCCTCGAACAGCCGCCGCGCCTGACGGTCGGCAACGGCCTGCGTCGCCTCGTCGAACGCATGCGCCAGCATCTCGGCGGACGGTCGCCCTTCAGAGTACGGCAACGTCGCACCAAGCACGGCACGCCGCCCCTCGACGTCGAGATCGTCGAAGTAATCGGTGAAGCCGGCGAGCAGATCCGCCTTGGTGACGAGCAGATAGATCGGGACGGCGGTCTCGAGCGAGCGGCGCAACTCGACGAGGCGACGGCGGACGGCACGCGCGTGCGAGTCGATCGCGGCGCAGTCGCTCGCGACCAGCGTATCGACCCCGATCGCCACGAACACGCCGTTGATCGGCTGACGTGGCCGGTGGCGCTTGAGCAGTCCAAGGAACGCGCCCCAGCCAGCCGAATCGACCACGGTGTCGCTGTCCTGCGTCGTGTAGCGCCCCGCGGTATCGACCAGCACCGCTTCGTCGGCGAACCAGAAGTCGAGGTTGCGGGTGCCGCCGACACCGCCGACGGCCTGTTCGACGAGTGGAAACCGTAGCCCCGAGTTCAGCAGCGCGGTGGTCTTGCCCGCGCCCGGCGGACCTATGATGACGTACCAGGGACGGCTGTAGAGATAGTCGCGCTTTCCGCCCGCCGCGCCGCGCAGCTTGGTCAGCGCCTCGCTCATGCGACGGCCGAGCGCCTTGCCCTCCTCGTCGGCGGCATTCGGCCCGGCGAGTTCGGCGGCGATGGCGTCGGCGGCGCGGCGCGCAGCCCGTCGCCGTAGGAACCACCACAGCCCCCAGCCCAGAGCGACCGCGACTACCGCGCCGATCCGCACCGGCAAGGGGCGGAAGAACGCGACGAGCAACGGCAGACCGAACGCCAGCAACGCGGCCAGCAGCACCGCCGCGGTGATCGTCACCGCATACCAGTTCCGGAAGAAGCGCCCCATCAGTAGCGCCGCGGCACGACGATTTCGACGCGCCGGTTCTGCGACTTGCCCGCGGCATCCGCATTGGAAGCGATCGGCACTGTGTCTCCTAGTCCCTTGGTGGATACCCGCGCCGGATCGGACAGGTCCTGGCGGACCAGCGCGCCGACCGTCTCGGCACGGGCTTCGCTGAGTGCCGTGTTGTCGGGGAAGCGGACGGTCGCGACGGGTGCATTATCGGCATGCCCCTCGATCACGACATTGCCCTTTTCGCCCTCGATCGCGCGACCGATGCGGTGGAACAGCGTTTCGCGGCCGGGTTCGAGCGCGTCCGAGCCGGACTCGAAGAGCTGCCCGACTGTGGTGCGGACGCGAACGGTCTGCGCGTCTTCCTCGACCGTGACGAGATGCTCGCGGATCTCGGGTTCGAGGAACCGCCTGAGCTTGCTCGCCTGCGCGCTCGACGTCACGGCCATCGCGGCGGCGGGGCGCGACAGGGTCAGCCGGGCGTCGGGCGTCAGCGCGTTTAGCCGGGACGACGGCGTTTCGCCGCTGGAGCCCAGCATCAGCCGCAGCACGACATACACCAGCAGGAGAAGCGCGAGCGCCGCTGCGGATGCCAGCGCCAGCACGCTCCACCCGATCCGGCCGACTGGTGCGGTCTCGCCGCGCCAGTGGGGCACGAGCTCGACCTGCGACAGCGACCGGACATGGGGCAGTGCGCCCTGCAACCGCGTCATGATCTCGTGCAGCCGCCGCCGGCCATCCGGCATCACTCGGAAGCGGCCCTCGAACCCGGCGGCGAGACAGGCGTGAAACAGCTCGATCAGATCGAGATTGTCCTGCGGTACGCGCAGCATGTCGTCGACCAGCTGCCAGAACCGGTCGCCCCCGATGTTCTCCTGGAAGAACGTGACGACCATCGACCGTCGTGCCCATTCGGCACCGTCGCCACCTACGCCCGGCAGGTTCTGCGCGATGTCGTCGGCGGTCGCGCAGACTGCGTATTTGGCGCGCTGGCGCTTTTCCTCGGTGTAGTGCGGCTGGATCGCGCGCTCGAACCGGGCGATCGCCGCGGCACATTGCCGGTGCAGCTCGGGCATCGCCGGGCGGACGCGACCGGCACGGACCGCGGCGAGCAAGGCCAGCACCGGCTCCGCCTCCGCCAGCATGACGTTGCGGATCGACTGCGGCGTGGCCGGCAGCGGGACATCGTCCTCACCGAGCCGCGACGGCGTCAGCCCCGGTGCGACCGATGCGCTACCGGTCCGCGACAGCGACGGCGGCGCGGCGTATCCGGCGCTGGAGGGAGACGACCCGTATCCCGCGTTGCCGGTGGGCGACCAGGGGGTCGCGTTGCCGGCAGGGCCTGCGGGCGCATTGCCTTCGCCCCGCTTCAGCCCCTGCAGCGGCGAGGGGCGGAAAACGGTCTTGTCGCCGTCTTCGCTCATCGCCCGCCCCGTTTGACGCACCACAGTTCCAGCTTCAGCTGCGGCCAGTCGCCGGCGACGTGCAGCCCGAGCGCCGTCGCCTGCTGGAACTCGCGCCAGTCGGGTACGCCGCGATCCAGTTCGAAATAGACGAAGCCGGGCAGCACGCGGAGCTGCGGCGGCGGCGTCGGCGTATGGCGCAACGGCACGCCAGGCAGCGCGGAATCGACGATCTGGCGCATCTTCTGCACCGTGCCGATCTTCGCCACCGAGGGAAACAGCCCGCGGATCTCCTCGACCGGCGATGCGGACGCGACCGCGAGATAGAAATATCCGGTTTCGTACAGGCTATGATCGGTGATCCGCGACACGTACGCGCCCGGCCCCGCCTGATCGAGCGGCATCTGGAGCGCAGACCGCTCGAACACCGCCGACAGCATCGACTGCAGCAGATCGAACACCGGCTCAAAACAGATCTGAGGGTTCTCGTGGTCGTAGCGCGGCAGCGGCGGTGGCTTGCGCTCCGCGCGGATCAGCGTCGCGATCTCGCCCGCCATCGACACCAGCGCCTCGAACAGGCGCTCCGGGTGGACGACCGGCAGGAACTGGAGATGCTCGAGCACCGGCAGCCAACGGTTGAGAGCCTGTAGCAGCAGGAAGCTCGCAAACGTGTCGGAGCCGCCGTCGGTCGCCTCGACCGCGCGCACCGCCAGTTCCTCCGCTCGCTGTGCGGCGCGACCGACGATGTCCGACAGTCCGCCGCGCAGCCGCGGTGCCGCTGCGGCATCCAGCGTCGGCGCGACATAGCGGTCGTCGAACATCACGCGCTTGTTCTGCACTTCGCGAACGCGCGCGAGACCGAGCGTCACCCGCCCGTAGATCTGGTCGCGCGTGATGCCGAAGCGGAGGTTGGGCCGACCCAGTCCAATCGGCTCGCTGGTGCGATCGTTGGAATAGGCGTCCGCCAACTCCGCCTCGTCGACCAGGAAGCGCGCATCGAGCCCGGGGGCGTCGCCATCGCGGAACTGCACCGCCCCGACCTGACTCGCGGGCAGCGTCAGGTGCACGATCGCGTCGCGCGTGTCGCCGGGCACGTCGAGGGGGTCGGGCGGCGGCAGGTCGTCGGGGATCGCGAACGGCGTACCGTCGGGGAGTATCCCGGTGGCGCGCGAAACGGCGAACTTGCCGAGCGCGGCCAGATCCTCGTCGATCGTGAGCGCCGTGATGCCCCACGCCCAAGGCCGAATCGATTCGACCCGCGCGCCCAGTTGGGCGTCGATAAAACGGTCCTGAGCCTGAAAATGCTGCGGCCTGAGGAACATGCCTTCGTGCCAGGCAACCCGATTCTTCCCAGCCAATCGCATTCCCCCTGCAGGGTCATAAACCGACCGCGACGATGCGGCTGCTGGCCCGGTTATTGCCTCGCCTGTCGAACTGGGCAATAGCTATGTCGCACGCGGCGACACAATCTATGTCCGGGAAGTCGATGCCCAGTCCCCTAGATCAGGAACCGTCGTTCGATCCCCGATCCTGGGTCGCACCGAAACCGGCCCCTGCCGCAATCACTCCGCCAAGGCCAGCTCCTGCCATTGCGGCGACCAGCGCTACTGCGACGACACGCCGCTGGATCGCACCGGGTATCGGCATCGCGATTGCTGCTGCTGGCGCCATTGTTGCCGTCTCGTCTCGACCCTCGGCACCGCCTTCGGCTGCCGTTGCGACACCAGCCACCGGACCGCACAAGGTGGCCTCGGAAAGTCGCACGCTGATCGTGCCTACGGTAGCCGACCTTGCGCCGACGCTCGCCGCGTCAGGCGTGTCTATCGCCGACAGCCAGGCGGCGGTTCGTGCGATCGGCAAGACTCTCGGCTCCACGGCCGGCGATATCAGGCTGGTGTTCACGCTGGATCATGACGGCGCCGCGATCCGGCTGGCGGGTCTCACCGCGACACGCACCGACGGGTCGGGCGTGAAGCTCGCGCCGCAAACCGGCGGCGGCTTTGCAACGACATCGCTTGCTGCGGACCTGCGTCGGCAAACCCGTTTCGTCCGCGGCGAACTCGATGGCGAAAGCTTCTACAGTTCAGCGGTCGCGGCCGGCGTCAGCGACGTGCTGATCGGTCCGTTCGTCAACGCATTCCGCTATGATTTCGACATGCAGCGCGAGGTCGCGCGAGGCGACGTGTTCGAAGCCGGGTTCGAGCAGCGCGTCACCGCGGACGGCGAGCCGGTCGGCACGCCGGTGCTGGTCTATGCCTCGCTCGCCACCGCGGGCAAGTCGCGCGCGCTGTATCGCTACCGCGCGCCGGGCGATGCCGAGGAAGAATGGTTCGACAGCGGCGGCCGGAGCAGCCGCAAGTCGCTGATGCGCACGCCCGTCGAGGCGGCGCGGATCAGTTCGGGGTTCGGCATGCGCGGCCATCCGATCCTAGGCTTCGTCAAGATGCACAAGGGCACGGACTTCGCGGCACCGACCGGCACGCCGATCTACGCGGCGGGCGATGCGGTCGTCACGTTCGCGGGGCCGAAGGGGCCCAACGGCAATTTCGTCCGCCTGCATCACGCCAATGGCTGGGACACGCTGTACCTCCACATGAACCGCATCGCCGCAGGACTGATGCCGGGCCTCAAGGTCGCGCAGGGGCAGCAGATCGGCGAGGTCGGAACCACCGGACGCTCTACCGGCCCGCACCTTCACTACGAGGTGCATATCGACGGCCAGCCGGTCGACCCGATGTCGATCGAGGTCGGCGGCAGTCGCACGCTGGCCGGCGCCGCGCTTAAGCAATTCCGCGCGCTGCGCGACCGGGTCGACGCGGCACGGGTCGCAACGCCGGGCTGATCTCAGGCGGGCTTTGCGCGGCGATATCGAAGCGCCAGCGGGATCACGATCGCGGCAAGTGCGATCGTCATTGCGAGACTTGCGTTAAGCCCCTGGTCCGATCCGCCCCACCGTGCCGCGCCGACCAGGTCCAGGTCGAAAAGCGCGCCGAACGCGCCGACGCCTGGATTGGGATCGAGCCCGAGCAGCATCTGCTCGCCGACATTCCACCCCCAATGCGCGGCGATGGCCCCTGCAATGCCGCCGTCGCGGACCGCGATCAACCCAAACAGGATTCCGCCTAGCGTCAGGTTGGCGAGCGTCATCACGCCCGTCGCGCCTCCCAGCAGATGAAGTGCCGCGAATAATACGGCTACCAGCAGCACCGCGACGGGCGCACCGACGACCGATGCGATCTGGGGTTGCAGCCAGCCACGGAAAAGCATCTCCTCCGCCCCGACCTGAAGCGTCACGGTCACGATGCCGAGCAGCAACGTAGAAAGGACCGTGCTACCAGCTCCGCCGACCAGACTACCAGCCAGCCAGGTATAGCCGACCGCCAAGGCCAGGCCACCCGCGCCCAGCGCCAAACCCAGCACCGTCGCACGGCCGGGACGTTTGCCGAACACAGGGCCAGTCACACGATCCAGCCACCAACCGGCGATGCCGATCGCCAGCATCGGCCCGAATATCGCCAGCGTGAAAAGGCTTTCGCCCGAAGCCCCTGATGTACCGTTCAACCATCCGGCAACGACCGGAGGCCCGAACGCCAGCAACACTGCCACCAGGACGACGCCGATCGCCGCCCCCGCGAGTGGTCGTACCGCGCTCATTTTGCCGCGACGTGCGGACTTTGAGCGGGCGAGGCAGTTGTCAGCGCGGTCTTGCTGCTGTCGCCGACCAGGAAATACGGCGCCCAGTAGAATGGATGCGAATACGCCGGCTGCGCGATCAGCGCACGCTGCGCATCCTGCATCGCCTCACCCATCGTGCCCGTGCGCGCGCGGGCATAAAAGGCGCGGATGAACTCGTCGCTCTCCTTCTCCGCCGACACCTGCCAATAGGTGGCGAGCACCGCGCGGGCGTTGGCGGTGAGGAAGGCGCGCACCAGCCCCTCGAGCGTTGCGCCAGCCTCCTCCTGTCCGGCACTGCGGGCGAGCCCTTCGTCCCGCACGCCAGCCGCAGTGTCGCACGCGGACAGCACCACTAGGTTCGCATCGAGCCGAAGTTGCGCGATCTCCGAAAAGCTCAGCAATCCGTCGGACTTGGCATCGCCGAACGAGGTGACGAGTGCGGGTGGCGACTTGGAGCAACCCCACATTCCTTCGGTCAGGCCGTGCGTGGCAAAATGAACGACCTCATACTGGTCGAGATCGCCACGTGCCTCGACGCTGGTATCGGTGAACGCGGCGCCCGTGAGCAGTTGCGCGTCACGGACCTGCAACGCGCCCGCCGCGATACCGAGTTCGCGCGCGCTGATCGGCTTCAAGGTCCGCGACAGAGACGCGAGACGACCATAGTCGACGGTACACCCATAGCCAACCGAGATTGGCCGGAGTGCCGCCACCCCGGTTGCGCTGGCGGGGGCGCTGTGCTGGCCGAAGCCGATGAACGCGCGCTGCGCTCGCGACGCCGGGGTGCCGCGCGCGACCAGAAACGATCGCGGCGACAGCGCGTTGGAGATCGATGCGGTACGCGCCAGGAACGCGGTCTGCGAGAAGTCGAACGGATCGGCGCGCACTGCATTCGCGTCATAGCGCGTCACAAGCGCACCGATCGGCAGCGTCTCAAGCGGACCTGCCGGATCGACGACGATCGACCGCGAGGCCTGCAGCGTCGGCGCCGCCGGCCCCGCGACCAGCCGGAAGAGCGTATAGGCGCGCGCTTCGTCGAACGGGACGAGCTTGCCGACGTCGAGGCCGCCATCGATCGAAGCGCGCAGCTGCTGACCCAGCGTCTCGACCGCGCGCGTTGCCGCTTCGCTGTCCGCGACGTGGTAGACGAACGTCCGGTCGGGGGTCACGACGAGGCCGTAGATGCGGCGATCGAGCCGGGTCAGCTTGAGGAACGCCTCGCCGGGACGCAGTGCGCCGCGCAGTTCGGCCAACGTCGCCGGCGCATCGTCGAGCGTACGATACCGCGGATCGGCGGCAAGCTTGGCATCGACCGCGAGCAGACGTTGTTCGGCCGCCGTTCGCGCGCGCGACAGGTCGGTCGGCGCGGCCTCGCCCGTCTTTCCGCCCGCCAACGCATAGCGCAACCGGGTGATTTCCCGTTCCAGATCGGCGCGCTCGCGCAACGCCGTGGCGATCGTGCCGTCGGCCGTCACGGTGGTCTGCAACTGGCTGAGCTGGCGGGCAACCGCGGGCTCGCCATTCGCCTGCACCGCCCGGAAGAACCGATCATAGGTATCGGCCAGCGGCTTGGCGGATTCGGCGACCAGCAGATCGAGATAATCCTGCATGCCGAGCGCGCTGCCAAGCGACGTGCCGTGGGAATCGATCAGCGCGTCGACCGCCTCGCCAAAGGCATTACGCACCGCCGTGCGCGATGCGCCGGTCCGGGCATAGACCGCGGCGCGATCGAGTTGCGCCTCGGCGATGGCAGGCTCGTTGCCGGTCCCGGCATTGGCGATCGCGCTTCGCCGGAGCATGTCGACCGCGTCGGTGAAATTATCATAGGCGTTGGAATAATCGCCGCGTTGTGCCTGCAATCGACCGCGCTGGCGAGCGATGCGCGCGCCGAGCCATAGCAGCTGCGTCTGGTCCAGCCGTTCGTTGGCGAGCGGACGATAGATCGCAGCGGCACGATCGATCGCGGCTTCGGCCTGGTCGCGGTCACCTTGGGCGAGCAGCGCGACGCTGCGCGCATATTGCGTCTGGATGTCGAGCACCAACTGCGACAGCACGGCAGCATTGGGCACGGTAAGTGCCGTCGCGGTGCCGTTCTGGCGCGGCTGGTTCAACAGCCGCAACGTCGACGGATCGCGCAACGGCTGGTCTGCCGCGGCGGGTGCATTCGCCACCCGATCAAGTGTTGCGAGTGCTTCAGGAAAGGCGTGGCGGTTGATCGCATCGAGCGCGCCATAGGTATCGCGCTTGCGCGACAGGAACGCCGTGCGAGAGCCGGGCTGCGCGGCGAAGATCGCATCCGCGGCCGCGAAATGCGCGGCGGCGGCATCGGGGAAACGGATGTTCGAATCCGCCAGTGCCGCCTCCAGCAGCAGTTCGGCGCTCAACAGAGCTGTGGTGTTGGTGGTGGTAGACGGGGCGGACGCGGTGGGCGACAACCGGCTCAGCGCATCGTTGAGGATGCGCGAGGCCTCCACATAGAGCCCCTTGTGGTTGAGGCTGATCCCCTGTGCCAACGCGGTCGCGACGTCGAGCGGGGCTGCGACCGTACCCGCAGCATCGGCCGCGGCAAGGTCGGCGCCCGTCGCACTCGGCCGCGGCGCAAGCCCGGCGATATCGATCGTCGCGGTCGGCGTGCGGGTGACGTCCGTGTTCGGCGGCAGCACGCCCGACACGATCCCGAGCGCCTCCTCGAGCAACGGTAGCAGTGCGGGCGTGCCGGCAGCGGCATAGTGCATCCCGCCGCGCGCCGTATCCAGCCGCACCGATTCGAGCCCGGTGACCTTGTCGAGGCAGCGGCGTGCGGTGGCCTCTGCCGCGGCGACGCGCACCGCCTGGACGGGACCGCAGTCGAACTGCGCCTCGAGCGCCGCTTGAGCCTCGGCCGTCGCCTTGATCGCGCGGACGGTGCCGAGTGGCCGGCTGGCGGCAACGCCGGAACAGGCGATCGTATAGGCGCGCGCGAAGCGATCGGGTACGCCGGGATCCGACCAGTTGCGCGTCGCGACGCACGCCTCGCCAGCCGGATTGCGGCCAAGTCCGACCGTCTCAAGGCGAGCCTGCGGCGTGACGGTCGCGCAGCCGGCCAGCGCGGAGCCGCCCAGCGCCATCATCATCAACGCTTTATGGGTACGAGGCATCGAGCGCGGCATCAGGGTTTGGCCTTCTGGTCGGTCAGGGATTGCGGCGCCAATGCCGGCAAGTCGGTCAACAACTCCTCGTTGTTGCTGCCGATCAGCGGCGCGAACGGCACGGTGACGTCGCGCGAAATGCCGAACACCTCTTCGCTGCTCCAGTCGAACACCTGCAAGGTCGGCTGGATCACGATCGTGGTGATGCACCCCGCGCCCGACCCTGCGAGGCAGCCGTTGATGCGACTGCTGGCCAGCAATACGGGATCGATGTTGATGATCGGATTGCCGAGGAGTGCAGCGCTAGCCCCGTCGATGCCATTGATCGTCCCGAACAGCGCGACGCTGGCCTGTCCAGGCGTGCCGAACGTGCTGATCCGCAGAGCCGGTGACACCGGTGCGCTCTGCGTGCCTCCAAGCTTCAATCCGGAGAACTCACCGGGAATGGCCGTATTCTGGAACAGCGCATAATCGCCGAACCGCACCGTCAAAGACCGCGCCGAAAGCGTCGTCGTGGACGCCGGATCGTAGAAGCCACCGCCCAGTTGCGGGTTGTACAAGGCCGAATTGCCGTTGCCGATCAGCGACTGTGCCTGCGCGATGCCGGCAGCTCCCGGCTGTAGCGTGTCGACGAAGCCGGGTGCGAGACCGATGGCGATTCGCGTGCCCCGTAGTTCGACATCCGATCCGTCGAACAGCAATCGTCCGCCGCCATCGCGGGTCGCGACGACGTGGATGGCATTGGCGTTGCCCTCGGTCAGCCCGCCGCCGATCCGCACGGAACGGCCGCTGCCCTGGGTCGAGACCGCACCGATCACGCGGATGTCGCCGGTGCCGAGCATCTCGACCGCCCGCCCGCTGCCCGTCCCCAGCGCCAGCGTGCCGACCTCCATCGCCCCCGCACCCGCATCGAACCGGAGCGTGTCGGCGGTTACCTGCCGCACCTCGGCATCGGACAGGCGGAAGCCGTCCGCGCCGGTGCCGTCGCCGATCCGCATCGTCGTGGTCGCCGGCGCACGGTTGGCGAACGCCACCGTCTGCGAGCGTACCGGTCCGTTCAACGCGACATCGTTCGCGGTGACCGTAACGGCGGGGCCGGCGGCCAGCGCGCCGATCGTCGCCAGCCCGGCGACATCGAGCGTCGCCGAACCGCCTGCGCTCCCGCTGCCGAGCGACAGATCGCGGCCGCTGGTCAGCGCCAGCGCATCGCCCGCCTTTGCGTTGGCCAACGTGACACCGGCCCCGCTGGCGGTGATGCTCGCGGCTTCGACGGTGTCGGCAACGATCGCGCCGCCTGCCTTCAAAGTCGCTGAGCCGCCCGCACCGACATCGCGCAGGGTCAGTGCCGCCCGCGCATCCGCCAGCAATTGCCGCGCGGCCGACAGCCTGCCGCGAACATCGATCGTCTCGCCCTTCAACGATGTCCCGCCGGTGCTGGTCACGTTCGCCGTGGTCAGCGCGCCGTTGCTCGCCAGCTCGATATCGCCGCCGCGGACTTCGCCGAGCGCAATAGCACCGGCGTCGGTACGCAGTGTGAGGTTGCCGGATGCGCCGACCTTACCGAAGGTCAGGTCGCCGCGCGCCAACGCCACCGACAGGTCGGACACCGCGATGTCGTCGGCGCCAATGTTGGCATTATGCGAGAGTGTCGCTACGATCGCGTTGCCGTCGAAGCTGCCGATCCTCGACGCCTCGATGCTGCCGAACTGCATCGCGCGGCCCGCCCCGGCGCGAAGGCCCAGTACCGCGCCGCCGCCGGGTCGCGCCTGGATCCGGGTCCCTGCAAAGGCAATCTGGCCTGCGGAATCGAGGACCAGCCGATCCGCGCCCGTGCCGTCCGAATCGCTCGTCAGGGTCAGGCCCCGTACCCCCGTCAGGTCGCCCGACGTCGCGGTGATGCTAACCTCGCCGGCGGCCTTCTGGACGATCCCGGTGTCGCCGAGTGTCACGCTGCCACCGGTCACCCGGTACGCCCCGCCCGAAGTGACCGCGCCCGATATCCGCGCCACGCCCGTTGCGCTCAGGATTGCATCGCTACCGGACGTCAGCCCGGTCAGTGCCAGATCGCCTCCGGTCGCCGCCACCGTCGCAGTACCGCCTGCCGCGATCTGACCTAGAGCGACCGTCGCCCCGCGGACGCCGAGTGTGCCCGTCGTCGCCGCCGAAGTCCCGGTGATCGCGCCGGTCGACGTGGCGTCGATCGATGCGCCCGCGATGTCGGCAAAGCCGACGCTGCCGCCGGTGAGCACTAGCGCGCCGGTGGCCGTGGCCTTGCCGAGCCTGGTCCGCCCGCTGGCACCGAGCGTGACGTCGCCACCAGTTACCGGTCCCGTCACGGCCAGATCGCCGTTGGTCGCGGTCAGGGCGAGTGCCGCGCCCGCCCCGGCCCGATCGAGGGTCACCGTACCGCCGCGCACGCCGAGTGCTCCCGTGGCCGTAGCCGAGGTACCGGTAATTGCACCTGGAGACGTCACGCCGACCGAGGCCCCCGCGATATTGGCAAACGCTATGGTGCCGCCGGTAAGGGTCATCGCGCCCTTGGCGGTGACATCCGTCAGAGCGGTCTGCCCGCTTGCACCGATCGTCACGGTGCCGCCGGTTGCAGGGCCCGTCAGCGTCAAGTCGCCGTTGGTCGCGGTCAAGCCGAGCGTCGTGCCGCCGTTGGCCTGACCGAGGTTCACGGTGCCGCCGCGGATCGCGAGAGCGCCTGTAGCGGTCGCGGACCCGCCAGTGATCCCGCCTGCCGACGTAGCGTCGATCGATCCACCCGAAATATCGGAGAATGCGATACCGCCGCCGGTCAGCTTCAGCGCGCCACGGGCGGTGGTCTTAGTCAGGCTCGTTCGCCCCCTCGCGCCGAGCGTCACGTCGCCGCCGGTAACTGGGCCCGTCAGCGTCAGATCGCCATCGGTAGCCCTCAGGCCAAGTGTCGTGCCGGCGTTCGCCTGATTCAAAGTTACTGCGCCGCCACTTATGTCGAGAGCGCCCTTAGCAGTCGCCGAGCCGCCGGTGATCGCCCCTGCCGACGTCGCGTCGACCGTCGCGCCCGACACATCGGAGAACGCGATGCTGCCACCACTAAGGGTCAGCGCACCGATTGCCGTGGTCTTGGCCAGGTTCGCCGCCCCGCTTGCACCGAGCTTGACGTCGCCGCCCGTGACCGGCCCCGCCAGCGTCAAATCGCCGTCGGTCGCCGTCAGGCGGAGTGTCGTGCCGGCGCTCGCCTGATTCAGGGTCACGGCGCTGCCGCGGATGGCGAGAGAACCCGTAGCCGTCGCGGAACCCCCAGTAATCGCGCCTGCCGACGTCGCGTCGATCGTCGCACCCGAAATATCGGAGAACGCGATGCTGCCGCCGGTCAGCGCCAATGCGCCCTTCGAAGTGACGCCAGCGAGCTGGGTCCGCCCGCTTGCGTCGAGCGTCACCGTGCCGCCGCTCGCTGGCCCGGTCAGCGTCAGGTCGCCGTTGGTCGCGCGCAGTTCCAGCGCATCGTTGCCGGTGTCGACCCGCCCTGCGCTGATCGACGTTGCGACGACGGTCAGCTTGCCGCCGACCACGTCACCCAACCGCGCCGCGGTGCCGATCGTCAGGGAGAATGCCTTGCCCGGTCCCGCACCAAGTGTGACTCCGCTGTTCGCGTCGTAGCCGGAGAGTTCGCCGTTGGGCGCCGCGATGGTAAGATCGCCGGTGCGGCTTCTGATGACCGGCGCGCGGACGTTCCCCATCGCGCGAACGTCCACCCCATTCTCCGCGACAAGACCGTTCGCCAGCAGGATGTCGGAACCTGGACCGGTCGTCTTCAGCGACGCGGTGCCACCCGAGACGAGGCCCGTCGCGAACAGCCGGCCGCCGGCGGTGATCGTCAGATCGCCGCGCGAGTCGACGGTGCCGAGATTGATCGGCCCCTCTGTCGCTTCGATCGTCGCCGACCCGCCGATCAGCATGTCTCCCGCAACCAGTGCGCCTTTGCTTGCGACTGCGGTAAGCGATGCGCCATCGATCCGGCCTGCGTTCACCGTCGTGCCGCGCAGGGCAACGATACCGTCCGCATCGACCACACCGACCGCGAGCGCGTCGCCCGCCGTCAGCGTCGCATCGCCACGCGTGACAATATCGCCCCCGTTCAGCGCGGCACCCGCCGCCGCCTTGAAAGCCGATGCCTCGACGCGACCAAACCGCACGGTGCTGCCACTCAAAGATACGCTGTTGCCGGCACGGATCGCACCGACGGCCAACGCACCCGGCGTTTGGAGAGCGGTGACGCCGTCCACGGTGATATCGCCGCCGGTCAGCGTTCCAACCTTCGCGGTCGCATTGAGCGACGCCGCCCGAACCGTCCCGAACGTGACCGTGTCCCCGGCCAGCGATACCCCGCCACCCGCGTCGATGGCGCCGGTAGTGACCGCGCCGCCGACGCTGTCGATCGTGACCGTGCCATCGCCCGTCGCGACCGCGCCCGTGGTGACGCCACCCGCCGCGCTCAGCGCCAGCGATTTGGTCAACGTCAGACTGCCGGTCCGGATGCTACCCGCACCGTTGGCGGTGAAGACCGTCGCGCCGACGTCGCCGACCGTGATGATCCCGCCATCGGTCGCGAGCGAAACCGCCGACGTCCCGTTGCCTCCGCGTAGCGAGGTGGCCGGATCGAAGATAATGCCACCGCCGGTTGCGGTGAGGCTCAGCGCCTCGCCACCCAAGTTGTCGCTGTCGGCGACGATCGCGGTTCCGGCGTTGCCGGTGATAGCGCCTGCGCTGCTCGTCGCGGTATAGCTGCCCATGGCGCCCTGCGCGCCGCCGAGCGTCACCGAACGTCCCGACAACGCCACGTTGCCGCGCGCCTGCAGTCCACCGAGCAGCGCCGTATCGCCCTGTGCGCCGACGGTGACGCCGGCACCGGTGATCGCCCCGCCGACCCGCACGTCGCCGGTCGCGGTAAGGTTGACGGCGCCCGTCGCCGCGAGCGCGTTGCGGATCGTGACGGCACCACCGGTGGCAGTGGCGGTCACTGCCGCACCATCGATCCGCCCGACCTGCACGTTGCCGCTGCTGGCGGTCAGCCCGACGGCACCGCCGCGGACCGTATCGATCGCGATCTGCGTCCCGCTCGCGCTGGCACCGAGCCGACCCGCAAGTGTACCCAGCGTCACGGTGCCACCGCTGGTCAGCGTGGCCTGCCCGTCACGGCTTTCCACCGTACCGAGTTGCAGCGCGGTACCGCTTACAAGCGTCACGTCGCCGCTGGCGGACACGTCGTTCTGCACGGTTAGCGTTCCGTTGGCGGCACGCAGGCTGATGCCCTGCCCCGCGCCCGTCACCGCCAGTCGACCGACACTCAGATTACCGCCGGCGCTCTTGGCCGCAAAGCCGTCTACCAGGTCGAGCGCGCCGAACGTCAGCGAGCCGCCCGACACGATCGCGCCGCCAAGGACCGTGGCGTCGGCGTTGGCTGCACCCAGCGCACTTAAGGACCGCGCGGTGACGTTGCCCAGGCTGAGCGGCGCATCGGCGGCGGCGTTGAAGATCCCGATGCGCAAGGCGCGATTGGCGCCCGCGGTGATCGAACTGCCCGAGGCCAGAACGATGCCGTCGACACCGGCCGCCTGCAACCGGACGAAATCGCTCGTGCGTGTACTGGTCGAGGCGAGAGCAACCCCACCAGTAGCGACGATACCGCCACTCGATGCGAGCAAGTCGATCGATCCGCCACTCCAGACATTGCCACCCGCAAACCCCAGCGAAGCGCCGCGCAGGGTCAGTGCGCCCCCGGCCGTCACATCGCTGCCGAAGGTCGCAGCGCCGACGGCATTTACGGTGACGGCATCGCGAGCGGTCAGGCGACCGGTGGCGATCGCATCGGTTCCGGTCAACGTGATGCCTTGTCCCGCATCGACCGCGCCAATGGTCAGCGCGCCCCCCGTCGCGGTCAGCGTCACGGCGCCCGAACTAGCCGTCAACGCACCGGTGGCGATCGACGCACCGCTAGCGGTAAGATCGCGAACGATATTGACGTCGCCCGAGCGCAAGGCGCCGGTGGTGCTCAGCCCAGTCAGCGAGCGCGCCTCGACTTGACCCAGCGAAATCGGACTTGCTGCATCGTTCAGCTGGAGCTGAACATCCGACTGCCGCGACGTTCCACCGAACAGGCTGGTGCCGGGCGCGAAGGCGATCCCCGTTGTTGACGGTGCGGTGACCGCAAGGGTCAACGGATCGTTGCCGGATCCGTTCGCGTCCGAGCGCAGAGCCAGCCCCTCGAGTCCGGTGATGCCGGCCGCGCCCGCGGTGATCGTGATCGCCCCGTCGGCGCGCTGCGTCACCGCACCGGGAGCGCCGAGCGTGACGCCACTTCCCGAAACCCGGTAGTTGCGACCCAAGCCGACGGCACCCGCAATCGAAACGGCCCCGGTGACAGCATCGATCTGCGCGTCACGCGTCGCCGTCAGCCCCTGAAGCGTCATCGCCCCATCGCGAACGATGGTAATATCGGCCACGGTGCTGCCGATGGCCGTGATCGTACCGGCGACTGAAGTCGTGCCGCCGCCGGTCAGCGCGACCGGACCGCTCCCCGCAGTGATCGCGCTGGTCGTCAACGCCCCGTTGGAGACGATGGCGACGCCGCGATCGGACGCGAGCGTCCCCGCGCTGATGCCCGCAGCATCGAGTGCGAGTCCATCGCGCACGTCGATGTTGCCTAGCGCCAGCGAACTGGTCGTCGTCAGCCCGTTGCGGATCGCGCCGGCGCCGATGGCCTGGCGCAAGCCCCGTGCGGCAACGTTGCCCAAGGCGATCTGGTTGGCTGGACCGCGCTGGCGAATATCGACATAGCCCGATCGGTCACTGCCGCCGGAGATGCTGCTGGTCGCGTCGAACAAGATGTCGCCCGCCGCTGTGCCAACGGTCGATAACGTCAACCCGGCACTGCCGCCGGACCGCAGCGACAAACCTGCAGCGCCGGTAATGTTGCCGTTGGTCGATACGAGATCGACACCTCGACCGGAGCGCTGGATCGCCGAAGTGCCACTGCCCAGCGCAATACCCTGGGCGGCGATCCGATAGTCGCGGGTAGCGGTCACGTCACCCGCCACCGTCAGCGCGCCCCCAGCCGAAAGGATCACATCGCGTCCGCTCGTGAGGGCGCGCGCGAAGCTCGCGGTACCGCTGGCGCCGGCGATGATGTCACCGTTATCGTCGGACTGGGTGGACAATACGCCACTTACAGAGACTCCGGCGATGCCGCCGGTGTCCGCTGCTGCACCAGCAACCGTGATCCCCGCCACCGCAGTGTCGGGCTTGCCGGCGGATAGTACGATGCCGCGCCGGCCGTTCGAAGCGGTCGTCACACGCGCATCGATTTGCAGCAACGCGTCGGTGATGTTTCCCTGTGATGCCAGCGCGAACAGCGCGTCGCGCCCATCGACGGTACCGCGGACATACTGACTATTCTTCGGTACCGCCGTGCCGCGGTTGAGCGTCACCGACAGCGGGCTGTTCGTCGCATAGTTGAGCGTGACGTCGGTCGCCGTCACGAACGCGACGTCCTGGCCCTTGGCCTGGAACACGCCGTCGGCCTCGATCCTGGGCGCGATCATGATCAGGCCGCGATTACCGCCCTCGACCGTCATCTGGGCACCGCTCGCCACGGTGATTGCAGACATGCTGCCCGCCCCGTTCATACCGCTGCTCAGGCGATAGTTGCTGCCGCCGTCCAGGAAGTCGGTATCCGTGACGTCGAGCGTCGACAGCACCAGCGATCCGGTCGTGAAGTTTGCGCCCGGACCGACCACGATGCCGTTGGAATTCAAGACCCAGACGGCGACGCCGGCACTGCTTGTGAGTTTGCCGAGCAGTTGCGACGGATTGCTGGAGATGTCGCGGTTGAGAACCGCGATATTGCTCGACGCCGTGCCGTTTTCGAAGTTCGCCGCCTGGTCCTTAGGGATATTAAACCCCTTCCAGTTGATCACCGTATTGTTGGCGCGCAGTTCGACGTTCAGATTGCCGTTCGGGCTCGTGATCCGGGGATCGCTGCCGAGAACGTTCGTCTGCACGGAATCCACGCTCGCCCGCGTCGGCAGTACCGGCGGCGCCGGCACGGTCTGCGCAACCGCAGGCAAGGCCGCGATGCCGCCGAGCGCGCTTGTGACGATCAGAAGCAGGCGGCGGCGGCGAACGGGCGACGTGACATGGGTCATCGGTAACATCCTATCGAGCGCCATCACGGAACTGCACGGTCAACGAAACGAGCACGCGCGCCGGCGGTCGTTCCTTGTCGAGCCTCAGCGCACGGTCGAGCGGCTTGGCGTAGCCGACGTCGAGCACCAGGCGGTTCGGGAAGGACACACGCACGCCGCCCCCCACGCTGTCGAAATTCCGCGCGCCCTCGATCCGCGCGCGATCGAGATTGGTCAGATAGAGATGGTCGTAGAAACCGTATACTTGCGTGCCGAGCCCCGTAACCAGCGGCATATCGGCACGTGCCTCGACATGCCCGCCCAGCGCACGGTCGCCGCTGTTGGAGCCTGGATCATAGCCTCGACCGATCGTCAGGCTGCCGAGCGCGAACTCTTCATAGTTCAGCAGCGGATCGTTCGCCCATTGCATCTGGCCGATCGCCGCGATGCTGAAGATCGGCCCGAGCGACAGCGTCGTGTCGATCACGCCGCGTACCACGAGGGCGCGGGAATTGCCCTCCAATCGCGAGGTAAGCTCGCCGCTCGCAAAGCCGGTCTGGCTCGCGTCGAAAAGGCTCAGGCCCTTGCGCACTTCCAGCGACGACGAGACCGAGAGCCAGGGCCGCCCGTTGGCGTTGACGAACTGCTGGTCGGCATCGATGCCCGCGAAAAGCACGCGCAGCTTGTCGCGGGTCAGCGTGACGGCATCGTCACCACCCCCGACTCGAGAGATCTGATCGACGAAATCGAGCCCAAACCGCACCCGCGCATTGCCGCGGACCGACCGGAACAGCGGCCGCGCCAGGTCCAGGCCCGCGATCAGCGTATTGGTCCTGAGGTCGAGTGCGCCCAGGTCCGGCAGCGACCACGCATAGGTCGCGCGGCCGCCAAGGGTCGTGCCGCCATCGTCGAGTTGCAGGATGTGTCCGCCCTGGACGATCACCTGTTCCTGGAAGTCGGTGGTCGTCGACGCACCCAGATACGTGATGTCGCCGAGCCCGGTCAGGCCGTAGATCTCGCCGCGCCCATAGACCGTCTCGCGGCCGAGCAATGACGAGTTGTAGTTCTGGGCGTTGGCGAACAGCGCGAAGTGTCGCGAACTGACCGTCAGGTCGCCAATCACCGTCCCGGCCTCGCCGTTCGACGGCCGCAACGACAGCGCGACGTCCAGTCCCGGCACGTCGCCGGCGAGCAGCAGGATCCGTTCCGCCTCGCGCTCGTTCAGCGGGTCCAGCGCCTGGATCGCCGCGATCCGCCGTCGCAGGAACGGTTCGTACCGCCCCGCGTCGCCGCGCACCCGGACGTCGACGATGCGAGCGGTGACGACCTGCAGACGCAACACGCCGTCGGCGATCTCCTGCGCGGGGATCTGCACCGACGCGACCCAGCCGCCCCGCCGCAGTGCTTCGTTGGCGGCGTCGCGCACGTCGCAGACCGCCGTGATCGGCTGCTGGCCGGACGGCGCGCGCAGATCGGCGAGCGCGGCCGCGATCGGCGCCTGGAGCGGTGAACCGTCGGGGCGCGTGAACTCGATACGGTCGAGCGTCAGCCGTAGCCCCGACTTCTCGAACGGACAGCTCGTCTCGGCCATCGCACCTCGAGCATCGACGCTGGCGGTGGAGTCGGAACGCGGTCGAGGCGTCGGCGGGGTCACTTCCTGTCGCGAAGGGAGCGCCACCTGCGCATCGGACGCGATGGACCATGTCCCCGCGAACACCATCGCAAGCGTCGAAACCAATCCTGCCGTCATTCGCCGCAACGCCAAGTCCCCCATGTCACCGCCCCCGTGGCGTCTCTCAGACCGTCTTCATCGTGCCACGCACCACTCGCACGGTAGCTTGTCACGTCGCATTGGACGAAACGCTAGCTCCGTTTGCACATGGCGCTCGCCGTCCTCGGATCCTTTCCCTGCGGCAGGCGCGTGGTGCAGTCGTAGCGGGCGCCGTTGGCCGGCAACGGGATCAGCGCCACCGATTGTGCCAGCAGCGGCGGCTTGGCCTCGCCGTACCGGCATATCAGCGTGAACGGCGCATCGGCCGTTGGGGCGGCGTCCTGCATCTGCACGGTCATCCCTGTCGTTCCTGGACGTTCCACCGGCTCGACCTCCGCTATGCCATCGAGATCTGCAGGCATCGTTCCGACTGCATCCGCCGTCACTGTTGCCGAGGTCAGGCTGAGACGGGCGCCGAGCGGTGCGCCGAGCAATCGTGCGCCGCTTGGCAGCGTCATGCCAGACACTAGCGTTGCGGGGCACTCGATCACGCCTTGCTCCGCCGATACGGAGGAGGCTTGCGCAGGTTTCGGCTTCACGCCTCCGGCGTCGACCGGTTGTTGAGAGGACGCCTGCATGGTGTTCGAAGACGCCTGTCCACCCGTCGCCTGCGCGCCGCATCCGCTCAGTGCGATGAGTACCGCCGCCATCGCACTGGCACTGCCGGTTCCCGTTGATCCCATCGTAACGATCCTCATACCAGAAGCACGAAATATTCTTCGCCGTCAGCGGACCAGTTGTACCGGCGACCGGTCGCCCGGATCGGTTTGGCGCGCCCGGCATCGCCGTCATAGCGTTTCAGTCGGCGCTTGATCGGGTTCTTGTTGAACTGGTCGAGCAGAAGGACGCCGCCGCCCTTCGTCCCGAAAGGGTCATGCCGCAGATAGATGCCGACATGGGACCGCCCAGAATAGTCGTTGTGGTACATGTTGTCGCGTAGCGTCGCAACGACGGTACCGGATGGAATGTCGCCCTGATCGAGAAAGCAGACCTGGGGTCCTGCCCGCCATTCCCGCGTGCGAGGCACCCCGAAGAACTGAACGAACTGTGCGCATTCGTTCTTGATGAGCTTACGCGGATCCCAAGGTGCGACTGAATAGCCGCCCAGCAGTTTGATCGCGTAATTCTCGTACTTCTCGAAATCCTGCAGGACGAAGCCGCGTCCTTCGTAGCCGGGAAAGCTGATGCGGCGATGCTTGGTGTTCTGCGCTGGCGAGACCACCGGCTTGCCGGTGGCTCGTGTCGGCCGATCGGGCACCTTGCGAATCTCGTGGCGTGGCTCGGGACGCGCCGTAGGCCTGGCGATCGCTGCCGCCGGTTTGTCCGGAAGTACGGCGTCGAAGACCTCCCCAGGCAACCGCGACAGCCACGCGCCGAACGCGGCGGGATCGAACGCGTCCTGCCCAGGCGGCTTGGGTTGCGGGGGACGACGATGGAGCACGGCGAGTGTCCGCGGCCCGACGACGCCGTCCACTGGCAGCTTGTGCACCTTCTGGAAGGCCCTGACCGCTGCGTCCGTCTCGCTTCCGAACAGACCATCAGTCTTGACCTGATGTCCCGTCCTCGTGAGATTCCCCTGGATCTCACGAACGATCGGACCGTGATCGCCCTTCCGTACCAACCGTGTCGCCATCCTTCACCATCCTCTGCTGAATTGCATCTGATCTGTGCAGTCACACGTCCGTCGCGGCCTTCGCGTTCTCTTAGACTCGTATTGATTAATATGATTCTGCGAGCCGCTCGTCAGTCAGCCTATTACGTTGCCCGTGCCTGCGACAGCTCGATATTCGTAGCTGAAGCCGCCGTCCGTCGCCATCACGCGGATTTCCGACACCTCCTCACTCCGCATTCGGCGTTCCAACAGTGCGACCGACATGTCGGGAAGCATCGTGTTGGTGAGGATCGCATCTATCATGCGCCCGCCTGATGCGAGCTCGGTGCAACGATCGACGATGTGCTGCACTACGGCCTCATCGATCGTCATCGCGATACCGTGATTGTCGGCTATCCGGCGCTCAATCCGCGCAAGCTGTAGACGGACGATGCCCCCCAGCACGGATCTGCCGAGCGGATAGTACGGTAGCACCTGCAACCGACCGAGCAGCGCCGGCGGAAACACCTTCAACAGCTCCGGACGCAACGCATCGGCCAGACCTTCCGGTTCCGGCGCCATCTCCTCGTCGTCGGTCAGCGATGCGATGAGATCCGTGCCGACGTTCGACGTCAGCAGGATGACAGTGTTGCGGAAGTCGATGTGGCGTCCCTCGGCATCGTTCATGAACCCCTTGTCGAACACCTGGAAGAACATCTCGTGGACGTCCGGATGCGCCTTCTCGACCTCATCCAACAGAACGACGCTGTACGGCCGTCGGCGAACGGCTTCCGTAAGGACGCCGCCCTGTCCGAAACCGACGTAGCCGGCGGGCGCCCCCTTCAGCGTGGAGACGGTATGGGCCTCCTGGAACTCGCTCATGTTGATGACGATCATCGAATCGTCGCCGGAGTACATCAGTTCCGCCAGCGCGTGCGCGGTCTCGGTCTTGCCGACTCCCGACGGACCGCAGAGCATGAACACGCCGACCGGCTTGCCGGGATTGTCAAGCTTCGCGCGGCTCGTCTGTATGCGCTTGGCGATCGCGGCCATCGCATGATCCTGCCCGATCACTCGCGTCTTCAGCGCCTCGCCGATCGCCAGCACGCTGGCGATCTCGTCCTTCACCATCCGCCCGACGGGGATGCCCGTCCAGTCGCCGACCACCGCCGCGACCGCGTCGGCGTCGACCACGCCGAACACCATCGGCGCATCGCCCGCGTGATCACGCGCCGTCGCGAGGGCCGCGTCCAGCGCCGCACCGTCGCCACCGTCGCGCGCCGCCCGCACGGCATCGAGTGCGTCCTTCTCCCGCGCCCATTGCGCCTCGACCGCCTCGACCGCAGCACGGGCGGATGCGATCGCCTCGTCCAGTG
Organism: Sphingomonas sp. PAMC26645; assembly: GCF_004795835.1. Lineage (NCBI taxonomy): Bacteria > Pseudomonadati > Pseudomonadota > Alphaproteobacteria > Sphingomonadales > Sphingomonadaceae > Sphingomonas > Sphingomonas sp. PAMC26645. The sequence goes on from NZ_CP039249.1 coordinate 3,064,082, forward strand.
CCGGCAGGGCGTCATCGTGACGGTAGCGCCCTTCGGTTTCCCGCATGACGATGCCGCGCTCGACCTCGAGCAGTTCGAGGCGCCGCCGCTGGTCCTCGACCGGCGCAGGCGTCGCGTTCTGGGACACAGCGACGCGCGCCGCGGCGGTGTCGATCAGGCTGACCGCCTTGTCGGGCAGCTGCCGCGCCGGGACATAGCGCTGCGACAGCGTCACCGCTGCCGCGACCGCATCGTCGAGGATCACGACATCGTGATGCGCCTCCATCGCCGGCACCACCGACCGCAGCATCGCGATCGCGACCGGTGCCTCCGGCTCGGCGACGTCGACCGTCTGGAACCGTCGGGTGAGCGCGGGGTCCTTTTCGAAATACTGCCGGTATTCGGCGTAGGTCGTCGCGGCGATCGTGCGCAGCCGACCGCGCGCGAGTGCCGGCTTCAGCAGATTTGCGGCGTCGCCCGTCCCCGCCTGCCCGCCCGCGCCGATCAGCGTGTGCGCCTCGTCGATGAACAGGATCACCGGCGTCGACGCGCCCTCGACCTCGTCGATCACCTGGCGCAGCCGCTTCTCGAACTCGCCCTTCACGCCCGCGCCCGCCTGCATCAGCGTGACGTCGAGCGCGCGGACGACGACGTTGCGCAGCGCCGGCGGCACGTCGCCATCGACGATCCGCTTGGCGAACCCCTCGACCACCGCGGTCTTGCCGACGCCAGCCTCGCCGACCAGGATCGGGTTGTTCTGGCGTCGGCGCAGCAGCACGTCGACCAGTTGCCGGATTTCGGCATCGCGCCCGACGATCGAGTCGATCTCGCCGGCACGCGCGCGGGCGGTCAGGTCGACCGAGTACCGCTCCAGCGCTTCGCCGGACGAGGGCGGCACGGTTCCGGCGGCCTGTAGCGGCTCGACCGGATCGCCCCCGGCGTCGCTGCCGCCCCCGACGATCGCGGCGAACTCGGTGCCGAGCCGTTCGACCTGGATCTTGCGCCATTCGCCGCTGGTCGCGAACAATGCGTTGCGCAACGTCGGCGTCCGCAACATCCCGTACAGCAGGTGGCCCGGCCGCACCTTGGCCGCACCAAACTGGAGCGAGGCGTACAGCCACCCCTTCTCGATCGCCTCCTCGACCTGCGGCGCGAAGTCGGAGATCGCCGAGGCACCGCGCGGCAACAGGTCGAGCGTACCGACCACGTCGCGCGCCAGCCGCGCCTCGTCGAGCCCGAAGTTCTGCAGGATCCCCGCGACGTCGCCCTGCGGATCCTGCAAGAGCAGATGGATCCAGTGAACCAGCTCGACATAGGGATTGCCGCGCATCCGGGCGAACCCGGTCGCGGACTCGATCGACGTCAACGCGGCGGCGTCGAGCCGCCCGAACAATGACGCACGGCTGATTTCGGTCATGGGGCCCCTGTTTCTGCACGGTGTGCTGACATAATCATGAATCTATGGTCGACCGATCAGGCGTCGCATGGCTGCGATACTGGTCGCCCCCCCATCCAGGGCTTTGGTCGACAGGGCGTCGTCGATCAGCAGCGTGTTGTCGCTCCGGTTCCATTCCACCACCATCGGGACGCTGGTTTTGGCCTCTCGGGAATAGCCGCGGAAGACGATCCCGAAACGGACCGGCGCGCTCGATACGATGCCGACAGCCAACGGCCCGCCGCAGGTCTCAGCTTCGTAACTGCCATATCCCAGCGTCGGGATCAGTTCGACGTCATCGTCCTGCTGGATCGCGATGAAGCAGCCGGCAGAGATGGCAGCCGGCATGTCGCCGTGGCCGGTCAGGACCGTCGCCACCGGCCCGGCGCCATCGACCACACGGAACGACTGGGTCTTGGATATTTCGACGTCCGTCATTTTCTGACGTCGCGCCTCGGCAAGCGCTGCTGCGACCGCGGTACCGTCCGCCTGCCCGGCAAGTTTCAAATCCTGTCGGGCAGGCAGAACCGCAGGTGCAGATACCGAGGCTACGACTGAGGCGGTTTTGGGCGTCCCGACAGCGTTGCTGTTAGCCGTGCTCGGCTCCGCGCTGCATGCCGCTGCCGCGCAAGCGAGTATGGACACCACAGATCCGCGCAAGGCGAACGCACTAGCCCGCATAGGAAAGTCGTTGGCAATCTGTGCGCATCTTTCCATCACCCAATAGAACTAACGTTCGCCTGATCATCGACCCCGAGGGTGCGTCACTGCACCGCGCTTCGCATCGCGGCGATCGTCTGCGCACCGTCCTGCGAGGCCTTGCTGGAACCGGCTGCATCGATCGAAAGCGCGCCGGTGGAGCGCGACCAGTTCAGGACGATCGGCTCGCTGACCGTGGCATTGGGCGAAAACGCACCGAACACCGCGCCGATGCGAACCATGTCGCCGGATGACGACAGGACACCGACCGCTGTCGGCTTATCGCACGATTCGGCTTCATACTCGCCTTGCCCGATCGTTGGGACCAGCGAGACTTTCCCGTCCTGCACGATCGCGGCGAAGCATCCGGGGGTGCCGTTCGAGAGACTGGCCTCGCCGGTGACGATCGAGGCGACCCGCTGTCCATCCACCGACAGTCCGAACGACTGCGCCGACGTGATCTGGACCTTCGTCATCTGCTCACCCGCTGCCGCCGTCTTGATCTGCGCGATGGCTTCCGCGTCGGCGCTACCGGACAGTGCGACCTTTCCGGCCGATGCGGGCGCGGCAGGCGGCGTCATTGGCTCGGGCGCGACGGTCTCGCTAGGCTCAGCCGCAGGCGTGGCGACGGCGGCGGTCGAATTGCCGGACGCAGTGCCAGCCTCGGGAGAGCAGGCCAGCACCAGCGATGCCGCGCCGAGCAACAGCAATTTCGGATCGAATGTCATCTCATTTTCCTCAAGCGTATTTCAGGTAGTTGCTGCGCATCTTGTCGTCGTAAGCGAATTTTCTATAGGCCGGACCATTGTAGATCCTGGCGAACGTAGACCAGTTTCGCGCCCGCAGCGCGGTCAGCAAGCTCCGGTTCGCCAGCACGAACGCGACGAACGCCTCCGCCTGCGCGAGGATGCCGCTCTTCATCGCGGCGACGAACGCCTCGACCGTCGCATGGCCTGCCTGGACATGGTTCTCACCGAGGATCTGGAACGCGCCCCAGCTCGCCGACTTCAGCGCCGCGCTGCTGTTGAGCTTCATTGCGCGCTCGAGCTTCGGATATTGCTCGGAAAATTTACCGTAGCCGCCACCGACGGGATTGGAGAGTTCGGGATCGGTACGGTCGTACCGCCCGCCCGTGTGCTTGCTGAACTTGTGGCGCTCGTACAGAATCGTTGGGCGGCCATCCCCGTCGAACGCGCCGCGGATCGCGACTTCGGTTTCGACGACGGCCTTGATCGCCGCGGTCTCGCACTGGAGCCGGGCGGCCATGTCGACATACGTTGCCTCGCTAAGTCCGCCCGGCGCGATGCCTTGAGTCGCGGCCGCTGGAGCAGTCCGGGACGGTGCCGCGGCTGGTGCTGGCGCGCGCGCCGGTTGGCGCGGCACGGGTCGGGTCGGCGTCGTGTTGCCACGGTGATCGCGGCCCAGCCTGTTCAGCGTCGGCCCGTTCGGATCGACGACCCCGTCCGGCTTGCTGAGGCGCAGGGACCGGGTCTGGTAGCGAGCGATCGCATCGGCGGTGCGGGGACCGAAGACGCCGTCGACCCGCAACGGCGTCGCGCCGGGGGATCCCGACCGGTTCAGCAACGTCTGAACGGTCCGCACGTCGGCGGCACGGTTAGGCCGCTGCGGACCAACTGGAGCCACTATCGCCATATCAAACCTTTCTCATCATCGCGTCCGTCGTCGGACGGCCGCTGGTTGATCGGCGGAGGTGCGCGTCCCTGCGCACCTCATCGTCGCCGGCCTGGCCGATCCAGCCGGTCCAGCCGAGCCGGGTCGAGCCATCGAGCCGCGCGGGCCTGGCATGCTTGCCCGCCACCTCGAGCGCGACGTCCCATTCAAGGTGACTGGGCGCGAACGCGTCCAGCGCCTCGGACAAAATGCGAAACCGGGGCCCGGAGGGCAGCAGGGCTTCGTAGTCGGCGCGGGATCGCGCGCGGATGACCACGCGGAACGCATCCGACGCGACCTTCGCACGGCCGCCCAGCATCACTTCGTTGCCGAGGCCGGAAAAGGAACGCCCGAGCCGGGTCTGGTCCTCGGCCTCGATAGACCGCCAGCGCGACTGGTATTCGAGGATCTTCACCGACTGCCCGAGCAGGTGCGTCATCGCATCCTCGATGCCGCCTGCGCTGCGACGCGACGCGAACAGCGCGGCGTAGTGGACGCGCGCCTGCCCGGGAAAGCTGCTCGTCGCCGACACGCCTTCGGTGGCACCGGTAAGCTTCGCGACATGATCGGCAAAGCGATCGTCGTCGAGACGGTCGGCCTGCGCCACCGGCTGCGAATCCGCCCAGGCGCGAAAGAAGAACTGGAGCATCCGTCCCGACAGCAGATCGAGCCAGCGGCCGAACGGGCGCTTCTTCGCGTAACGGCGCTCGAACACCGCGAACTCGGTCATGTGCGACGGCAGCGGTCCCATTGGCCCGGTCAGTCCGAACCAGAAGCCGCCGATCCGCGCACGGCCGTTGCGGACCTCCACCTCGTCCAGCGTCGAATCCGGAAAGGCGAGCGTCGGCACCTGGACTAGGTCGGCTATATTCTGATTCGGCCGGCGCGCGAGCCCGACACGCGGCAAGCCGGGCGCGCGCGCCTCCGCGCCCCGCACGATCGGGAACAATCCGAACCGCTTGCGCGACGCCGCAGCCGCCGCAAGGAAGTTCAGATGGTGTGACGGCGGCCGATCCGCAGCGGCCATCGCTGAAACTCCCCTTCGTTAGCGCTGGAGAAATGCGTCTCCGTGAACGCGTTGATGCTCGCGAATTCGGCTAGGAACCGTTCGAGAACCGCCGAAAACAGGAACATCCGTCCCTTGTCGAACGCGGCATCGTCGAGCGTGACGTGGATGCGGTGGCCCCGCGCGATCGCCATCCGGTCCATCCCCGGCACCCGTCGCGCTACCCGGGTCGAGCGGATCGCGGACACACCGTCGACCTGCCGGCGCGAGGCCGCGTCGTCCTGTCGGCCGTACAGCGCCAGATGATCGCGCAGCACCTGCGGATCTTCATGATCCTCCGGCGCCAGCGTCATGTAGTTGGTGGTCAGGTGACCGATCACCCTCCACGCCGCGTCGCCCATCCCCATTGGCGGCTGGGGCTTGGTCGGCGCCCGGAGCACGCTGACGGCACGGGCCGGAACGCCCGACACGGTGAAGTGCTGCTCTCCGCGGAACTGAAGCAGTTCGGGCAGTTCGCGGTTGGTCACCAGCGCCTTGACTGCCAGTTCGTCGATCTCGTCGAGCCGCGTCGCATCGCCGGGGGCAGTAAGACTGATCCACGTCTCGGTCCCGGTATACTCGCCACGTCGCCGCAAGCGCCGCTCGCGGGTCGACAACCGGCGCGACCGCAATTGCGTGGTGTAGAACAGCGCCTTGCTCCAGTCGTAAAGCAACGCACCATAGGCGTAGAGCGGCGCGACCGTCCGCGCGTCGGTGTTGTTCGCCGAATAGGCCTGGACGTCGAGCAGTCGGAACACCTCGAAATCGAGCGGGCGGGCACGATCGGGAATGACATGATGCTCGTGCTCGAACTGCGACACGCGCACCCGCCCGAGCTGCTTCTCGAAGAGATTGATCGCCGGCGTCGCGAACAGCCGCAGGTTCGCCGGTTCCAGCGCGTTGTGCAGAACCGACGCCGACCGTTCGAAGAGCAGGACCACGTCGCAAGCCTGTGGGCTGTCGCGAAACGCGCGCGCCAAGTCAGGCAGGTCGACGAACAGGAAGCGCTCCGGACAGGCGAAATACTCGCTGAGCAGTCGATATCCGCGAAACGACCGCAGCTCGGCTGGCAGCAACGCCTGGTCGTCGTCGAACCCGACCTGCTTGGGCAGAGGGAGCTTCTTCCAGCCCTCAGCTCCTGCCGCCGCATCCGCCGACCGCGCGATCACGGACAGCGTCTCGCCGATCATCTGGCGATAGAGTTCGGCGGGCAACGCCTCCGACCCGGCGAGATAGATCGGCAGCGATTCCGGCAATATCTGCGGTAGCGCAGCGCCGCCGGTCGCTTCGAACCGGATACGCATGCCCGCCTCGGCCCGAACGTCGGCGGCGCTCGCGAACGGCGCCACCGCGGCGCGACTGGCGAGATATTCGACCTGCGTGATCTTGATCGGCCAGAGCGTGACGTCGTGTCCGGTACGGAATTCGACCGGCACGCTTTCCTGTTCGGTCGCCACCGCCATCAGCGGCGTGGAGCGCGGGACGCGGTGCCCCTTGATGAGGATAGGATCGCCGTCCTTCGGCTCGAACCCGACGACGCACATCGACGGGGTCGGCGCGAGGTAATGCGGCTGAACCGCGTGCAGCAGATGCTGGGTGAATTCGGGATATTGATCCGCGATCTTCAGCTGCACGCGCGCGCCAAGATAGGCGACGCCCTCCAGCAGGCGCTCGACATAGGGATCGGGATCGGTCGGGGTCTTGAGGCCGAGCCGCCCCGCCACCGCCTCATGCTCCTCGCCGAACGCTCGCGCATCCTCGCGCAGATAGGCGAGCTCGTCATTGTAGAAGCGCAGCAGGCGCGGATCGATCCCGGAACTCATGGCCGTCCTACTCGCGCACGTTGACGGTGGCGGTCTCGGCCTCGATCTCGGTACGGAACTTCACGGGCATGGTCTGCGCCGCGGCGGTAATGTCGCCCTGGATCAGGAACGTCAGCGCATGCGGATCATCATCGTCCTCGATCGGGTCGACCGTCAAGCCTTCGCGCGACAATCGCGGCTCGAACAGCCGCACCGCGCGTCGGATCTCCCGCGCACGCGCCAGCACCGCACGTCGGTTCAGCGTCTGCCCGGCGAGATCGGTCAGACCATAGTTCAGCACCGAATCGCGGACGTTCGGATATGGCTCGAGGTCGACGAGCGACTCCAGATTGGTCGTGTTAAACAGCCAGGCGAGATCGCGGCGGATCGTTGCGCGCAACGCGGTCTCGTTGAACCGCTCGAGCCGAGGCACCGAATAGTAGCGGAACTTCTCTCGGCTTATCTCCGGTGCCTCCTCGCTCATGTCCCGCATGCCCGAGATTTCGAGATCCGCCACGAGCTTGTCGTAGATCGTGGGCGTCAGACGCTGGGTGACGGCCATCGATGCGGCCTAGTCGAACCGCAGCGAACGGACGCTGAGCAAGCCGTGATCCTCGCCGTCCGATGTCGCCAACAGCCGCTGTCCGGCACCATTACCGTCGTCATGCCACGACGTCGCGCGCGCCATCGCCTCGCCCGGGTCCGCAGAGATGCCGGGATAGCGCGCGGGCAACAGCGCGGCGATGCGCGGTCCTGCCTTCAGCGTGATCTCGACGGGATACCAGACCAGGTCGCGCAGGTCGCGCGGCCCCTCGCTGGTGAGTTCGCCGATCGCGTCGAACGGCAACAGCCCATAGCGTCCGTTGACGATCGCCTCGATCGTCGGTCCGAACCGAGGATCCGCGTCCGCGATCCAATCGAAGGGTTTGCCGTCGATCGCGCCGGGCATGTCGGGTGCTGCGTCGAACGCCGACTGGCGCATAGCTTCCGCAGCATCGTCGCGGCCGGTTGCCGCTGCCTCGATCGCCTCCGCTATCGGGGTTGCCCAATCCGACCCCCCGTGGATTTCGGCGCGCGCGCTTCCGGCGAAGACAGCCTCGCGCTGCAGTTCTGCGTCGATCGCCTGGCCGTAGACCACCGCCAGCATCTGCGCTTCGGGCGACAACTGCGCCAGCGTCGCCAGTTGCACCTTGGCCTTGGCCCATTCGCCGGCCAATGCGAGCAACTGGAATAGAAAAAGCCGGGTCGGTACGTCGCCCGGAGTCCGGCGAACGACCTCGACGAGCGCGCGCCGCGCGCCGTCGAGATCGCCCGAACGGAGTAGATCGTCCGCCTGTTGCATGTCGCGCTCCTACGGACGATCCAATCTGCTCAACCCGCTTCGTTCTGGCGGATGTCGTAGTAGGCGGTGACGATGCCGCCGTCCTTGCTGCCGTTCGAATTCTGCGCCTGATAGTCGAAGGTCACCTTCGCGCAGTTGAACGTCACCGATTCCATGATCGCATCGCCGCCCGATGCGCCATTGTTATGGATGTCCGAGACGATGATGTCCTCGAGCTTGATCTTGTAATAGGTCAGCGGCGTCGAGCCATCGCCGGCCTTCTGCGAATAGATGATGGCTTCCTTGATGTGCTTGCCCGAAGCACAGGCCTTGAAAAGCAGCGGCGAAGACTTGTCGACTTCCTTCTGAATGCGAATGTCGGAAATCTCGGCCTTGCCCGAACCACCGCCGGCGCCGCCGGTGTGGAACGAGCCGTGCTGGACCGCACCGAAGTCGAACGAGATGATATCGATCTCGCCCTGATGGTTCTTCTTGCTCGATTCGCCCTGAATGCTCTCGATTTTAAGAAACAGATCGACTGCCATGAGGTTCTCCTGTCAACGATGTTTGAAAGATCGACGTCAAATCAACCGGACGTCTTCGGTAGACGCGAAACCATGCTGAGCGCCACGTCCATGCCTTCTAGCTGATAGTGCGGCACGAACATGAACTTCCCCTTGTAGTATCCTGGGTTCTCCTCATCCGGGATCACCTCGATCTTGGCCTGCTTCAACGGCAGGCGTGCCTTGGTCTCCTCGTTCGACGTCGTCGGCGAGCCGTCGACGTATTGGAGGACCCAATTGTTGAGATCGCGTTCGAGCTGTTCCGACTCTCTCGAGCCACCCACCCAATCGCGGACCATGCATTTCAGATAATGCGCGAAGCGGCAGCTCGCGAAGATGTAGGGCAGCCGCGCGGACAGGTTGGCGTTCGCGGTCGCCTCCTTCTTGTCGTAGCTCGCCGGACGATGAACCGTCTGCGCACCGATGAAGGTCGCCTGGTCGGTGTTCTTGCGGTGGACCAGCGCCATCAGACCGGCCGTCGAAAGCTCCGCCTCGCGGCGATCGCTGATCGCGATCTCGGTCGGGCACTTCAGATCGATTCCACCTTCGTCGGTCGGGAACGTCGCGGTCGGCAGCTCCTGAACCGTACCACCCGACTCGACGCCTCGGATCCGGGTGGTCCAGCCATAGGTGTTGAACGCCTCCGTTATCCGCGTGCCCATCGCGTAGGCTGCGTTGAGCCACAGATGCCGATCATGCTCGCCGCCGGTATCCTCCTCGAAGTCGAACTCGTCGACCGGCTCCGTCTTCGCACCGTACAAGGGCCGCCCCAGGAAGCGCGGCAGCGCCAACGCGAGATACCGGCTGTCCTCCGACTGCCGGAACGACCGCCATGCTGCGTAGTCGGTCGCATCGAACAGCTTGCCGAGGTCGCGAGGGTTGGACAATTCGGTCCAGCTGTCCATCCCGAGCAGGGACGGACCGGCGGCGGCGATGAACGGCGCATGGCTCGCCGCACCGATCCGCGACAGGCCGCGCATGACCTCCAGATCGGGCGCGCTGTGGTCAAAGTAGAAATCGCACACGAAAGCACCGTAGGGCTGTCCGCCGAGCTGACCGAACTCGGACTCGTAGACCTTCTTGAACAGAGGGCTCTGATCCCAGGCCGCATCGCGATACTGGCGGAACATCCGTCGACATTCCTCCTTCGACATGTTCATCACGCGGATCTTCATGTCCTTGCCGGTCGCGGTGTTCATGACGAGGTAGTTCAGCCCCCGCCATGCCGCTTCGAGCTGCTGAAACTCCGGCTGATGGATGATCTGGTTGATCTGCTCGGTAAGCTTGCGATCGATAGCCGCACGCATTGCGTCGACCGTCGCGAACACGTCGCCACCGATGATCTTCGCATCACCCAGCGCCTGCTGCGCGAGGGTCTGTACGGCCTGCTCGATCCGGGACCTGCGCTCGTCGTTTGCCGGGCGGAACTCCTTCTGGAGCAGAGCCTGGAAATCGTTGACCTCGGCTGCTTCCGCTACCGGAGCACCCTCGTTCGTTTGCCTCAGCGCGTCTTGCGCCATGTAACCGCTCCAATCCTTGAGTAGGGATGAGGCCCTTGCCGGGCCATCGCCGATGTCAGTCGCGGGGCTCGCTCGGCGGCTCGTCGGCGGCTGGCTGACGCGCCGCGGAGATCGCCTGGAGAAGCGCGGGGTCCTGCAGCACCTTGTCCAGCAGATCCTGCGCACCGTGTTTGCCATCCATGTAGGACAGCAGATCCTCGAGCTGCGTGCGCGCTTCGAGGAGTTTGGCGAGCGGTTCGATCTTCCGCGCGATCTCTCCCGGTGAGAAGTCGTTCATCGAGTTGAACGTCATGTCGACCGCGATCTTGCCTTCGCCGGCGAGTGTGTTGTCGACCGCGAACGCCACGCGCGGCGCGACAGCCTCCATCCGCTGATCGAAATTGTCCATGTCGATGTCGATGAATTCGCGCGCTTCGGCCGCCTTCTTGTCCTTGAGGCTCTTGCCGGACAGATCCGAGATGACGCCCATCACGAACGGAAGCTCGACCTTCTGACGCGCGCCATAGGTCTCGACTTCATATTCGATGTGAACCCGTGGCTTCCGATTTTCGCGGATGAACCGCTGACCGCTCTTGATCGCCATGTGCCTAATCCCCGTTCTTTCAGCTTCTGCGAGCTTATCCGTTAAATGCGCAAGCGTAACAATCGCTCCGTGCCCGACACTACATAAAATCGCTCGACCCGTTCTGGCCCGCTCCGCTCTCATCGACCCGAGCACGCAGGACCGCGGTCGCCTCGGCGACGCTTCCAGGCGCGATGTCTGCAAGGATCGAAACGAAATCCATCGTTATCCATCCTTTGATGCGCCCGAGCGCGACGGGGATCGGACTGGATGGCTCGACCCGGCCGTAATAGTCGATGACGGAATCGAGCGCCCGAGCGACGTCCTCTCGCGACTGGATTCGGCCGGGCGCGGTCGTCGCTGCACGCGGCATGCCGCCTATTTCCGGATCCGCCTCCCCTGCGTCCGGCTCGGCACCCTGCCGGACGAACGGCGTCAGCGCATGGACGATACCCTCGATAGCCTCGTAGGTCGGGCGGAAATTGGTGCCGGTCTGCCCGGCATGCTCGGCCTGCTCCGAAAGCACGGCATCCGCGCGCTGCAGCGCAGCCTCGATCCGGCGGAACCGGTCGGTGACTTCCGCGACCTGTTCCACTGGCGTATCCGCAAGCGCGGCGCGAAACTGGCCGTAGCCCTCGGCCGCCGCACCCTCGTTCAGATAGCGCTCGAAATCGATACCCGTATAGCTACCCAGGCGTGGATGTTCGACGAGCGGGATGCGGCGCACTGGCGCCAGGAACTCGCCGATGCGGACCAGGGATTCGCAAGCACCCTTGCGCCCTTCTACGCCGTATTCCTCCAGTGTCGGGTGCGCCGTCTCCCAGAAGTCCTCGAACAGGCCGGCGAGCAACTGCATGGCCGCCTCGACGATGGCGAGATCACCTGATCGAGCACCCGCCCGCGCGAGATACACTGCGAGCCACACGTCGCGTGTCTGGCGTGCCTGCGCCTCGATCATCCCGATCGTGCGATCCCATTCGACCTCGTCGGACGACCCTTCGAACGCGGTCTCGATCGCCTGACGACCAGGGTCGTAAGACAGATCGGGCCCGGCGGGCGCCTCCGGCGTAACCGGCGTCAGAAGGGCGGCAACATCCATATCGCTATCCCGGCATGCGCGTCAGGATATCAACTCGGCTTCGACGCGACGGTTGACCGGATCGCTCTTCGAATGTCCGGGCAACGGCGCGCTCGCGCCGTAGCCGCGAACTTCGAGGCGCTTGCCCTCCACGCCAAGGATGACGAGATAGTCGGCGACGGCCTTCGCCCGCGCCGCAGACAGCGGAACGTTGATACGAGACCCGCCTCGCAGATCGGTATGCCCCTCGATCAGGAAGCGCTTCCCACTGAGCTCAGGCATGAGCACCGAGCGCGCGAACACCTGCGTCGCGCGCGTCCCCTCGGCCGTGAGCTGCGCCGAGTTGCGTTCGAAACTGATCATGAGGTCGGCGCGTGGCCGACCCATGCCGGCCGCGACGGCGCCAACCGACCCTGCAATGGCCGTAGTAGCTGCGTAGTTCGCCCGACGGGACGACTGGCCGTAGTGGCGCTGCGCCTGCGCGGGAGCACGTGCAACTCGCGACTGCCCCGATGGCCGCAACGCCACGCTGCTCGCATCCGTCGCAGCGGCCGGCCTCGCAAGTCGGAAACCCTTGGTGTTCGGAGCGGTCCGCGTGGCGGCCGGAACGTCATCGCCCGCGCCGCATTTGCCTGCAAACGTGCAGAGGTAGCCTTCGACGCTCGGCCCCTTGGCCTCCTGCGCGTCTACCGCGGTGGCGAGCCCGAGGACCATCAGTGGAAACGTCAGCACCCGCAACGACATGTCTTGCTCCCGCGCATGAACTCGGTGTGTCTGGACATTAGGGCGCCGCTACTCATCCGGCAACCCATGACCGCAAACAACGAGGTTAACCCAGCGCGCTTCGTTGGTTAACCTTTACTTGCAGTGGCCGTCTGCGGCCATCTGCACACACAAATGTATTATTGCGCCGGCGGCGATGTTCTGGTTTTGCCGCAGGCCATTGTAGGATCGCGCTGGCATGGGTAGAACGCGGCTCCTCGCGTGACAGCAGCGCGATCGGCTGGAGTGCTTGGTGACAGACACGACGCAGCGCCTGACGCAGATGGCCATCGATGTTGGCGACGAACAGGTCGTCCTCGAGCGAATTCGGAGCGTGGAGCGAATCGGCATGCCGTTCGTGGTGCAGGCCGACATAATCTCGCCACTGGAGATCGATCTTCAGCCGCATCTGGGGAAACCCGCGTCCTTGAGCGTGCTCGAGGACGGCGAGCTGCTTCGCCACTTCCATGGCCTCGTGACGGCGGGCGAATACACGAGGGAGACGCAGGCGGGGCACCACTATCGGCTCTCGATCCGACCCTGGACCTTCTACCTCGACCAGAACCGCCAGATGGCGATCTATCAGGACAAGACGGTCGTGCAGATCGTCAAGCAGGTCATCGAGGCTGCCGGCATCCCGGACGTCGACTACACACGGCTGGTCCTGCCTCGCGTGCCACGCGCGTACACCGTGCAGTACCGCGAAAGCGACTTCGCCTTCGTCTCGCGACTGATGGAGGAGGAAGGCATCTACTACTTCTTCCAGCATGATGCCGACCGTCACGTCATGGTCCTGTGCGAGGGGCCCGCGTCGCATCAACCCGGTAGACCCACGCAGCTGAAGTACAATGCGAACAGCGTCTCGGTGTTCACCGCCGACTCGAAATCGCGGTTCGGATCGCAAGGGGATTATCTCCAGACGTGGGTGGAGCGGGTGGCCTCGACCGCCGAAGCCCGGGTGACCGTGCGCGATTTCGATTTCGAGTCGCCCGACCAGCCCCTGTCTGCCGAAGCGGCCGGCGAAGAGGCCCATCCACGCGACGACCGGGAGATCTTCGTCTACCCTGGTCGGTACACCCGGGAGAAGACCGGACGCGGCGATCAGGAGCAGACCGGACGCGAACGTGGTCAGGCGCTTCTCGACGCGCATCGTTCGGGCCGGCGGACGTTCACCGGCACGTCGCAGTCGGCAGGCCTCACGACAGGCTTCCGGGTCGATGTCGCGGATCATCCCGCCGGAAGGATGAACACGTCCTACCTGATAACGGGCGCGGAGCACTCGATCGCATCGGAAAGCTATCGATCGGGACAGCAGGACGACGAGGACTCGTTCAACGTCAAGTTCGAGGCGATCCCCGCCGATACCGTGTTCCGCCCCCGGCCCGCGACCCCGCGTCCGCGCGTCCAAGGGCTGGAATCCGCGATCGTCACCGGACCGCCCGGCGAGACGATCTACACCGATGAATACGGCCGCGTGAAAGTGCGCTTCCACTGGGACCGCGCCGAGACGCCGGGTGAACGGTCGACCTGCTGGATCCGCGTGTCGCAGACCGGCGGGCTCGGCAACGTCATCCTGCCGCGTGTCGGCCATGAAGTCCTGGTCGATTTCCTCGACGGTGATCCGGACCGGCCATTGATCGTCGGGCGGGTGTTCAACAAGGCGCACATGCCGACCTACGAACTCCCAGCCAACAAGACCCGTGCGGTCTGGCGTACGCTGACCTACGGCAGTTCCGGCAGCTATCCCGAGAGCGAGGCACTCGACAGCGGCGACAATCGGACTTCGAACGAGATCCGCTTCGAGGATCAGGGGGGCAAGGAGGAGCTGTTCATCCACGCCGAACGCGACATGAACAGTCGCGTACGCTTCGATGAGAGCCGCCACGTCGGACACAGCCAGGAACGCCGCGTCGGACTCGACCGAAGCACGAATATCGGCCGCGACGAGGGCAAGAAGATCGGGCGCGATCGCGCGACGCATGTCATCGGCATGGACGATCTGCTCGTGAACGGCAGCCTGTCGATCGAGTCGAAGACGTCGATAACGCTGCGGGTCGGCAACTCCGTGGTCGCGATCGGCCCGAACGGCATCATCATCCAGTCGCCCCATGTCCAGATCCAGGCCGGGATGGACGCGGTCATCAATGCCGGGGCCCAGACGCGGATCAATGGCGCAAGCACCCTGACGCTCAACGGCGGCACCACCCAGATCAACCCCGAAGGTCTCGGCGACGGTGCTTTCGGGTCCAGTCTCGATTTCGGCCCCGCCGCGGGCGAAGGCTGACCGGATGGCACAGGCATGGGGGGCGGTACGGCTGACCGAAGCGCGTCAGGTCGCCGAGTTGATGGGCGTCGATCCAGACGATCGCCCGCCCGCCGACGTCGGGGTCCAGGCACACTACGACGCGTTGCGATCCAGCAATCTCCGATCCGCGTCGCTGCAGTATCTCGGTCATGCGCTGCCGCGTCTCGAAGCGATCGCCTGGGCGGCGCGGATCGTTGCCGACACCGCCGCTACCAGCCCGCCACCGCCGCGCGCGCGCCATGCGCTCGATGTCGCCCTTCGCTGGCTGGAGGAGCCTTCGGAAGCCCATCGTCGCGCCGCGGGCGAAGCCGCCGAGGCGATCTCGCAGCCGGTCGCCGAACGACTGCTGGCCTCCGCAGTCTTCTTCTCAGGCGGTTCGATCGTTGCACCGAACGCATCGCCGGTCGTGCCGCCCGATCATGTGGCGGCGCGCTACGCCGTGGGCGCGATCGACGAGGCGACACGGCGAACGAACGATCCCGTCGCCGCATTGGAGACGGCAATGGCGTTGGGCGAACGTATCGCCGAACGAGGCATGGCGGCACTCCACCGATGACCTTGACCCTCAGCATCGAAGGCGCACGGCAACTCGACAATGGTTCGGCAGGCGAACTCGTGCTGGATCGTCGCGGCGCGATCGTCGGCCGTGCCGCGACCTGCGACTGGGCTCTGCCCGACCCTACGCGCTACGTCTCGTCGCGCCACTTCGAGATCCGTTTCGATAACGGCAGCTACCTGCTGACCGACTGCAGCACCAACGGCACGATGCTCGCGACGACCGGCGAACGCCTCGTCTCTCCGCATCGTATCGTCGATGGCGACCGGTTTCAGGTCGGCAGCTACGTCATCGGTGCCCGTTTGACCGGGGGCGCAGAGGCGCGAACCGATTCGTCTGCGACGCCTGCTGCCCCGGTCTGGCAAGGTTGGGACACCGACGCCGCATCGGCTCAGGCGACCAACAGCCCGCCCTTCCCGTCCGCGTCGACCGGCTGGGACGCACTGCAGCCGTCGGCTACGGGCACAGGATCCTCGGGAGGATGGCAGCCCCAGGTGGGACCGACGCTCGCGCGACGCGAGGACCACCAGGTCGCGGCCGGTTGGGACTCGCGACCATCATTCGCTTCCCCTGCCTCCGGCCAGGCCCCCTCCCCCGCCCCGCGTGCCGGCGGCTGGCAACCCGATGCAGCCGCCGCCCTGCCTCAGGCCACTTCGGTCTGGGAAGAGGCGACGCCGCTGCCGCCACCCGCATCGGCATGGTCCAGTGCGGCACCCACACAATCGGCGCCAGTATCACCGGATGACCTATGGGGTCGGATAGCGGAGGGTAACGTCGTAGATTGGGCCCGGGGCGGTTTCGGCCAGCCGGTGGAAGCGCCGCGCGATCCACTTGGCCTTTCGCCCGCGCCAGGTAGCGCGGCATTGCCACGACAGACGCCGTCCGCGCCTCCGACGGCGCCTGCCGCAGGCCCCTCGCCATCCGGTAGCGGAGACGCCTTCGCCCGCGGAGCCGGCCTCGACCCGGGATTCGCCAGCAGCGATCCGGAGCTTGCGCGCGCCGGGGGTCTCTTTCGCCGGCTCGTCGCCGGACTCGTCGTCATGGTCGAAGCGCGCGCGCGGGCGAAGGCGCAGCTCGGGGCCGAGGCGACGGCGTTCAGTCCCGATGGCCATAACCCGCTCAAGTTCGCACGGACGCCGGACGAGGCGATCGGAATGTTGCTCGGACCACGACAACCCGGCTTCCTGCCTTCTGAACATGCGATCGAGGAAGCATTCAGGGATCTGCAGTCGCATCAGGTGGCGACGCTGCGGGCGATGCAGGGCGCCTTGCGCGCGACGCTCGAGCGGTTTTCACCTACCGCGATACGTGCACGTGCGAACGCCGGCGGCATGATCGAACGCATTCTTCCCGCGGCGCGCGACGCGGCATTGTGGCAAGCCTATGAACGCGAGTTCGGTGGCGTCGCGCAGGGTTCGGACGAGGCGTTTCTGGAGATGTTCGCCAAGGAATTTCGTCAGGCCTACAACGAACAGTCGCGAGAAGCCGGCCGTTAGGCCAGACGTGCGACTGGTGTTGGGATAAGACGTTGGCAGATCGCCATCCCGGGCGGTATGAACAGGAAACGATGACCAGTGTGAGGACATGCTGTGTACCGAATTGCTGAGGGATCCATCACCCATGCGGGTGAGTGGCAGGATCAGAGCATAAACGTGCTCTTGCCGCGAAACGCAAAGGTGCAGGGTGCCAACCTCGTCGTCGCGCGGGATACGGTGCCTCTGGGCCTGACCTTCCACGACTACGTCGTACAGCACCGTCAGGCCCTCTCGGCACAACTGGCCGGGATCGAGATGATCGCGGACACCGCGGGCTCGATCGATGGCCACGAGGCTCATTTTCTCGAACTGCGCTGGCGAAGCGACGGCAAGCCGATCCATCAGGTCATGGCGATGGTCGTCCACGATGCGAATGCGGTGCTGCAGTTCACCGGATCCGTTCCGGGCGGATACGACGAGGACACGCGGAACGCGCTGATCGCCGCGATCACATCCTTCACGTTCACGCCGTGACCGATACGCCGACCGCGGACGAGACGCTGCGCGACCTGCGCGAGCGGACGGCGGCATCGAGCAATGCGGGCACCGTGTCCGCCATCTCGACGACCGGACACGTCGCATCGGGCGGCATCGCCATCGCGGGCGCGTACTCGGCCTATCAGTCGGGCGGCATGGCAGCGCTGCGGTGCTTCGGTGGTCGGGTCGCCGCGCCGCTTGCGGGCGCGATGGCGGGCGCCTGGGTCGCCGAACAGGTCCACGCCGACGAGGCTGCCTTCTGGGTCGCGCAGCAGTTCGGTGCGCAGCGCGTCGCGACGCCCGGACCGCAACCCGCGCACGTCACGCACCAGATCGCGCACGACAACACCTTCAACGGCATTCTCGCCGGACTGGTCGCGGGCATCGTTGTCGGCGCGGTCGTCGCGGTCAGCGCCGCTGCGATCATAGGGACGGCGGGCATGGCGGCGCCGCTGGTCGGCGCGGCGGTGGCCTTCGGCGCCGGGGCAGCGGGCGGGTTCGTCGGCGCCGCCGTGGCCGGCGCGGGCGCGAAGACCGCGACGCTGTCCGGCCCGATCGCCACCGGTTCGCCGACCGTCTTCTTCGAGGGCAAGCCGGTCGCTCGCGTCAGCGACACCGCAGCCTGTAACAAGCACCCCGGAACCCCGCCCTCACAGATCATCGAGGGCAGCAAGACGATCTTCGTCAACGGCCTTCCCCTCGCACGGATCGGGCATAAGCTGTCCTGCGACGCCGTCGTCCAGGAGGGCTGCAGGACGATTTCCGCGGACAGCACCACGGCGAGCTACGGAACGCCCGGCGCGACGCTGTCGGTGACGGAGCAACTGGTGCTATCGATCGCGGAGGTCGCCGGGATGCGGTCGGCGGTTCGTCAGGGCGGGCTACTCAGCGGCCCACTGCGCCGGCTGTTCGGCGAACCGGTCGACGTCGTGACGGGCGATTATGCCGACCAGCGCGTCGATTTCGAGTATCCTGGCATCCTCCCGCTGGTCCTGTCGCGGGTCTATCCGGGGAAGATGCAGGTCGCTGGCGTGCTTGGCTCGCGATGGATCTGCAACTGGTCGCAGCGCCTGCTGCTCGATCGCAGCACCGGCACCGCCCTGCTCGAAGATGCCGAGGGGCAGCGCCTCGTGTTCGCGATCGGCAATTCGCCACAGGTCGATGCGAGGCACCTCAAGGCGCCCTATTACCGGCTGACCGGCGGGCACGACGACCTTCGACTGTTCGACAGCCGCACACAGCAATACCTGATGTTCGCGCCCGGCCTCGATCCCTCAATCCTCGACCTGGCGGGTATCGAGGATCGCCATGGCAACCGGATCGTCTTCCAGCGCGACGAGGACCGCCATCTGCGCACGATCCGGCATTCGGACGGGGCGGCGTTCCGCGTTGAGACGACGGCCGACGGGTGGCTGCGCACGGTGTGGATGGAGGGGGAGACCGACCCCGTCGTGCAGTACACGTATGACGCCCAGGGCCGCATGCTGCAGAAATCGGGCACGTCGACCGGCGAGTTCGCGTACCGCTACACCGCCGAGGGCTGGCTGAACGGCTGGCGCGACAGTGGCCTCACTGCGGTAGAGATCGACTATGACGCGGCGGGGCGTGTGGCCGGGACACGCACTGGCGACGGGATGTTCAACGACCGCTTCCTGTATTTCCCCGAGGAGCGTCGGTCGCGCTACATCGACGCGACTGGCGCGGCCACCAGCTTTCGCTACGACCAGAACAACCTCGTCACCGAGGAGATGGACCCGCTCGGTGCGGTGACCGTGAGCGAATGGGACGCGCTGGAACGCCTGCAGCGGCGGATAGACCCCGGCGGTCGCGAAACCCGCTTCGCCTATGACGGCGACGGACGGCTCATCGCGCAGACCGACTGGAGCGGTCGTACCGCCGGATGGCGCTACGACCGCTGGGGTGCGCTGGTCCAGTTCACCGGTATCGACGGCAGTGCGAGCTGGACCCGGGATGAGCAGGGAAACATCATCGCCTGGAAGGGTGCGGACGGCAGGTCGGGGACGGCGCAGTACGACGAGCGCGGTGCGCTCGTGGCGGAGAAGGCAGCAGGATACGGCGAGACCACATGGGACAATGACGCCGCCGGCCGTCCGATCGCTCAGCACGACCCCGGCGACCGCGTCACGCGCTACGACTGGGACCGGATGGGGCGGCTACTCCATGCACGCGATCCCGCCGGACGGAGCCATGCCTGGAGCCACGTCCGCGGCCCCGACAATCCCCGCGGAGCGGTAAGCGGCGCGCGCGGCCCCGACGGCGCCGAGACCCGGTTCGCATATGACCGCGAAGGGCTGATCGCCGCGCGTATCAGAAGTGACGGACAAACGACGCGGTTCGTGCACGGCGCGTTCGATACGCTGCGCCGCGTCATCGATCCGCTTGGCGCAGTCACCCAGTTCGGCTACGACACGGCGGGTCGGCTCGCCAGCATCACCGACGCGTCGGGACAGCATTGGGAGTTCCGCTACGATCCCGCCGGCCGGCTCAGCGCACAGGTCGACTGGGCCGGACGCGAGACGCTGTACCGCCGCGACAGCCTCGGTCGGATCCTGACGAAGCGCATGCCCGATGCCACCGAACAGCATTTCGATTGGGACGAGCGCGACCGCATCGTGCGGGTAACGGCCGGCGACGATGCGATATCGTATCGGTACGACGACCAGGATCGGCTGGTCGGCGCCAGCACCTGGCATCTGACCGACGGCGTGCCGTGCCGCATCGCCGACGTGCTGCTGCGCTACGACGACCATGGCCGACTGGTCGCCGAAGAGCAGAACGGCACTGTGATAACCTATCGCTACGACGCCGCCGGTCGTTGCATCGGCCGGTCGAGCCCGAGCGGCGAGACCGCGCTGACCTTCGACGATTACGGGCTGCTCAAGCGATACGAAAGCAACGGCCACGCCCTCCGGTTCGGTCACGATGCAAGTGGACTGGAGACACTGCGCGAGGTCCCCGCGATCGGCCAGCGCACCGCGTTCCAGCTCCGTCAGAGCTACGATCCTGCCGGCCGGCTCGAGGAACAGCGCGCCGGCGGCGTCACGGTCTTTTCGGCGAAGGGGCAGCGTCCCGATGCGATGGTACGCCGGTACGACTGGGATCGCGCCGGGAGACTGACCGGGATCGTCGATTCCGGTTCGGCCGAGGGCAGGACCGGCGAGACGCGATACGGCTATGATCTGCGCGACCAGGCGGTCGCGGTCAAACGGCCAGGCCACAGCGAAGCGTATCGCTACGACGCGCTGATGAACCTTGCCGAAGGCCTGGCGGGCGAACAGCGATACTGGCGCGACTGCGTGGTCGAGGCCGGTCCCAATCGCTTCCGGTACGACGCCCGCGGACGAATGGTCGAGCGGGTGTTGACCCAGGATGGGTTCCGACCGCGGCACTGGCGTTATCGCTGGGACGACTTCGATCGGATGGTCGGATTGGAGACGCCGGAAGGCGCACGCTGGCGCTACATTTACGACGCGTTCGGACGCCGCGTCGGCAAGCTCCTGCTGGGCGCCCCCGATCGCCGGCGCGTCGACTACGTCTGGCAGGGACAGGCGCTCGCCGAAGCATGGTACCGCCGTGACGGCGACGGCGACGGCGACGGCGACGACAGCGGTCCCAGCACGCGGATAGAACGTTGGCATTTCGAACCGGATGGCGTTCGCCCGCTCGCGAGGGAGGCGGTCGTCGCCAGCGGGCGGGATCTCGCCGACGCCACGCTGGACAGCGAATGGCTGGTGGTCGTGGCCGACCAGATCGGCACCCCGACGGCGTTGTTCGACACCGGCGGCGCCCAACGCTGGACACGCGACGCCACGCTCTGGGGACGAGCCCGCACCGCACGCGATCTCCTGCGCGCGCGAAGTGAGGACGAGCGCGCGTCAGACGATCAGCAGTCCTGCGCACTGCGGTTTCCGGGGCAGTGGGAAGACGCCGAAAGCGGGCTGCACTATAATCTGAACCGCTACTATGATCCGGATACAGGCCAGTACCTGTCGCCCGATCCGATCGGCATCGACGGCGGTTTACGGACCCATGCGTATGTATCCGATCCTACGCGCTGGTTTGATCCTGACGGACTAGCTGATTGTGTACGATTCCAACGATGGCGTGTCGGAGATGCCATCGACAAGCCACGCGCTGACGGCAGCCCCCCCAATTGGGATACGGTTCGGTCTCGCTACTGGAAGAACCGTGCAGATGCCTCCGTGCGTGAGAATACGGGGGAATTCGACGCCGCGACTTTAGCAAGGATGCGGCGGGGTCGGGCCCCATTGGACGCGCAGGGGAATGCCATGGAACTGCATCACCACAACCCGCAACGCTACCCAAGCCCATATACGAATAATCCTGGCAACTTACGCGAAGTCACGCGCGAGCAGCACGCCGCACTCGATCCCCTCAGACATTTGGGCCAATGAAATGCAACCAGTTGATCAGATCAAGTCATATCTCGACGGCAAGACGAAAATTGCTGCGTTCTACGACACGGTGACAAAAGATAAACAGCTACAGGCGTACATCGAACAAGCTACGGATATTCCACCATATACGAACGATGGCGACCTTTTACTTTACATATTAAATCAGAATCCGGCTGCCGTCGCGTCTGACATTAATATAAAGGATGCTCTTGCAAAGTTTCTTAAGGTCATGGGGATCGAACATCAAGTAGACCAGACGTCCTTGGACAGGTACGAATTGGTATTGGACGCCACACCAGCATGGCTCTCCCTCCCCGATTCTTA
Organism: Sphingomonas sp. PAMC26645; assembly: GCF_004795835.1. Classification (NCBI taxonomy): domain Bacteria; kingdom Pseudomonadati; phylum Pseudomonadota; class Alphaproteobacteria; order Sphingomonadales; family Sphingomonadaceae; genus Sphingomonas; species Sphingomonas sp. PAMC26645. Next base: position 3,086,155 of record NZ_CP039249.1, read on the forward strand.
CATTGACATACTGCTCGAAAACATTCCCACGACGCTTGGCCGCACTGCTCGGGTTAAAGCGATCAAGAACAAGATCTCTGACGAATTTCGCTACCTGAAGAAGCCGCCCAAATGGCTTCAAGAACCGGCATGGATTTTCGCGGGAGACCGGCCGCTGATCTTCATCGGCCAGCTCGATTTGGGTGACCTCCTGCATGACGATGCTCAGGTTTATGTATTTTTCGACAATAGCAATCAGGCGTTCCTCACGGTCAAACAATGCGCCTGACGTTAAAAGGTGTCGATGCCGGCCCATCCTGATCCGCAGACATCCGGACGGATCCAACGCGACAAGTCGGGCGACTTAACCGCGATCTCGGTTTTCACAACCACCTGAACGGCTACGTTGCCGACACTACTCGCGAAGGGAAAGCGGTGGCGTACGTTGATTCGATGCAATGCCTAGTTAACGCTGGTACTGAGGCAGGTATCTTGATTGGGATCGAATACACCAACAACGTGACAGCACTGTACCAGCGGATATTCGGCGGCCCGCTGGCCAACGATATCGCGTCGGCTGGGTATCCCGGTGGCATTGGGATTCCGTGGACGGTCGAAGAGTTGTTCGTGTATTCACTGAAGGAGCTGCCGGATCGGCAAGCGGGATACCGCTACGACGCCAATACGAACGTGGCGTCGGTCGATTGGGATTCCGACCGTTACGTGCTCGCCGATTGGGGTGCCAACCCAGTCAGCATGGGGAACGATGGAATCATCTGCTACTCGCGCCATGGCGACGGCGATTGGTCGTACATTCCGATTGCAACCGATCTACCCGCGTTCTTCAAAATGCTGGCGGCATGGCTGCGTTACTTCGTCGTCGAAAAGGGGAGAAACCTGTTCGACGAAAATTTCGAGATCGCTCAGGATACGCGCGATGCTCTTACAAGCGTTGTGCTAGCAGATATGAGCCCGGAGTACAGGGACGCCGCAATGCGCTTCTTGCTTGGTGAAATCTGAGTGCATCATCAGCTTGATAGAATGCCCACGGAGCGTTCTTCATAATCTTCGAATGTCCCGAATCGATGGGTTGCATACCGCTCGGGTCGACTGATTCTGGCAGTGACAAACGCTCGCCGAAGCATGAGACCGTCGCGACACCGATGGCGGTCCAGGCATGCCGACCGAGCGGTGGCATTTCGAGCCTGACGGCGCACGCGCGCGCGCTAGGCGGTTGTCGCCGACGGGCGGGACCTCGCCGACGCCACGCGCGAAAGCGAATGGCTGGTGGACGTTGCCGACCAGATCGGCACCCTGACGGCGTTGTTCGACGTTGGCAGCGCACGACGCTGGGCTTGCGACGCCACGCTCCGGGGACGCGCCGCACCGCACGCGATATCCTGCGCGCGCGGAGTGAGGACGCGCGCGCGTCGGGCGATCAACTGTGCGCTGCGGTTTCCGGGACAATGGAAGGACGCGGAAAGCGGGCTGCACTATAATCTGAACCGCTACTATGATCCGGACGGCGCCTTCCAACTCGGGCACCACTGCGGCGGGATCTTTTCGCAACGGTCCTTGGTTCTGGCGACAGCTTACCAATAACAATTCAGAATATTTCGACGCGTCCAAAATGGCTCGCATACGCACCAATCGCTCCCCGCTGGTGAACGACACCTGGATTCAGCATTTTCCCGAACATCAGGGGTTTACTGGAAATAGGGCAGTGCATCATCATATTGATCAGGGGCCGATAGCAACGCCTATTCCTGAAACAGTTCACCATTCCTGGTACAAAGCCCTTCATCCGAACCAGTATGAGTAACCGAATGGATTCCATTTCGTTTAAAGAGGCTCTCGCTAAGGCCAAGCCATCTGTGCAAGACCTCATCACAGCCGGCTTATCCAAGACCGAGGCTTCTCAGTTCCTGATGAGCTACGACGTCAATGACCGTCTGGAAAAGCTTCCGAGCGAGATACCCGATCCGACGCTACGAGACTTGTTCTCGCGTTTCGACCTCTCCGGAGTCGAGATCGGCATGGTTCGCCTACTGGAACATCCAAATTCGACGGAGTTCGGATGGATATTCGGATTAGTAGAGTCCGATCCGATACTGGTTGATCAGAATACAAAGGAGATAGTGTCAATTGATCATGAGGCGCCGGAGCACGTGGTGTGGAGATGCGCAAAAGACGGGAAATCTTTTTTGTCAGCTCTAGCTGTATCCGCTAGATATCTCTCCGGCCTAATCATCGAGCATGACTACGATACGACTTTCCAGCGAGACACTATGAATGAGTGCACGAGTCTAGCTGGCGGAGGGCGATATTCCGATTTTTTTCGAATGCTCTTAAACATGGACGAATGATTTTCATTTGATCCTCATGGCTGACATATGATTTATCGACCAAATAAAGGCCCACCTGAAGGCGAATGTACGCTTGTCTTGCTTTACGAGACATTAATTAAAGACCGAGGTCCTCAGGCGTTCCTAAGTGATAGTGGCCCAGAAGACTCAGTACTGATTTCATGTCATACAACCAACTTATCTGACGAGAGCCTTGGCGTCTTCGGGTCGATTCGAACATCCGGCCGGAGACCGAAAATCCGGGAATCCTTGGTTTCAAACGGCTCTTCGTCGCCTCGATCGACACGCCCTGCTGCGAAACCTCGTAAGTGGTTGGAATCGATTTCGAAAGAAGCTAGATCCGATGAGCTTCGAACCGATCATGTCAGGAGTTGGGTTGTGCCGATAACCGATAAGGATCTCTATGGTCCAAGAGGCCCTAGCCCCGACGACATCGATCAGGACTTTCTCGGCGATTGCTATCTTGTCGCGACCCTGTCCGCGGTGGCACTGCGTCACCCGTTGCTGCTAAAGAATCTGATCCGCTACGATCGGATCTCCCAACGCTTCGTAGTCGGCTTGTATGACGTGAAAGGCAAGAAGCGCCATGTTCAGGTTACGCAGCTGGAGCTTGAAGATAACATGATCCGGAACGGTGGAAGTAAGATGGATAACACGATGCAAAGAAAGATCGTGTGGCCCGCCGTTTTCGAAACCGCCTATGCGAAACTATACGACTCTAAGCCTCTCGACGGCCTCGACCAGGGGTATGTCAAGATATCGGGAGGTGGGTGGCCGAAGGACGCCATGATGGCGGTGACCGGAAGTCCCGGGACCGAGATGAAGTTTCAACTTATTCCCCGCATCACCCGCCAGCAGTCGATCAACCTTCTCGGCAGTCGTGTTGCCCGGGCGTTGGTGCGCCATCGCACCATCACGCTCTGGTCGGTACCTGAATTCGATGGGAGATCCCAGATCCAGAAAAAGAACAACGCGCCGTTTCCGCAGGACGGTCTGGTGGACAATCATGTGTATACGGTCATGTCGATGACGCGATCCGCTTCTCTGAACTGGACGATTCGACTGCGTAATCCTTGGGGCACGAACATGGCCGTCGGGGAAGGCAAGGACATTAAATCCGCCTACATCTCCGTCGATCTTGATACCCTGGTGAACACCGGGGGCCTCCAGTCGTTTCGTGTCAGCGCCTATTAGTCCATATGGTCAACCGGGGATCGCAGTGCCATGCCGTTGTTTGCAACCCTATTATCTCTTCTACTGTCGATGGGAAGTAGCATGTCTGATGTCCAACAGCCGAAGCTACTTGATGAAGCGTTGGGATCGACTCTTGTAAAGAGGGCATCTGGACCGTCCCATAATGCCGGCAGAAAGGCTCTGGAGGCGCAGATCGCAAAAACGTTTGGTGCCAAATATGCGATTTCGTCATCCCAATATTTCGTCGTATCTCCAGATGTGCTTTGGGTTGCTGCTTCCAAGAACATTCAAAATCAGATGCTGGAGCGATCGATCGGTCGAGCCCATTACGATGGGGAAAATCCTGGTGTCGTACTGATGGACTTCTATCCTCAGCCGCACGGTGCATTCGTACTTGCGATGGACAAAGGCTCCAGCAGCCGCAACGAGAAGCTGGTGGCGTACTTCGTATTGCGGCACAAGAGTTCGACTTAGAAAGTGTCTAGGTAACGAACAATGTGTGTCTGAGGTATGGGGAGTCGGCGCATAGACGGGTCAGCTAGCCAGCTGATGTCGTCTACGGAGCCTCGGTATGGCGCTCAGGCTCGTCATACATCGGCCTGAAAGGCAGGATCTGCGTCTCGAACGTCACGGAGACGCGCCGAACGATCTGGACTGCCTGACCGACGAACACAAGTTCGAGCCATGATCGCCTGAGAGTTCCGGAGGTCCCCGTGGTTGCGGGTCAGGTCGGGTTGAGCGGTACATTCGACCGGCCATACCGGTCCACGCTGGGGAGATGCCCCCCCGGCAGCCTGCCTCGTACATATAAGTCCTGAAGCGTTATGAACCCGCTGAACAACTGAAGGAAGGAATGCGGCCAGGGAGACCGCAGTCCTCCTCCTGGTAAGAAGGCTGTCCCCCGCAACCGCCCGGCGGAAGACGATCACGATCAACGCGACCCGCCTACCTATGCACCGCACGGCGTAAAGCCCGCGGGCGACGGGGACTTTCGGCGGCAGGTCCGGCGCACTGACGCCAGCGTGTATATGCGACGCGCCGTCGCTCATCCCCATGGCGGCCCGCCCGCTTCTTTCTGACGGCGGGCCGAGACAATAATCGTACTGGCGGCGCTGCGTCATCGGACGGTCTGCTTAAGGCACGTGGGATGATCGCCGACCACCGCTGCTGCGTAGACTGGTCAACGAGCGCCTTTGAGACAGAGGTTGTAATCGCCAGCATCTGGATGAGGTGGTTACGGACTGTAGCCATCAGATACGGAAAGCGCCGCTGCGTAGCCGTAAACGGGTTGCGATGATGTTCGACGGCCTGAGCGCCCTACGTCGCGTTGCGAAGGCCACCATCAATGCCCGACCGTGTTCATGTCCGACATCGCGGTCCCCGCCGCCGTAACTTTCTGATTCCGACTATGAGCCATGAACTGGGCGAGATGATCGCCAGGTTGCATGTGACGGGTAAAGGGCAATTTAGCTTACATGAGTAAGGTTACATCGTTCCGTCCCGCCTCTTCGAATAGGGGCGTTTCAAAATTGCGCCCACATTTCGACAGCCCCAACGCTTCGACGGGCAGCCGCGCCCTGCACCGCCGATATCGTGGGTGGTTCCGATCCAGACTAACCTGACGGTTCAGCCACGGGTCTAAGGCCTTTATGCAGAAAAACCTTCGACTGGATACGTTTGAAAGTCGCTCCAAAGTCGACTGACCCCTACGTTAAGATCGGGTCGGGCTCCATTCCCATAGGGGAAACACATGATTGTAGATGATGAAGACCGGTTCGGCTCGGCGCAATTGAGGAAGCGCATCCGGGCAATCTGCGGCAACCTGGACATCGGAAACGGCACGCCGGTCGCGGACGCTCTTTGGTCCGCACTGAACCTGGATTTCCGCATTGGCGGCCGCATGGACGGAGCGGCTGTACTCAATGCGCTCACGGATGACGAAATCGACAACCTCGCGTGCGAGATGATGAGGATCTACGGAGAGAGGGACTCGGAGTGCACGTTGCCCCTCGGCACGATCATGGCTTCCGACCAGGTAGGCGACGTCCGATTCGGACACGAGCGCTGGCTGCTAGACGCGGGCAGACCCGGACTTCATGCCATGGCGGACATACGCCGTGATGCCCACGGTCCGAACTTCGAGTTGCTGCGATCACACATCACCCGTTTGACCAGCAACCTCCCTTGCGATCGCCTCGGCCTCCCGTCGCCCGTGTTCATCGTCGACACGAACGAACGTCACCTCCTGCACTTCCGCCCGTGCATCGAAGCCGGCGGCGTTGTGCTTCAGCGCTGGACGAACTGCACCGACGCTCCGCGGTTCGCTGCAGCATCGCCGACGCAAATCCTCGAGTTCGCCGAATCTATCGTTGCCGACATGCAAGCGCTTTGGGATCGGCGCGAGGCTATCGCCGCCCGTGCGGAGGCGGTTCGCGCGATCGCGGAAGCCGTCGCCGCCGAGCATGGCGTCGAAGTTCTGCTCGTTGCGGTGGATCTCAGCCAACAGCGGGATAGTGCTAGGGTCGATATGGAAGTGCACTATCTTGCAATAGACGAAGCGATGCGAGTTGGTCCGGTCCTTGGCTTTTTCCCCGGTGAGGATGACTACACGGCGGAGTTCCATCAGGTGCCGACCGGTGTATCACACCGCTCCGGCGAACTCGCGAAGCTCCACCAGCTCGGGGCTGATGGGCGAATCGACGACATGGCGGCGGCGGTGGCGGCAGCCGCTCCCGGCGGCGCCAAGGCGGTGTTTGCGAAACTCGTGATCGATTATCAGGCGAGCTTCGAGATGTCGACCAGCAACACGCCGATGTTCGTGACGCTGTACTGGCGCGACGGGACGATCAAGGCCGACATCTCGATGGCCGGCAAGCTGGAGTGGTACGGCACGAGACTTGAGATCTTCGGTCACTTTCTTCCGGAGACGGCTAGTGAGTCGCTGCCGGGACGGACTGTCGACTCCGTAGCGCTGCTTCCGTTTCCCTGCGCTTGCCGGATTGAGCGCGTAAGGGACCTCGTTGGGGGCACCCGTCTGGATCTGGCAATCGGGACCCGCCTCATCAACTTGACGACCGGGAGGATTTGGGACGAACCCGCCAGCGACCGCTGAACGTCAGCGACCTGGGACCGCCAAGCCCAGTTCGCCACGGCGGCTGCCGGTCGGGCGGGTATCCTTGGCGGCAAGACGCGCTGCTTCCCAAACGCCGCCGACATACGTTGAGGGCCTGCTGCTGCCGTGAAGGAGAACGCGCGCGCTTGAAGCGAGGCGCTGCGCAGGAATGCCTGTGGGAATCTCCGTGCCGTTCCTACCAGATGAGTTCGGTTGGATGATCGCGTCGAACCCTTCGTGCTCGCGTTTTACTGGGACTCTTTCCGTCGTCCGGCACCATCGCCTTTGCCGCTGCCGGCTGAGCGGAACGCCGCTCCCGCTTCGCGCGGCAACCTTGATGCGGCAGACCGAACATTTCCGATTCCCAAGATCCGGGGGCCATCGAGATCAACATGTCCTCCGAGATGGAGGTTGCAATGGAAAGAACTTTTGGGCCGAAGGTCAGGTACACGTCCATGACCACCTGGCCGTTCGAACTGCCCGACGTCACCGTATTGACTGGACCACCTGAAAAACGAGACGTGATGATGGCTGACCAGCCTCTGCCCGGGTCAATCGTGCGAACCCGGGTTTCGCGGCCACCGGGCAGATCCAACGGTTGCCAGCTGCCGTGTCGATGATCGTGATCGATGACCGCATCGCGGATGATCCGCGCACGATCGAGCCTCGTGAGAACCTTGCTGTTGGTGGCGTAGGTTGGCTTGGCCATTTGGCATTCCTCATAAAAGTGAAGCTGTGGCTAGGATTGCGCCACGCGAAAGCGGCGGCAACGTAGGTGACGGGCCATTCGTCCTCGCGGCATCATCATCTTGAGCGTTCCGCGACGCATGTAAGGGTTCAAACGGTCGCAACCGATTTTGGGAATGGACACGCATCGAGCACTCCAGACGTGTCACGCGCGGGCTATGTGGCTATCGACGGCAGCCCGCGCTCCGTGCATCCGCCGCTTTCACATTCACGGCTATCAACGGACCTCCCCGTGTTGCCTCAAGCCAGGCTTGCCGGACGGGAGCGGGCGCGGTTGTCGGGATCATACGGTTCACCCACGAGCAGCGCGAAGAGGTGCTGCGTCAGTTTCGGCGCGCCGTGCTTGTAAGCCATCCCGCCCCACGCGTCCCAGCGATCAAGCCTGATCGCCAGCCAGACGTGGAACCGATCCCGGCTGTCGAGGTCGCTGAAGGTCTGGCTCCACAGAGTGCGGTTGATCGGGATGACGCCACCGAGACCGGCGCCGATCAGGGCGACGCCAGGATGGCGTCCTATGTCCTGTCGGACGAAGCGGTATCGCAGGTTGGAGGCAAAATCCTCCACACGCTGCAACCAGGCCGAACGTTCCGGCTCCGACGTCTCGAGAGGCCACATGGTGCGGATGGCATCAAGCCCGATCGGAATCGCCCGGACATCTGAGGGTCTCGTCGATGCCAACATCACCAGGGCAGCGTGGCCCTCCGCCGTCAGGTTGTCGCCGAGCGCACCAGTACCTGTGAGCTCGAGACCACGAAGCCACAGTCGGTAGAACAGTTGGAAATCCGACTCGCCCGCAAACAGGTCATGAACGCTTTCGGACACATGCACCGTGCGCCGATCGACCGCGGCGAGAACGGCGAGAACCCGCTCGAGGACCGGCTCCATGAACGCCGCCTGCTGCGGGCTCATGCCGAGACGAGACTGGAAGAACGCCTGCCGGACGGACCCCCACCGTCCGCCCTGCTCGTCTACCAACGGAGGCCCGAACCCTCCGTCAGCGTGGAGCCAGTAGCCCCATGGCAGCGCTGGGTTGCGCAACTGTTCGTACGTCACGAGAGGTTCCTCGGATCGTACGCGTCGAGACCTTGGGCCGGACGATCGCCCCGACTTGCCGACGAAGGATCGCGGCCCTCGGCGATCGCATGCAGCTGCGCGGCCATCCAGGCGGTTTCTCGCGCAACGTAGGTCTCGTCACGATAGACGCGACCGTTCTCGATCGAGAGCTCCTTCCCTTGAAGGGAACCGGGCACGAGGTCGTAGGAATGATTGCAGGAGAAGCCGAACCACCACAAATGGTTGGCAGCGCAGCAACTGCGGTCGCGGTCGCCGGATCACGTGCCCAAGCACCTCGCCGGTCGTGCACGTGACATACCGAAACCTCCGGTCGTCCATCCTCATCGCACATTTCCGCATAGTCGATGCCACCGTGAACCTCGATGACCGGATCGTGGGGAAGCGCGTCTTCGCTGAAGCCGAAGATAGGGTGGGTTGGACCCACGCCGACGAACCCGGAGAGTGCGCCATCCTCGCCGCGACGCATGATGCACGGCAGCCCCGTCGGTGCATCGAGCCACGACACCTTGTCGGCTTCTGCGGCCCAGGGTCCCGCGCCTCCCGGGTGGACGGATGGTACGCGGTAAATCTCCAGCGGGTCGATCTTCGTGCCGGCGATGGCGTAGTTACCCGGTTCGTCTCCGGTCGTGGAGACCGCGCTTACCGCACGGGTCGTCTTGGGTTTCTTGGACATTTCAATCTCCTTCGTGCGAGTTTCGGCATCGTGATTGTTCGTGTTCATCGACCGTAGACCTCCGAGCGTTTGGGACGGCTTCAGACCAAGTCCGTCATCTGGTTGCGTTTTGGGGTCTGGTCACGGGGTCACATCAGTCAGATCAAACCAGTCCTTCCAAATAGAGAATATACAGCCTGTATGATCCAGATTCGGACAACCCGTCAAGAGAAAATATAATCTCTATCTGGACGACTTGGCGTTACACCTTTTTGTCGGTGCGGCGGACGGGGTGGGCATCCGACAGGAACGGGCAACCATCACGGTCGCGTTTGGCACGGTCCGGTCGAAGGCGTGGAAACCGTCACGGCCGGCGGCGCATCCACATTCGATCCCAATGGATCGTTTCGTTTCCGCTCGGGCGCCAGTCCGCTGCATAACCTGTCCTGTCATTTTCCATGCTGCGCGGTCGACGATCCCCCAAACCTCAAGCCGATGCGACTCGGGCGTGTCCCCCCCTGCGAGGTTCGCACAGGACGCGTATCTGCACCTCGGTTCCTCCCGTATCTGACCTTGCAGCGTCTCCTCCACGAACCGCTTCCCTGCCGGCTTCATTGATATGGAGATGGCTCGATTAGTTTCAATGGTTCGAGAATAACAGATCTATAGCGAATTTGATGCCGTGTCTCGCGACGCCGCGGGCCGGAATTTGCCCTGTCTGCTTACCGCGACGCGGCATCGGCCATGGCCGGGCAGCGTCGGAGTCCGTCGTGCGGGACTGCAACGTGCCGCTCGAACTTGGCGAAACGACTCCGTCCAATACCGCTGGGGAATCAACGAAACTGCGGGGGCCGCGTCGCGGCCATCTTGAAAGTGGCGAATGACTTGAGGAACGTCAGATAGGGGGAAAATGCCATGTGGACGATACCGGCAGGGAAGCCGCTTGAAACTCCGGAGATCCGAGCAGCCATCGCAAGGAGCGAGGAACTGGTCGACGATTACGATCCGACGGAAGTCACCAACCTCGCCGCGAGCATGTGTGGACTCGAGGGGATGACGATTCGAGAACTGCAGCTGCGGTTCGCGCCGTTCATCATGCCCAAGGACTTCCACCACCTGCGTCTGACGAACCTGAACAGATGTCTGCCTTGGGGCGGGTTCTATTCCGATCCCCCCAGGGCTTTCACGCTGGTGCAGCTGTTGCAAGCCATCTCGATGGCGATCGCCCGGGACGACGTTGCGGAAACGGGACCGGGCGTCTGGATCGAGACCGTTGCCCTGCCGATCAAGGACCCTGGCGTGCTGGAACTGGGGCTTCGCTTCGTTCCCTTGAACTAGATGCCTGGGACCGACGTGCCGGCGGTACCGACAAGAGCGCTTAATTGGGGGTAGCGGATCCCGCGGCGGCGAGAGAAACGCCGCCGACGATGGGCGTGGTCTGACCGGGCGAAGCTGCTGCCGTCGGTCCGGCTGGCACGGGGGCCGAGAGGCTCTGAGATCGTGCAGCCAACCGGCGGAGCGCACGCCGCGAACCCACAGCCGAAGAGCCGACCGTGATCGGTGGCCTTACTAGAACCCACGTGACCGATGGCAGACGGGATGCGAGCGACAAACAGAGTGCTCGCTCGTTCGCTAATTTCACGCATGGGGAAGCGCCTGCGATCTGCGACCAGACGAACTTCGCAGCCAGCGTGATGACAACGTGGGTGGCGCCCATCCCGATCGCGTGACGAAGCGCATACTGAACGGCTTCGTAAACAGCCCGATGATTCGTGCCGGTCTGGATAGCGGGCACGGGGAGGAACGCCGAGCCGTCATGCACGACGGGCTGGGCAACACCCGGGTTAGGCGTACTCCCGCCGTCGCAGAAGAGTTTGAGTGCGAGGAAGGGCCGAGGAGGAACCGCCGCCGATGTCATCGGAGCCGAACTCTTCACTACAATTCCGAACGACACCGGCTCTCTCCTTCAAACCCACGTGCGTGTAGCCAGCCAAACCTAAACGACAGGTTTCCCTCGGACATGCAAATCCACCCGATCGGCGGTGCGGCAAACCGATCAGGTCACGACGATCGCTCGTGTCTCATCGCACGCACTGACGAAGTCGCGGCCCCGCGCCTGGGGCGAGGAGCACGCCTAAACAATTTTCGCGAAACAAGGTGATACCATGAAGAACGACGCTCGCTACCCCGACCTGTCGGACGTCGACCCGCTGAAGTGGGCCGAGGTGCGACGCCGAGTGGAGGTACTGGATCGATACTCTGCTCTTCCGAACCCCAGCGCTGCGGATCGCGGCCGTTTTGGCGCAATGCTGGACCTGGGCTCACAACAGTTCGTCAATCTGAGTAAAGCCTGGGCGGCTGACCGCGACCCGCGCGCTCTGTCGCCAGGTGTGAGGAAGCGCGACATTCACGAAAGTCGTTCCCGCAGTGGCGGCGTGGATCCCGTGGCTCGTGAAATCGCGCGTGACGTCATAGGTATATCCGGCACGACTACATCGTTATCGGTCCTCTCGGACACAATTACCGAGAGGTGCCTTGCTCGGGGCGTCGCCCCGCCTTCGCGCGGTACGGTCTGGCTCCTCATGGTCGAAGCGAAAGGCCGTGGCACCGGAATTAGCGGCGACAGCATCATCATTGCGCAGGCCTTTCTCAAGCTACCTGTCGACACGGGGGCGATTGGCGGGCTCGTCTTCCCGAAGATCACCGTGGCCGTGGACTCATCGACGAGACGAATTCTAGCCTTGGAACTAAGCTACCCTGCTCTGCCGCCGGAACTGGGTCGAATGGCTGCAGTGCTGCGAAACGCGACATCAAGCATAATCGCTGACGAGACAGTCCGCACCGCGCTTTCCCAGCACCTTCCCGCGGGAAACTGGATCAGTGCCGTCTCCGCTACAAGCGCCCGGCATTCCCTGGCCGATCTCATGGGAAGGCGGATCGGACGGATCGAGATTGCCTACAAACCGCTCGCCGCCGATCCAACCTCCGTGATGCAGTCCCGCAGGGACCGTGCGCCGGATCGGTCGGAGGCCGAACAGGCCATTCGATTCGCGGTCGCCCGCCACAACCGCGACGTCGAGGCGGGCGAGGTCCGCCCCGTCAAAGCTGATTGCCGAGCAGTTCGAGAAGCGTAACGAACTCTCCTGGCGCTTGTGGTTCCCCCACGACTGCCAGTTCGGCCCAAACCAGCGCGTTGTGCGCCGCCAGCGGAACCTCGAGCCGCGCCCTCGCATCGATTTCACTGAGCCCCAGCTTGGCCGGCGACGCTTCTTCCCGACCCTTGCCCGTACGCCCGGGTAGCATCTGAATGGCGTCGAGCTTGAGACCGATGTGTTCCCTGATGTACCGGCCGTAGGTCCCCTGCCCCACGACCTGCGGCACTCCACGGCCAATAGCGGCGACCAATTTTGCCGCTACGATCCGAATCTGGTCACTATCCTCGCCCGGCACGAGCTGCGATCTTTCGATTCTTGTCGCCCAGATACTACCCGGAAACGCATCTTCGGCGACGCGGTGCAGAGCGTCTCGCGCTGCTTCCGCATAGCCGGCAGCGCTGTTCGTAGTGTCACCGACGGCAAGCCCCAGTATCAGTCGCGTGCCCGCATCGATGATGACGAAGATGTCATGACGTCGGCCATCTGCCCGTCTCATGGAGGTTGCGCAGCAATCAAAAAGTATCTCGTGACCAGCCTGCTTCACTTCGCGAACCCTACGCAGTTCCCTCTCGACGAAAACTCGAAGGGTGTTCTTCTTGGGAAGATTTTCAGCCGGCAACCCGGATCTTTCCGCCAGGACCTGGACGAGCCTCGCCACGGAGACGCCCTCGTTGAAGCGCACCACGTCGGTCACCACGGCTTGTATGGCCGCGACGACTTCAGGCTTGAACCGCTCGCGTGACTGGGTGGCTACCGCGTATGTGCCGAGAGTACGCAGCGACCGTTCGTTCGGCCACGCGCGTGCCATCTGATAGAATCTGCCCAGCTTCACGCCAGCATCCGCCGCCGCCTTCTTGGCCGTCAGCCCCTCTTCGCCGGTGCAATATCGATCGAGCGCGCCGATGCGTTGCAAAGCCTTCGCCCGCCGCGCCGGCGGCATGTCCGTCCAGATCGCGACCTCGTCGCGCGGAACGCAACTACCGAAAATGTCGACAAGGCGCTCGTCGACTGGACCGGGGAGTTCAGGTCCGGTCGCAGAGGATCCGATCGCCAGCGCGATGGTCCCACGCGTGGCATCGCTCACGTGATCTACTGCATCCATGCACTGCTCCTCCACGTACTCGACGATCCGCTCTCGCGGAGGGCTATACCGAACGTAGCAAACCGTTGAAATAGAGATTACAAACAACTCCCCCTTTCAAGGCCGAGATGCGTGAACCGCCAAATCTCCTTTGACGCTGAAACCCGGCCTCTGTGACAAACGATGAAAGGGCTGTGCGGCAGCGGTCGAATGGAAGCGTCGATCTTCTGTCGTCGGTTAATCGCGAACGGTCCGCGCGCGATCCCCAAGCCAGCCGTGCTATTCCCGTTTTCCCGTGTATGGCGGGCGATTTCGAGAAAAGTAAATCGGGAACAGATTTTGGGAAAGTGGCGCTTAGATCGATGACTGCTTCATCTCACGACGCAGCTTTCCCATGCGGCCTTCGTTTGCGGGAAGGATCCGCTGCCCAACGGCGCAGTCTCGCGTGTATCAGTACCTTGGTCTAAATTGATGCTGTGGGCATTGAGGAGCGCGGCTTCGCCGAACACATGGGGGCAGACGCCATCGCGTTGGTGCTTGGCAGCGTCAGCGCGATTGGTCGGCGAAGGACATGGCTTCAGGTAACGATCCCGATCGCAGTGGCCGCGGCGTTGATCGCACCGCCGAGGCGGCCCCAGTTTTCGGTGTCGGCCTCAAAATCACGGGTGGCCGCCCCAATTCGTTCCAGCACGTCGGCCAGGGTCTTCGACGCAGCCGCGGCATCGCGCTCGTACATCTGGATCACGCGTTTAGAAAGGGCGTAGATTAACAACAAAATATTGTCCATTGGGCCCTTTAAACACCCGGCAACTGTGTATTCTTTTGCTCTAACATGTGCCTGGAATTTCTTGTTCAAGGCGTCATACGCGGCGTGTAGCTTGTCTGTTAAAGCAGCAATCTTGTCAGCAGCTGCTTCCGAACCCAATGGTTCAGCCAAGGCAACAAACCGCTGTTGCGCCCTAATGCGATAGATCAGCGCCGTTTCAATGAGTTCTTGTGGACTTTCCGGCACGTTTTCCGGCTCGTTCTCGTTCATCAGGGTTCTCCTCTCAGAGGGCGGCCTTCAAGTCCTTCAGCCCGGAGATATAAGCGTTCGCATATTCAAGGCTTACATCCGGGTCGATCATGGGGTTTTCGAGGGAAGCGAGCACCTTGGTATGGGCATCCCCAAGCGCGCTGAAATCACCCTTCAGGGCGCGCGATCCTTGAAGTTGTGCCGCTGCCTCAAACTGGTCGTCAACGAGATAGCGAACGCGTTGCCGCAGCGTCGACAGTCGCTGTTCATCTGCGGCGATAGCTTCGGCGGATCTATTCGGCATGGCAAGTCGAACTTTGATCGCGGCGATTTCATCCACCGCTTGAGGAATTTCAAGCTGAGCACCCGTCAGCCTTTTGCTGACTGCAGCGAGAATACCGGACTTGATAGCCATGCTATCTTTAGAGAGGATAAGCGCGGCCTTCTGGACCGCCGGATCGGCTGCTTTGGCGAATGCGCGCATTTGCGCGATCCGCTTCAGCTTGTAGCTGCCCTTTGTCGTCTGACCAACCAGCGCAATGGCCGGTGCCGCGACAGCGCCGATGCCAGTAGCGGCAGCGAGTGCGGCAATGGCAGTAAATGTACCGTCGATCTTGCTATTCAGCGCTGCTAAATCCTTGGCCGATCCAAGCTCCTTCATCGCTGCCCCGTATTGTGCAACGGCGCTGATGAGTTTGCTGGCCTCAGGCGCAACTTCGGCCGTGGAAATATCGACTCCCTGAAGGGAGAAAATGTTAGTGCATATGTCTTTTGGTTTAGTGTGATCACAGCCGACGTAGGTGAGCGTGCCTTCCCCTTCGACAAGAGCATTGGTGGCGAATGCCCTCGTGGCCGCGCGGTGGGCATCCACGGCAGAACGGAAGGCGTCACGATCCCCTTGGGAAATTTTGTCAAACGCCGCGGTCTGAGGTGCAGGCGTTGTCGCGCATCCCGAAAGCATGAGTGCTGCTGCCGCAGTCAAGTTCATCCGCGTCATATCGGCCAACGTCTCCCCCTGAGAACTAAAAGCACGACGAACTATTGTTGATGAAGCGTAGCCGGAATGTAGCCCTTAGCAAGACAAATTTGTTTGTCGGTGCAATGTTGCCGCGTCGTACCTTTGTTGCTGCGGTGTTGTGGTTGTCGCAGAAGCGGCTCGACCAGCTAGAGGAAGCGCTGCAATCGTCTCACAAGGCATCCTTTTCGAGAAAGGCAGCAGCGCGTCACGGTGGCATCTATCAAACCTACCTTCCGGAAAGCGGTCGGATTGCTTCTCTCCAACTGTCGTCGTTCGTTGTACGTTCGCTCCTAGCATCGATCCCCAACAGCCTTCGATCTATGTCCGGAAATATGATGACTGATGATACCAACTCTATCGAACTCGCAACTGAGCTGACCATCGCGTGGTTGAGCAATCCAAATACGCGGACATCGGCAGATGATGTCCCCGCCTTTCTGCAGTCGATGCATGCGGCTGTCTCCAAGCTCGGCGGTGAGCAGAGCGTAGATGCTCCGGAAGCGCCCGCGCAGGAGTTCACGCCTGCCGTGACTTCGCGAAAGTCGCTTGCGAGCAAGGATCAAATCATCAGCATGATCGATGGCAAGCCTTACAAGACGCTCCGTCGTCACCTCGCTACCAATGGAATGACCCCGGCCGAGTACCGCGAACGGTATAATCTCAAGGTGGATTATCCCATGGTTGCGGAAAGCTACAGCGAGAGCCGTCGTGCAATGGCCAAGAAGATCGGCCTGGGTCGTAAGCCCGGTCAGACAATTCAAAAGGGCGCTGAACCTGCGGCTGCAAAGCCACGGCGTAATGCGAAGCCTATGGCAACGGCCGACGCTGAATAACTAGTTGGGAGGATCTTCGCGTGGTCGGATGCTATGCGCTGAGACCACCAGCGGTGTCATGTTCGCTCTCGTCAGGCCATAAATAAGAGGCCGCCCCTCGCGGGGTGGCCTTTCAATTGTCAGCCACTGCTGGCTTGATCCTTAGAGCGGGACA
Organism: Sphingomonas sp. PAMC26645; assembly: GCF_004795835.1. Lineage (NCBI taxonomy): Bacteria > Pseudomonadati > Pseudomonadota > Alphaproteobacteria > Sphingomonadales > Sphingomonadaceae > Sphingomonas > Sphingomonas sp. PAMC26645. The sequence goes on from NZ_CP039249.1 coordinate 3,102,535, forward strand.
GCCCCGTCAGCGGAGGTCGCACACATTTGACTAGCTAGAGGGTTTTCGAAGTCGTATACTATGCGCCGCGATTGTTGCCATTGGGATGGTGTATTAGAAAACATCTAGCTAGACGGGCGATCAACCTCGTCGGCGCACAGGGGCTGATCCGGGCCGGGCAAGCCTGATCTAATGCCAAAATGATCCCTCCTGGCCGGCCCCCGGGGCTGATGGCGCTCTATCGGTGGCCCTGTGCCGCCTAAACCCTCAGCCACTAGCCCCTCCCTCATCCAGCGCATTCCAGGCGCGGCATCAGCCAACGGCGAGTTCCGCACAGTCTGCACGGTGAATTGGGAATGCAGCAGCGTTAGCATTCTACGCAATCCCAAGGCTCTTCATCGTCGCGCCAATCCAATCAACGCGGTGGAAGGGATCTGAAGCTGTGGCTGTTCGCGAGCCATCAGACGCAACTCGGAAACTATCAGGTTCTTCTCTCCAGGGTCCAGACTAGTCCAGTCGGACGATGGTCCGAACAGCGAATCAAGGTCATCCAGCAGCGCCATGTCGAGGTCGAAATCACGCGTCACACGCTCAATCCGCGGATCACGGTAGCCTGCGGCGACCAACTCGCGAGCGAAGCCTTCAGTCGTGTTGAGTATTGTCATCGCCTCAGGCATCGCTGCGAGCGCCCGGTCGGGGAGCAGCCTTCGAATCAACCGGCCGAGCAGCATGAAGGCACCCGCCCCTCGATCCTCCCAAACCGCGACGACCCCGTGGCCACCGGGGCGAGTGACCCGTACCATCTCGGTCAGTCCCTTGCGCCAGTCGGGAAACATGAAAACGCCAAAGATCGAGAACACCGCATCGAACCCGGCGTCGGGTAGGTCGAGCGCTTGGCCATCCATCACGGATGCCTCGACGTTCGGCAGCGCCTTTGCAGCGATGCGCGCGATCATGCCGGGCGAGAAGTCAGTCGCCACGACGTGCGCGCCCGTGGCTGCTGCTGCGAAGGTCAGCGCCCCTGTCCCTGCCGCGACGTCAAGGACCCGGGAGGCAGGGGTTAGTGGTACACCAGCCAGCGCCGCATCAACGTAACGTGCGGTGTAGGGATGCGCGGTCGTCTCATACCGCTCGGCCGTACTATCCCAATGGTCCACCTTGTTGAACTCGCGCATTGCCTGCCTCTCGAATCATGTAACCCGACAGGTATCGTGATAGCCACCTCTTGCCAAGTCGGCGTCAGGTACGAAGAGGGTGTAATGCGCAACGACGGTCGCCTTTCCCGAATGCTGCACGTGTTGATCCACATGGCTCGGCACGATGGCCCGATGACCTCCGACGCCATCGCGCGAATGCTGAACACGAACCCTGTTCTGATCCGCCGCACGATGGCCGGATTACGCGACGCGGGTTACGTCCGATCGGAAAAGGGACATGGCGGAGGCTGGTCTATCGTTGTCGATTTGGAGGCGGTGACGCTGCTGGACGTGCACCAAGCTGTTGGAGGCCAGCGTCTCTTCGCGATCGGCATCGAGCAACCCGAACTCGGGTGCCGTGTTGCAGACGTCGTCAACGATGCCTTGGGTGACGCGCTGAACGAGGCCGAACGACTTTTGACCGCACGCCTTGGATCAATCAGCCTGGCAACACTCGTCCGAGCGTTCGATAATAGATGCGATGCTATCCAAGCTTAACTCCGTCACGGCAATTCCGACTGGTAACGGCGGTCAAGCCAGCGGGGCCGTCCCGGCCGGGATTGAATTTTGAGGATGTCCGGGTTGGGAAGGATAGCGGACGCCATCCCCGTATCCGCAATCTGGCCTCGCCGAGGCTTGCTCGGTCTGCGCCGCCTGAAAAACCAGCATCAGCCGCTTGAACGAGATCGTCCTCTTCGCGCAGCGATGGCCGAAATAAGGGATCATTGCCCGATGGCCGTGCGCGATGCCAAGCTAGGAATGCTTGAGAAACGATATCCGCGATGGTCGTCCCGATGACGGTAACCTTCTATAACGTCACGCTCACCACGCTGCATCGAAGCTGAATTACATCGGCTGTTCAGGTGAGACAATGTATCAACGCATCTGCCAACACCGCCCATGGAGACTCTTGATGCGCAAATTCCTGTTCCCGGTCATGCTCGGCCTTGCCGCAGCCCTGCCGCAATCCGCCACTGCGCAGGATGCCAGCTTCTACAACTGTCAGAACGACCGTATTCGGATAGCGATCACACCGATGCCGCTCGAGAAGGCGCTCGCTAAATTCACCAGCGTCACTCGCTGCCCGGTGTCGCTCGACACGGATCGCGTGAAGGGGCGTCCGACACGCGCCATGAAGACCGCGCTTACGAAGGGCCGCTTCACGCCCGAACAGGCACTTGCGCGGATGTTGCGTGGTACCTCGCTCAAAAGCACGCCGATCCACGGCGGTTTTTCCGTGAGCAAGTAATCGTGACGGACACCCCGCCCCGGCAGCATACGCCTTCGCTGGCGATGATCGGTCTGCTTAGGCTGGTGTCATGAGACGCAGGTATCTCGACCTTCGGTCAGTAAGCAATGTCCCTCCGCGCGTGCCGTAAGCCAGGCTGGGACCGTCTGCGGCCAACGGATCGACCTGATTGCCCAACCTTCAGATCGAGATGCGCTCTCCGTCGGCAGGGATCAGCAAGCTCTGGGCAAACCCTTCCTTCTTGGCGAAGGCGGCCAGGTCGGCACGGCTGAGGACGCAGTGATTGATCGCCTCCATATGGGTCGCGATCAGCTGCGAGGCGGGCGCCGCACGATGGACGGACAGTACCCCCTGCGGGCCCATCAGGATCGGTCCGAGATCGACCCACTGGGCATAGCCGGCATTCAGGACGATTACGTCGGGCCGATGAGTCCGAATTGCCTGCGCGACGGCCGGATCCCAGACCGTGTCACCGACGACATAGACCGTTCTGTGCGAGGAGTGACGAAAGATCACGCCGCTAACCGGATCGAGCGTCGGCACCGCACGCAGGACCTCTGCCCCACCATGATGCCCGCCCGTCCGCGATAGCTGAACGCCTTTGAACCGCGTCTCCGTGGTCATGATCCGCACGTCGCTGAAGCCTTGGCCGCGGATCGTGGCGGCATCCGTCGCGTTCTGGACGAAGATGGGCATCGCCTTCGGCAGAGACGTCTGTGCGACGTCATCCCAGTGATCGATGTGGGTATGCGTAACGATGACGGCGTCGGCATCGGCGAGGTCCGCGACCGACACGGGCAAGGGTACCAGAGGGTTTCGCAGATGGCTCATGGCGGACCCAGGGAAGCCCGGATACGTGCCCGGATCGGCGAACATTGGATCGACCAGGAACCGGACGCCCGCATAGTTTACCCGGATCGTGGCGTTGCGAATCTGTACGATCGAATTCTCTGCCCCAGCAGCGGGGAGGGCGGCGTTCAACGATGGGGCGATCGCCAGTGTGGCGGCCGCACCAGTACTGACCGTCAGGAGTTGGCGCCGGGAAAGGCCGGAAGGCATGTTCGTCGACATAATCGTTTCTCCGGTTCAGGCGTCCAGAAGGTCGGTGGTGGAAACCACCTGACCATAAGCGAAGGCTAGCGCCGCCATGAACGCTGCGTGGACTTGGGGCGCGGGTACATCGACGCCGTTGCTCGACAGTGCCATCGTCGCACACGCATCTCCCACAACGGTCACCCCGTAGCCGAAATCGAATGCGGCGCGTGCGGTCGCATCGATGCACATGTGGCTCATCGCGCCGACGATCACGACGTCCTCGACGCCCGCCTCGTCCAGCAGCTGCTTCAGACAGGTGTCGCGGAACGAATTCGGATAGTTCTTCGTCAGCGTCGTCTCGCCATCTATCGGCGCGACGGGGGCGAGGATCTCCGTTCCGGTCGTACCGACCGCGAACGGGGCATCCTTGTCGCCCGGGGTCTCGTGGCGGAAATGGATGATCATGTCCTGCCGGTCGCGTGCCGAGGTCAGCACTCGCTTCGCATTCGCCACCGCCTGATCCAGGTTTTCGAGCGGCAACTTGCCGCCCGCGTCATATTCGTTCTGCAGATCGACTACTATCAGGGCCCGCTTGGCCATTGACTTGCTCCTCGTTGATTTCGGGGCTTTGTATCAGCCGAACGCGAGCCATATCAGTGGCGGTGACGACAAAGACCGGGTTGAAAACGACATGATCGAAATTGCCATCATAATGTATCACGGCGCGCAGCAGGCGGCGGTGCTGGGCATGACCGATCTGCTGCTCGCTGCAGACCGCATCGCCACGGCGGTGCCGAGTTCAGCGTCGACGCCAGCCTTGGTGGTCAGTCACTGGGCGGCCGAGGGGTCGGAAGGTGCGCTGATGCGCGTCTATTCATCGGCACCCTGCGGCACGACGCCATCGATCTGCATCCTGCCCCCCGCACTGGACGGTCCGCGCGACGAGGCGGACCCGGTGATGACGCGCTGGCTGCAGGATCGGCATGCCGATGGCGCCGTGCTGGCCTCGATATGCTCGGGTGCCTTCGTGCTCGGCGCGACGGGCCTGTTCGACGACCGGATCGTCACGACGCACTGGACCTATGAGGATCGCTTCCGAGGCCGTTTCCCCCGAACGGCGGTCGATACCGACCGGATTGTCATCGACGACGGCGACATCATCACGGCCGGCGGGGTCATGGCGTGGACCGATCTGTGCATGACGATCATCGCTCGATTCCTGGGCGATACGGTGATGATGGACGTCGCGCGCGGCTTCCTGATCGACCCGCCGGGGCGCGAGCAGAGCTACTACAGCGGCTTCAGTCCGCACACCGGGCACAAGGACGAAGCCATACTTAAAGCGCAGCGGTTTCTACATGAGAGCGAAGGGAAGATTGTCGACGTCCCGACGCTCGCTGCCAAGGCCGGCCTGGAGGACAGGACATTCCTGCGGCGCTTCCAGAAGGCTACCGGTCACACAACCACCGAATACTGGCAACGCCTGCGGGTATCCAACGCCAAGACGAAGATGCGGGATACCGGCCTCCCCATCGATCAGATCGGCTGGCAGGTCGGGTACACGGATACAAGCGCGTTTCGTAAAGTGTTCAACCGCGTCGTCGGCCTGTCCCCATCCGACTACCGGCGTCGGTTCGCAATCAGGGACAGGACGCCGGAATGAGCCCGCCTACGATTGCTTTAAGCCGGCCTATAAAGCAGCGCTAATTGGTACGGTGCTATCCGCGGTAAATGTCGCATTTCCGAGCGGAGCGGGACTCTTAAAAGTGATGGATTTTCGAGGATGGCTGAATCTGACCGGTGAACTTTCTGGTAGCAATATCTCCATCAATTCACGCTACCTCGGAGATATGCCTGCACTTGTCCCTACTATGATGATCGGCGGCATCGAACTGCCCACCGCCCCCCTGCCGCAATAAGCGCAATCTTACGTACGTTGGCATCAGGACACTCGTGATCATGCCCCGCGCTCTAATACCACTCAGATGGCTGGAACGGTTGGCGGACGATCGGGTTGATGGGGCGGCGCTGGACGGCCTTAAAACACTGTTGCCGCGACTAGTAATCGCATCTCTGGCGAGTTTACTATTGCTCGTGCATTTGGGTCCTCGCGCTGCGATAATTTGGATCAGCTTTGTCGGGTTTGCTGAGCTATGGTGCAGGCAATGCAGTAACATGCTGGCGCGACAGGACGGCCGCAGTCTGCCGGTACGGCTTAACTATATTGCCTCCGCACTCGCGACAACAATCGCGTGGACGAGTTTGCCAGTTTTACTGTGGTGGAGCAAGGTACCGGACATCGGCTCAGCCGTTATCGTCATGCTTATTTCGCAACTGATCCACGCCCAAGCCTTTGCCTTTCGGGCCCCGGCGATAGTGGCGTTCAAGGTTGGTGTTCCGGCCCTCGCAATGCTTGCGCTACCTTGGTTGGTCGGTTCATCAAGCTATTTTAGCATACTAACTTCCACGATAGCGTCAGGTCTTTGCATTGGCTACATTTATATTAGTATACGGGTAAATTTGCGCGGCGACGCGGCGCTGCGCAAAGCTCACGATGAGCTTGAGTACTTAGCATATTTTGACGCACTCACATCCCTCGCCAACCGTCGCCAGTTCACTTTGCACATGCGCACTTTAATTGAACTGTCCGATCGTCAAAAGTTGCAGTTTGCCCTGCTGTTGATTGATCTTGACCATTTTAAGGTGGTTAACGATACGTTCGGCCACGATGCTGGCGATGCACTGCTCGTCGCGGCAGGAGAGCGTCTGCGCGCGGTCGCTGGAGATTTGAGCTATGTAGCGCGGCTCGGCGGTGACGAGTTTGCCATACTCATCCCCGACGTCGGCGACACCGCCCAGATCGATGAGGTATGCGGTCGCATCGGAGAATGCTTCCAGCCGGCTGTCGATTTCAACGGAGAACGGATATACCTAAGTTCTAGCGTTGGTATCGCCCTTTATCCTGGCGACGGCTTAGGCATAGAGACAATTTTCAAGTCTGCTGACGTCGCGCTTTACGAAGCGAAAAGGAGCGGTCGAGGCACTTGGCGCTTCAGTTACGGGTTAGGCAAAGCAAAGTAAGTCAGGTAAATGACTGCACGACTGGGTCTAGATTTGACCTACTGAACTTAAGCCCGACCGACGTATCTCGCGCAATATAAACTGCAGACCCCCACTTGCTCACCGCCTGCTCAGCAATCAGCTTGTGCTTCACGTCGATGGCGAGCTGGATGTTGTAGCCGACCCCCACTTTGGTCATGCGCACCGTCGGCCGGCAGCTCGGTCGCCCCGCAAAGTCGCTGTCACGGGAGGAGGCAGACGCATATTTGGGCCCGTTGGCGATGTGGATCGCGGACAACGGGCCGGCCTCCAATGAGTGGACGAAGAAGACGCTGGGCTGGACGCGCGACCTGGTCGGTATCGTGTTCGATATCGAATGTCCGGACTATTCTCGGTAAGGCTGCGAAGGTGCATGGCGGGTGCGATCGACACGCCTGCCACCGTTCCCGCAACGGAACGACTAGGGAGAGGCCAACGCCTTGCCGGTTGGCATCAAGTTTCAGGAACACGTCGGTCGGTTTCATGGCTGCCCCTAGTGTTCTATCATCGCACGATGAACCTAGCCGGCTTTGACCTGAACCTGTTGAAGGCATTTGATGCCCTGTACGCCGAGCGCCACGTCACTCGTGCCGGTCAGGCCATCGGTCTGAGCCAGTCGGCCATGAGTGGTGCGCTAACCCGACTACGCGAGGTGTTCGCGGACGAACTGTTCGTACGATCGCCGAACGGGATGCAACCGACGCCACACGCTGATGACTTGGCCGGCCCGATCTCGGCGGCGCTCCGCCTCATGCGATCGGTTCTCCAAGGGGATGGCTTTGATCCCGCGACCGTCGATCACGTCGTCACGATCGCGATGACCGACTATGCCGCCTTCGTCTTGTTGCCGCGGTTGCTGGCGCGGCTCTCGGTCGCGGCGCCTGGTCTCGATGTGCGGGTGCGCGGAATCTTCGGCAAAGACGAAGTCGTCGACCTTCTCGACAGTGGCGAGGCAAACATGGCGATCAGCGTCCCGGTCGACGCCTCGGCTCGCATTCTAACGCGCGTGCTTCTTCAGGAAGGGTTTGCCTGCATCGCGCGGCCTGGGCACCCGGCCTTTGCGGTAGGGGCTGGCGTTGAGGCCTTCGCTGCAGCTTCTCATCTGCTGGTGTCGCCCGAAGGCGATCGCATTGGTTTGGTGGACCACAAGCTGGCGGTGCTCGGTCTCGAACGTCGCGTTGTGCTGAGCCTGCCGCAGTTTCTGGTCGCGCCGTTCGTGATTGCTGAGACCGACCTTGTCGCGACACTAGCCTCTCGGGTCGCCGGGAGGTTTGCAGCGGCCAATCTCGGCGTTGCCGTACACGAGCCGCCAATTGCTCTGTCGGAGTGGCCGCTGGCGATAATGTGGCATCGTCGGGTTGACGATCATCCCGCCACGGTCTGGCTTCGCGATTGCATCGCTGAGATCGCCGCCACAGTCTGACGCCATCGGCCACGCCGATGACGCAGTATCACGTCTCGCGATTTCACGTGGCTCAGCCGTTCCGCTCTATGCGCTGCACAGAGGCGATGAGGTGCTGACATGCGGGTATTGGTAACGGGTGCAACGGGATTGATAGGCGGCGCGGTCACACGCCGGCTGGCAGCGGCGGGACATAGCGTCGTGGGACTGGTGCGTTCGGACGCGAGCGCGGCCAAGCTCACCGATCTGGGATATCAGGCTATGCACGGCGACCTTGCTGACCCGGCCAGTGTGGCCAGTGCCGCACAGGGGGTCGATGCGGTCGTTCATGCCGCGTCGCCGAGCGATCAGAACATGGCCACCTATGACGTGGCAGCAACACGCGCGATCATCGATGCGCTCCGCGGCACTTCCAAGCGCTTCGTCTACACTAGCGGCTGTCTGGTTTATGGTCCGACCGGCGACACACCCGCGACCGAGGACAGCCCGTTGCATCCCGTCGAGTTGGTGCAGTTTCGCCAGGCCCTCGAAGCGGAAATTCTCGGTGCTGTGGCAGATAGCGTCCATCCGGTCGTGATCCGCCCGGCCTGGGTGTACGGCAACCGCAGCGGCACCGCTATGATGATGTATGACGCGGCCAAGGAGCACGGCGCTGCACGCTACGTCGGCGACGGGCAGAACCGCTGGACGACTGTCCACACCGACGATCTGGCGGACCTCTATTTGCTTGCGCTAGAGAAGGCGTCAGCCGCGTCGATCTTCAACGGCGCCCACGGCCCGGCCATCCCGCTGGTCGAGATCGCGCGGGCTGCGAGCGAGGCCGCGGGCACCGAGGGTAGGGTGGCGGAATGGCCGCTGGATGAGGCACGCCAAGCGCTCTGGGGCTTCGCGGACGCGATCGCATGCGATCAGCTGGTTTCGGGCGAACTGGCCGAACGTAAGCTTGGCTGGAACCCTTCCCGGCACTCGATCATCGATGAACTGCGCTCCTACGCTGCGGTAGCCGCCTAGCCCTGAACTACAGCCTTTCCGACGTCATTAAACGTTGAAGGAGTCCTAGAATGCTGCACAGTATCGCTGCCTGGCTGCTCGTTGTCGCGTTTGTCGGTGCAGGGCTATTTAATGCGATCGGTAGGCGCGCCACCCAGGATGACTTCGCCCGGTGGGGATACCCGCGTTGGTGGTGTCGCGTGACCGGGGGCGTCGAAATCGTGGCCGCAGCGCTGATCGCTTTCCCTGCCGGCCGAAGCATCGGAATGGCGCTCGGCGCGATGATCATTGCTGTTGCCGTCGTCACGATCCTGCGCCGTCGGGAGTTCTCGCATACATTCCCGCTCGGCGTCCTTGCTAGCTTGCTCGTGATTGCGGCGACCACGTCCTGATCCACCGATCCACCTCACAAACGACAAGTGGCTGAAAGCCCGGAGCGTTCTCAAAGGCATGGTGACACGGGAAAGCGCTTCCCAGCCAAACATAATGCCATCCAACGCGGCGCAACGCGCGGTAGAGCAGCCTTGAAGTCTAAGCTTTAATTGGCCGGCAAAGCGATTGTCTGCTCCGATGATCCGATGTTCCCGAAGCAGACAATCACCATAATTTATACGACCCTCAGGCTGCGGGATAGACCGGCATATCGATCCTGTTGACCATGTCGCCCGTAATGAGGTCCTGTATCCGGCGTTCGTTGAGGACAGTGTACGGATAAACAGGCGGGATCGCGCTCACGGCATCAAGCCGGGAGACCTGCTCGGCGGACAGCCTGACGTTTGCTGCAGCGAGATTGGCTTCGAGCTGTGCGAGAGTGCGTGGCCCGATGATCGGTAGCGAGCCTTTCGCAGCGACCCAGGCGATGGCGATCTCGCCGGGAGTTACGCCTGCTTCGTCCGCGACCGCAATCAGCGTGTCCAGGACCGCTGTACGCTGCGGGCTGTTCTCCGGCTGAAAGCCGGCACCGGCCCACGCCTCGTCGCGCCGGTCCTGCGCCTTGCCAGCACGGTATTTGCCGGTCAACACACCACCGCCCAAGGGCGAAAAGGCGACAACGCCAAGCCCAAGCGCCTGGGCGGCAGGAATAAGTTCCTGCTCGGTCGCTCGCTGGACGAGGCTATGCTCGACCTGAATGCCTGCGATCGGAACGGCACCGCGAAGCTCCGCGATCGTCGCGGCCCGTGCCACCCGCCATGCCGGGAAGTTGGACAGGCCCGCATAAAGGATCTTGCCCGCCCGCGTGAGGTCGTCGAAACCGCGCACGATCTCGTCCAGCGGCGTGACGCCGTCCGAGACATGGACCCAGTAAAGGTCGATCCGATCGGTTTTCAGCCTTTTGAGGCTTGCCTCGACCGACGACACCATCGCCTGCCGGCTATTTCCCGTGACAAGGATGCCGGAGGCGGCGTTCGTCCTCACGGCATATTTCGTGGACAGGACGAATTTGTCGCGCCGTCCGGTCAGTAGATCGCCAAGGAACTCCTCGGATTGGCCATCCTGATAGCCATTGGAGCTGTCTAAAAAGTTGCCGCCCGCACCCGCGTAGGTGTCAAAGATGCGGCGCGCTTCGTCGCGATCGGTGCCATGTCCCCACGCCGTACCGAAGTTGGCAGTGCCGAGGATGAACTCGGACACGCGCAAGCCCGTGTGCTGGCCGAAGAGTTTGTAGCGTAGGGGATCTTGCATGGCTGTTTCCTTTATGTAGGAAAGTGACTATCTAAGCGGATCAGTGCTACGTATATCCGTAGCGGTGATCCGTTTGTCAAGGGAGCCTCATGCGCGCGGACGCCCGAAAGAACTACAGCCACCTGCTAGCGGTCGCGCGCGACGTGATCGCCGAGTATGGTGCGGATGCATCGCTGCGTGATATCGCCAGACAGGCGGACGTCGGGTTGGCCACGCTCTATCGGCATTTCCCCACCCGCGAGGCGCTGCTGGAGGCGCTGCTGCGCACAAGCCTTGACGTATTGACGCGCAAGGCTGCTGATCTGGGCAGCAGCATGGCGCCCGATGAAGCCTTGTCACTCTGGCTCCCCGACGCCGTGGCGTTCGTGCGGAGCTATAATGGCGTCGTTGCCGTGATGGCGGCCGCGCTGGACGATTCCAACTCCGCTCTTCACGCCTCTTGCACCAGCTTGCGTGCGGCGGGAGCGCGTTTGCTCGAACAGGCTCAGGCCGCAGGGACAGCGCGCAACGATCTCGACGGCACCGATCTTTTCGGGATCATCGGCGCGCTTGGGTGGCTCGGCGGCCAACCCGCTTTCGCCTCGCGCGCTGATCGCCTGGTCGATATCGTTGTTGCTGGGGCGATCTTGCAGACTGGCGAGTAGAGGCTGAGCGCTCTCCGATCCTTTTGGGGGTTCGCGCTCAGGCGGCCTTGACGAAGGCGTCGCGGTGGTCGCGCAGGAAGGTCGGGAAATCGTTTGGCGGCTGGCCAGTCAGGCGCTCGATCTCGCAGGTCGGATCGATGTCATGGTGGCCTGCCACCATATCGGAGAACTGCGCGACCAGCCCGTTAGCCATCCAGCGCGAATTGCCCGTCATGCGCAGGACTGTGCGGAACACCGGCGTGGGCAGGTCGAGGTAGCGCACCTTATGACCCGTCACCTGCGACAGCTGCGTGGCGGCCTCCGTCATATCGAAGGTCTCCGGCCCGGTTAGGAAATAGGTCGCACGGTTATGCCCGTCCTGTGTCAGAACGGTCGCCGCGACCCGCGCGATGTCGCGCGTGTCGACCCACGAAACCGACCCCTTGCCGGCGCCCAGGGGCAGGTAGCCCTTCGCGACCGGTTTCGTGAACCAGAGGAAGTTCTGCATGAACGCGGTCGGCATCAGGATCGTCCAGTCAACTCCAGACGCGCGGAGGTGATGATCGATCAGCGCGTGCGATTGCGCCCAGGGGATCCGCGAGCGGACATTGCAGTCGGAGGCGGAGATCTTGACGATCCGGCCTACCCCGACGCGTTTGGCGGCATCGATCGCCGCTGTCTCTTGCGCGACCTGAGCAGGGGTCGGCGCCGTGACCAGGAACAGCGTGTCGATGCCAGTCATCGCGGCCGTCAGCGTCTCCGGCCGGTCGAGGTCGCCGAGCACTGCGTCCACGTCATCCTCGTGGAAGCGGTCGATCTGCTCCTGCTTGCGGGCCATCGCGCGGAACGACGTGCCTGCGTGCTTCAGCAACCGGCAAACCTCGCCACCAATGCCGCCGGTGGCACCTAGAACCAGGATCATAAAAGGGTTTCCTTGAGGGCGTGGGGGAAGAAGGGCAACGCAGCTTCGGCACCTTCGAGCTGCTCAGAGATTACGGTCATCATCTCACCCAGCGTGGCGATCGCGGCCTGCAGGCGCTCGTTCCCGATCCGTTCGGCAATTGCTTGATCCAACGGCGCAACCACGTTTTCCGCGCCGGTGACCGCTTTGAGGCCAGCTGGCGTGAGAACGACCAGCTTGGCGCGTTGGTGGTGAGGATTGCTCTGAAACTCGACCAGCCCACGTTCGGCGAGCACATCGACAATGCGCTGCACCGCTTGCCGGGTCAGACCCATGTTGCGAGCGATGGAGGCGGTGGGCAACGGCACGGGCGAGTAGCGCAGCGCCGCCAGCACCTGCCACCAGGCACTGGTCAGGCCGAGGTGCGCAACCAGCTCGTTCCCGGCGCCGACTAGCCGACCATTCGCCGCAAAGATCGTTAGCGCTAGCTCGCGTACGTTGTTGTTCTGATGCTGCAAAAGACAGCCTGTTTTCAATATGACACTATACTGTCAACCGAGCTTAAGGTTTTTGGTTCCTGGTCGCTGCGCAAATTGGCGCGTGGTGGTGACAGAGCCGAACGGTTTTGACCTCCGGCAAAGTCGGATCAGCCGGATGCGCGATTGACCACGTGAGCCGCCTCTGCCGCTTCCCGTTCGGAACGGAACGTCACGGGAAGCCAGCAGTCGCTTTCAACGGAATACAGGCTCCAACATGCCTTTGTATCTGGCTCCATCCGCACGGCCGGGACGTATGTACGCTTCACCATCAAGCAATTTTACAAGTACCTAGTCGCCTTGAAAACCTGAAAAAACCGATCAGCGCAGGTCGCTACCCCGCAGAGCCAATAGGGAGGATCGCAGCGCGACGACCCTGTCTAGGCTCGCCGGAGACAGACCGTTCCAGGAAAATGCAGAACGACTTGTTGCCCCCTCGACCCAGATGCGCTCCGCAAGGCCTTCGAGTTCCAGAACCGATGGGTCACGACCCGTCGCTATGCAATCGACTAGCTGTTGAAGGAACAATCGAGGCGAGCTTTGCATGATTTGCGTGTCCGTGGTGGCATCGCTGCTTCGCAGGTTATGATGGCGGCGCCATGACACCCAATCCCGTTACTCGAACATGGCTCCACGGCTCCGATACCGTCGGGGTCCGTTGCCTAATCGACACCAAGGCAGTTCTGAAGCTGCTGAAGGCCACGACGAATCCAGCTTTTCGCGGTACTCGTCGGCACCCCCGCGCGGGCAGCTACCTCCGCATACGTTGCGCCACCAAAGAATGCCGTTGCGATTGCATATCGCTGCCGAGGATCCAGCTTGCTCAGGCATTCAACCAGCCTGATGTACTCACCTCTGGCGATCAGGATCGTTTCTGCGTCCGGCTGCCAATCTAGAATGTCCGGTACCTCGTTTAGCGAGGCTGCCGGCCGGGATGTTTGCGCGCGAAGCCAGTCGATGGAGCGGTTACGCGCGATAACGGCAAGCCAGCTAATCGGACTGGCCCTGCCCGGCTGCCATGCTCCAGCGCGTCGCCAAATCAGAAGATATACCTCATGCAGCACATCCTCTGCATTCGCATGGTTGCCGCAAATACGCAGGCATATCCCGAACAGCTTCGCGTTGGTCAGGCGATAAAGTTCTTTGAACGCATCTCGATCCTCACCGGCGACCGCCAGCAACGTGGCCGTGAGATGCGCCTGGGCAGCGTCGGAAGATGGAGCACTACGGGATCGTTCCAATTCGCTCATCCCGTCAGCCTAAAGCCTTGGCCTTGTATCTGCTAACGGCCATTCCGCATTCTGGGTATAGGAAGGCCATCACACCGATGACACTACTAGAGCAATATATTGCCGGCTGGCGAGCACATGATGTGGCTGCGATCCTCGCAACGCTTGCCCCTGATTGCGTCGTCATTGAGAGCTTCGGACCGATCTACCGCGGGCACGATTGGGTAGCACGATGGGTCTCCTCGTGGCTGGCTGAGGACGGCCACGTGATCGACTGGAAGGTCCATCATTCAGGATCCTCACCCGAGGCTGAGACCGCGGAATGGACTTTCCACTACACGTGGCGTGGTGACGAAAACACGTTCGACGGTGTGACCATCGCCAAACTGCACGACGGCAAGCTTTCGTATTTACGTGAGTATGCCACAACGGCGAAGCTCTATGACTGGCGAGGTGAGTGGCAGAACTTCTGAAAGGCGGTGTCATAAATTGGTTTGACGACCTTCCCGCAAACGAACGGCGAGCGAGGCGGCCTAAGCTTTCCCGAAAGGATCCTTTTCGAGAAAGCAGGGGAACCGCGCGAGGGGCGAAGACCACGCCGTATCGAAATGCGGAGTTCTCAGTCAAAACCCTCTCATAGATTAATGACTCGGCGCGAGGTCCCCGGCTGCTAGCGGTCGGGTTTGGTGTCAAAGGCCTGCAAAGGCGCCTCTACGCACGGCTCTGCCAACCCGCCAAAGGGATAGCTCGCTTCGGACCGGGTGGATCGGGCCAGGTTCTTCGCGGGAATCACCGTTCCTGGAGAAAGCGCGTCCGCGGCGTGACGCGATCGACCGTTGGCCCGGTAGCCTTCGGGTTCGCCTCCATGCAGTATACGTTGGCGGCCAGCCAGAACCGCTCTGGCTTGAGTGCCTTGTCATCAACCTCCCGCCACCAGACCCTATCGCCGCTCGACCAGCGATAGCCCCGCTGTTTCAACAGGTCCTTCACGGAGAAGTCTGCGCCCTTTGCGCTCACGAGCCAGCTTGACTGCGAGCCACGCTCGATCATCTCCGCCAGTGCCGTGCGGCCATCGGCATTCCGGTGGCGAAGCATCTGGATCAGCGCGTCGACATCCGCCGACGCCCGATGTCCGCAGTGATAGAACCCGTTCTGGACGAGCAGATAACCCAGGCTCCGGCCATCGAAACCCCGGGCTCTCCAGTCGACCTGCGAGAGCGAACAGGTCCATGCGAGCCTTTTCGCTTCGGGAAGACGCATCTCGATGAAACTGCGATCGAAGGCCGAATTGTGCGCGACGACGAAACTGGCCGATTGCAGCAACCGCGTCGCCGAGTCCTCGTCGATCTCCTGACCAGCGAGATCGGCATCGGTTATTCCCGTGAGAGTTCGAATCTCGTCGGTCAATGGCTCGCCTGGGTCCTCGCGCCATTCGAACGCCTGGTCGATGTCCGTGACGATACCGGCACCGTCATACCTGAACCTGCGCAGCGCCAGTTCTATCACCTTGCCCGTCTTGGCATCGAGGCTCGTCGTCTCGACGTCGACCGCTACGCCCACGAACGACCCTCGAGCGCAGCCATCCCCGGTCGACCCTTCCCGCAACTTCAGCGGATGCAGAATGCGAACCTCACTACCATTGTTCGTCGTCCCGGAATCGAGATTGATCTGGCTGGCCATGGTGGTCTCCCTGACCCGCTGCCGGGTCGCTGTTTGGATGTGGACTTGGCTAAGCAGCCCTCACGCGCGGATGCATTGCTGGATATCGACCTCGAATTTCCGGGTTTTCGGATCGGCACCGTGCCGTGCGACACGGCAGATCATCTCGACCACGGGGGGCGGCACGAGCGCGACGACGAGTGGGGCCGCCGGATACATGCCTATCCGGATGTCCGCGCCGTCGGCGATGTGCGGACCGAAACGTCCGGCTAACCGGGCACGCACTTCGTCGACACTCCTGGCAAGCGAGGCGTGGAACGCCTGGATCATCACGTTGCGGTCGGTCATCGCGATCGTGGCGGTGTAGAGCCGTAGCCCTGTCGTCCGGCCAGCGCGTTTCACCCCGGTCTTAGCCAGACGACGTGAGGCTTGTTCACCGTAAAGATAGTGGAACTCGTGTTCGTCGAAACTCCCGTCCTCGTCCATCATCGCTGTGCCTCGACCGGCGGTCCCGTACGGGCGTGAACGGATGGCCAAGTGGCTGCCGTCCTCTTTATGGGACATGTCGATCTCCTACAGACGTGCGCCGTCCCACGCCCGATTGGCGGTAGAGGACGGCGCGAAGTGTGATGTTGGTTGGCGACCGCGCTTCAGGCGGCGAAACGCTGTTCCAGATTGAGGTCGAGCCCGTCTCCGAGCGCGCCCGAGGGATCGTCGTCCACAAGCTGAAGCATCTCGTCCATGGCGGGCGACACGAACGCCTCGGCGAAGGCGGACGTGGGGTCGTATCCCGCATGCAGTTCGGCCTGGAACGCGACATACACCCCGTAACGGGAGGCCAAGCGCGTGAACGCTTCGGAAGGACTGGCGCATACCGAGGCGTTAAACACCTGCAGCGTCGTGTGGCCGTCCTCGAAAGTCAGGGTTGCGGTGTAGAGGCGACGCCCCTCGCCCTCGTCCGGCTGATCCCCCGTTTCGGTGGCGTCGTCGGGAGTAGCGCCATGGGGTCGAACCCGATTCGAGCCACTGTCGCCGCGAGGGTGCGTGCGCGGCTTGAGGCCTTCCGGACGGTGCGCTCGCTTTGGAACGTCATCCTCACGGGGATGCCCGAACCATCCGCCGCCTTCTCCCGAAGTGACTTCTTCCGGGTCCTCGGTCTCCGATACCAGCTCATCGATGAATTCGGGATCGGCATCGAGACCTATCGATAGGCTGTGGAGAAGAAGCGCGCGCATGAAATCCTCGCGGCCCAACACCGCGTCAATGGCGGTGCCGCCATTGAACACGCGCCGGGGGGACAGCATCCATGCCATCGGATCAGCCCCCAGCCCGTCGCGCTGGAAGCGCGCGCCCGTCTCGGCCGCCACAAGTGCGAGACGGGTAAGAGCGCGCCGCGTCGCAGGCACGGGACGATCGAATGGCGAATCCTGGTCGAGCGGATCCTCGTAGGCATCCACGACACGGGTGAAACTGACTGGACCTTCATAAGCCGACTGAATCATAGCGTTCATAACGAGCTCCGTTCGCAGCCGGTCTCGGGAGTTCTTCCGGAGGATCTGTGGCCGCGCGACCAAAATAGGTCAAAAGTCGCCATAGTTCAATGGTTCGAGACTTATCGAATTATATAAGTCCTGTTAGATTTTTACAAATTTATGCCATTCGGTCCCCAAAGCCATTTTAACGGCTGTGGCAAGATCGATTGATAAGCCGTTCGAAGCTCGGATAAACGTTGGTCGCTGTTGGCAAATGCCTCGGGCCGTGGAGTGGCCAATACTCTTGCCTCTCTGCACACCATCGTCTCGCAGACGATGGGGCGGGCGCCTTCGGTCGAGTACGCCAGTACGACGTTGGAATCGCGCACCAGGCAATGCCCGCGGCAAATGATCTGCGTGTTAGCGCGGTTCGAGACTACGCCGTTGCGAGCCCTGCCCTACCGCACCGTTCGGAGTTGAGCAGTTAAGGCTTTAGTTGGGCGAGCTCAAAACCTGCCGCCGTTAAGCAGTCTGATTAGCTCATAGAAGCATAGTCGCCGTCACGACCTTTTCCCACCTGCGAAACTCGCCTAGTCGCCCCGTTCGAAGGACGCTCGGAAGATGGGATCTGGGCCACGCCTGGCGTTCCCTCGGCTTCGAAGGCCCGTCGCGAACGTCCCGATGACGGCTTGATCCGAATTCGTTCGCCATAGGCTCTCTTCGAGGCAAAACGCCCGTCGAGCACCAGACCTAGAATTTGAACCTCGCGCCCATCGTGAACTGTCGCCCCACAACGTCGTAGAGGCTACGGTTAGTCGGGATCGTCCCGAAGGTTTGAAAGCGAGGGTCGATAGGCGGATCTTTATCGAACAGGTTATTGACCGTGAGGAACATCTCGAACGTACCGTCAGTACCTCCGACCCTCTGACGAAGCGTCAGATCGGTGTAGAATACGCTTGGCACGTGATTAATGTTGATGTCGCTAGCGGTCAGGGTGTTGTCGATCTTGCCGCCCTGAATGAAGCGTTCCTGCGCGAACAACGAGAAGCCTCCATGCGTGAGTTCCGCGTCGACTGTACCGGTCCAATGAGGGCTACCAGCGGCAGCCTGGCCCACATCTCCGGCTCGATCGATGACGAGGCCTCCAGGTAGCTGCGTAGATAGTTCGTGAAGATAGGAGGCGACTCCACGGAACGCCAACGACGTATCGTCAAGACCGAACATCGACGACCCGGGCGTCTTGTAGGTCAGCTCGAAATCCACGCCCGAGGCGGTGAAACGGCTGATGTTGAAGTAGGTGTTGTCGACCGACGTAATCACCCCGCCGGTACGGTGAATGGCGTCGCACAGCACGGCATTCCCTGCGAAGCACTGATTGACGAGCAACTGGGCGTTGGTGGCAGGCGTCGTCTGAAACAGCTGACTGATCGCGTTTGAGATGTCGACCTTCCAGTAATCGACGGAAAATCCCAGGCCTCGGATGAAATGGGGTCGGTAGACGAACCCGTAGCTCAGGGTGTTGGCGACCTCGGGTTTCAGGTTGCGGTTGCCCGCAACGGTGATGTTTATCGTCGAGGACACCCCGTTGTTATTGAAGGGATCGGTGATGGGACCGCCGGTCGAGGCGGGACTCGGTGCCAGATAGAGTTCGAACAGCGAAGGTGCACGGATGTCTCGCGATCGGGTTGCCCGCAGTCGGAAGTCGGCGAACGGTTCATAGGTTCCACCGACCTTCCAGGTCGTGACCCCGCCGCTCGTGCTGTAGTCGGCGTATCGGACGGCACCGTTGACGTCGAGGGAGTGAATCAGCGGCAGGTCGTGAAGCACGGGTGCCAGGATCTCGACGAAACCCTCCGTCACGTGGTTCGATCCAGAAAAGTTCTGCGGATTTGCGCGGTCGAACAGGCCGACCTTGCCGACCTGTGCGGCCGGAAGACCTCGGATTCCCGCATTCGAAGGAACTACCGCCGTGGAAAGCGCATCGGCGGTCTGACTTGCGGAATTGTGACGATATTCCCCCCCGAACGCCACCGACAGCGGCCCCGCGGGCAACTGGAGCGGCTCGCCGGTCACGGAGAAGCCTGCGTTGTCCTGCGTCGCCTTCTGCACGGCATAGGCCGTGCCGGTGACGTAGTTCACCGCCGCTTGGGAAGGCGAACCATCGCCAAAGACGTTGAACGGTACGCAACCGTTGCCGGGGTTCGTGAGCGTCGTGCGGCAGACGATCTGCCCGTTTGAAGGGTTCACGACTGCATCGGCCGCATTGTAGACGTTGGTTACGATCGGAAGGTTCGAGATCACCGACCGATCGCGATTTTCACCGTGCGAGAAGAAAAGATCGAACTTCCAGCCGCTCCCGAACCTCCCCTTAACGCCGCCATTGACCTGCCACGTCGAGTTCTTGTTGTCGTACGTCGCCAGCCCCGTGTCTCGGCTGAAGCGCCCAAGATGGAATGATGAGACACCCGCCGTCGCCATGCGATCCTTGATGCTGGTCGGTAGAAAGGCGTTGTCGCTGAAGATGGTGAACTGATTGCTGCCCCCTGCCTGGAGGCCCGGGCCGGAGATGAACACGACCTGGTCCTGCCCGTAGATGCCTTGGACGTAGGCACTGACGTTATCCGTGAGTTCGTAGTCGAACCGGCTGAAGAGGTTGAACCGCTCCTGCTCGGGTTGAAGGCCGATGTCACGGGACGCATCGATCCCGTCGCCGCCCTGCATCGTGGAAGCGGACACCAGGCTTCCATAGGTGAAGGGTGATGGCGCGCCGCCCGGCAGGAACTGGGTTCCCCTCAACGCGGTATCCGTGATCAGCCCGCCATAGGTGCCGTTGGAGGTGCGGACGTTAGGCACGACGACCTGCCGCGGATTGGTAGGCGACTTGTTCAGGTCGGTGACGCCGGGTACAGCTATGATGGCGTACCCCTTTCTCGCCCAGTCACGACCGTTGTAGTTGAAGATCCCCTCGTTCTTGTAATACTCGCCGCTCACCAACACGTGCCCTCGATCACCCAGCACGTCCGCACCGGCTGTGATCGCGACCTTCTGGTTCGCGGCATCGCCGCGCTCCGAAACGCCAGCTTGCGCCACGCCTTTCACACCGTTGAACTTCGTATCGAGTGCGAAGTTGACGACCCCGGACACCGCGTCGGAGCCATACGCCGCCGACGCCCCACCAGTCACGACGTCGACGCGGGAGATGAGCCCTTCGGGTATCAGCCCGATGTCCGTAGGTCCGAGAAACGACGTGGGAGTGAGACGGTGGCCGTCAAGCAGGACGAGCGTCCTCTGCGTCCCGAGACCACGGAGGTTCAGATAGCTCGCTCCGAGCGAACTTCCTACCGATGTGCCCGATCCGTTCGATTGCGGCGATGCCGAATTGCGAAACTGCGGGGACTGGTTCAGCCCTTGCGACAACGATTGCGGCTGCACGTTCGCCAACTGCGTCGCGGTCACGACCGTGACCGGTGTCGGTGACGAATACCCGTTCGTCACGGTCCGCGATCCCGTCACCACGATGTCGGTAGCGGCATCGCCCTGCGCCAGCGCATTCTCGGTCGGTCCGCCCACGGGTTCGGCTCCGGCCGCGACAGGCGCCTCTACCTGGGGAGCGGATTGGGCCAGAGCCGATTGAACCGGAAGAATGGCGCCGGCCGCCACGGTGCCGGCGAGCCAGAGGGTGCGCTGCTTCGAAGACCGCATTTCAATTCCTCCCCGCGATGTCATCGCGTATGATTTCTGGCCGGTTTTGCCGGTCCTCGGGCGGAGACAGATACGTGCCCGCTCGCTGCCAGGCATCTGTCAGTCCTTGCATCATATCGTCAATCTTGATAAATAGTGTTAGGTTTAAGGAAAGGCCTGACATGGAGAAGGGACACAGGGCTGAGAGCGAGTACGTGCGCGCGGAGGAGGCTGCGGCCATCCTGGGCGTCAGCGTGACGACGCTCTACGTCTATGTCGGTCGCAAGGGACTGCGTACTCGCGGCGTGCCGGGTTCGAGAGTACGCGAATATCTGAAGGCGGATCTCGAGCGGGAGGTCCTTCGGAAGGCTACGCCCCGCGCGTCATCGGTCGATGCCACCCTCGACAGCATCGTGACGCAGATCACGGCGCAGGGACCGATGTACCGGGGACGCAGCGCCATCGAGCTCTCGGAAGGCGCGACGGTGGAAGAGACTGCGGCCATCCTTTGGAACGTACCCGTTGGTCAGGCCTTCACGGAGCAGATGCCCAAGGGGTCGGCGGCATTCGATAAGCTTGCCCCCCTTCTGAACGACTACAACGGGCTCGATCGAGCTACCGCCCTCCTTCATACGCTGGAGGAGGCGGATTCCCGCTCGTTCGATCTTTCGCCAGCAGGAATGGCGCGAACCGGAGCCGACATCATGCGCTGGCTTTCAGCGATATTGTTCGGAAGTCTGACGCCGGGCGTCGCCCCGATCCACGAGATCGTGGCCGGTGCCCTGGCCTTGGACGAACGCCGTGCAGAGATCGTCCGACGGTTGCTGGTACTCGCTGCCGATCACGGACTGGAACCCGGTGCCAGGGCGGTGCGCGCCGTAGCGAGCACCGGCGTCACGCCATGGCGCACCGTGACCGCCGGGCTGCTGGTCGCCGCGGGTCGACAAAGCTGGTTCGGCTACGCCGCGGCCGTGGGCCGACTCGTCGATGAGATCCTCGACAGCGCGGACGTGCGGCTGCCACTGGTAACACGTCTTCGCCAAGGCGAACGCGTTCCGGGCTTCGGTTCCGCGCTGTATGGCGGTCGCGACCCCCGCGGTCGCGCGTTGCTGGCTGCATGCGTCTCGATTCTTCCGGCCGACCACGACATCGACAAGCTACAGTCAGCGCTAGAGATGATGCGCGAGTGGAACGGCGGCGAGCCTGATTTTCCCTTCGCCCGCGCCTTCGTGATGCGCAAGCTGGGGTCGGACCGGTCCGACCCCCTCTACCCGCTGGCCCGTTCGGCCGGGTGGATCGCACATTCGATCGAGCAATACGCGATCGAGGACCGAATGCGCCCCGGGCGGGATCAGTCCTTGGCGCTGCGCGACGATGCGAGCCATCACGTGATCTGATCCCCAGGGGCGGCTCAGATCGTGCCGGTTTCCTTAAGTCTCGCAATCTCTTCCGAACTGAGACCCAGTTCCTGACCGAGTACATCCTGGTTGTCGGCGCCAAGTTCGCGGCCGGTGAAGTGGATCGCCCCGCTGTCCCGCGACATACGGAACATAACGTTCTGCATACGTACGTCCCCCAGGACCGGGTCGTTTACCGGTATGATGGTCTTCAAAGCGGCGAACTGCGGATCGGCAAAGATGTCCGCGATGTTGTAGACCGGTGCCACGGCAGCCTCGGCTGCTTCGATCGCCAGAACGGCCTCGTCGGCGGTCCGTTCAGCTATCCAAGCGGCCACCCGCTCATCGATGTCCTCGACGTGCTCGACACGACCTCGTGCGCTCGAGAACCATGGCTGATCAACCAGATCGTCCGCTCCGACCAGCCGCATGAGTCTCTCAGCAATCGAATCCGACGAAGTGGAGATGGCAAGCCAGCGCTTGTCCTTGGTCTCGTAGGTGTTGCGGGGCGCATTGGCGCGCGAACGATTGCCGGTCCGGTCCGGGATGATGCCCAGTTGATCATAGACGACCGCCTGGGTGCCGAGTATCGTGAGGATCGGTTCGATCAGGGCGATGTCGATGACCTGCCCTCGACCGGTACGCGTCCGGCTGTTCACTGCGGTCATGGCGGCGAACGCCGCGGCGAACCCGGTAATTCCGTCGGCGAGACCGAAGGGAGGAAGCGTTGGTGGCCCGTCCGGCTGCCCGGTCATGTCGGCGAAACCGCTCATGGCCTCTGCTAGGGTGCCGAAGCCCGGCCGATGGGAATGAGGCCCGAACTGACCAAAGCCAGTGACGCGTACGAGTATCAGGCCGGGATTGTCCGCTGAAAGCACGTCGTAGCCAAGTCCCCAACGCTCAAGCGTGCCGGGGCGGAAGTTCTCAATGATGATGTCGGCCTTGCTTGCCAGCCGCCGGAAGATCTCCGCACCCTCGGGTCGGCCGATGTTGAGCGTCATCGCGCGCTTGTTACGCCCCATCATCGTCCACCAGAGGGAGCGGCCGTCCTTGCTCGGCCCGTGGGTACGTGCCGGATCCCCGCGAGGATGCTCGATCTTGAGAACGTCCGCGCCGTAATCGCCGAGCAGCATGGCTGCGACCGGGCCCGCGAACAACGTCGCGGCGTCTATGACCTTAAGGCCGGTG
Source organism: Sphingomonas sp. PAMC26645 (assembly GCF_004795835.1). NCBI lineage: Bacteria > Pseudomonadati > Pseudomonadota > Alphaproteobacteria > Sphingomonadales > Sphingomonadaceae > Sphingomonas > Sphingomonas sp. PAMC26645. The sequence continues at coordinate 3,125,854 of NZ_CP039249.1, forward strand.
AGCGGTTGGGTGGTCACGCTGCCGCAACCCGATGGAGCGAGCCTGGTCGGCTCGAGTCAGCTGTAATCGTCATGGCCTCTCCCGACGGATCATCGCCCGCCCCTGGTCCAACGCTTCTAGACATCCTTTCATTTGACATGTCAACGTATACAGTTAGAAGTAATGGTAACAATAAACGGGAGAGGCAGATGAGATCGCCGCGATGGGTTAATAGACCCCCTGGTTCCAACTGGGGAGAATTCGGGCCGGACGATCGCATCGGCCGATTGAACCTTCTGACCCCGCAGAAGATTCTCGAGGGTGCGCGCGAGGTGGTGGCCGGTCGGTCGTTCTGCTTGAGTCTTCCGCTCGATCTCCCGGGTGGGAACGTCGGCAACCTCCGCCGACACCCGCCGCG